>NZ_JBEYYB010000005.1:0-471334 GCF_040645335.1 Streptomyces sp. NPDC046821 | reverse complement strand
GCTTTCCTCCGGGCAGTTTCCCTTCGGTCTTGCGTTTCCGACTCTATCAGATCTTTCCGATCCGATTTCCTCGGTGCCTTTCAGGTTTCCGCTCCGGCCTTTCGGCTTTCGCGTTTCCCTTTCCGGCGGTTCCGACTTTATCAGAGATTCTGAGTCGGAATTTCCGTCCCGCTCGGGGAATCGGATCGGGCACCTGAGTGCGCCGGGTTCCCCTTGGGCGGAGCCGTAAACCTACTGGAGCGGGGCGCCCCGATGCAAATCGAGGCGCCCCGCTCCAGACGGTCCGTCAGACCTCCACGACCACAGGGAGGATCATCGGGCGCCGGCGGTAGGTGTCGGAGACCCACTTGCCCAGTGTGCGGCGGATGAGCTGCTGCAGCTGGTGCGGCTCGACGACGCCGTCCTGCGCCGACTTGTCCAGGACTTCCTGGATGCGCGGCACGACGGCGCTGAACGCCGAGTCTTCGATGCCGGATCCGCGGGCCTGGATGGTCGGGCCGCTGGTGATCTTGCCGGTGCTGGAGTCCACCACCACGAAGACCGAGATGATGCCCTCGTCGCCGAGGATCTTCCGGTCCTTGAGGGCGGGCTCGCCGACGTCGCCGACGGAGAGGCCGTCCACGTAGACGTAACCGGCCTGGACCTTGCCGGTGATCTTGGCCTTGCCGCCGACGAGGTCGACGACGACGCCGTCCTCGGCGATCACGATGCGGTCGTGCGGGACGCCGGTGAGGGCGCCCAGTTCGGCGTTGGCGCGCAGGTGGCGCCATTCGCCGTGGACCGGCATCAGGTTCTTCGGCTTGCAGATGTTGTAGAAGTACAGCAGCTCGCCGGCCGAGGCGTGGCCCGAGACGTGCACCTTGGCGTTGCCCTTGTGGACGACGTTGGCGCCCCAGCGGGTCAGGCCGTTGATGACGCGGTAGACCGCGTTCTCGTTGCCCGGGATCAGGGAGGACGCCAGGATCACCGTGTCGCCGGAGACGATGCGGATCTGGTGGTCGCGGTTGGCCATCCGGGAGAGGGCGGCCATCGGCTCGCCCTGGGAGCCGGTGCAGACCAGGACGACCTCGTTGTCCGGGAGGTCGTCGAGCGTCTTGACGTCGACGACGAGGCCCGGCGGGACCTTCAGGTACCCGAGGTCGCGGGCGATGCCCATGTTGCGGACCATCGAGCGGCCGACGAAGGCCACGCGGCGGCCGTACTCGTGCGCGGCGTCCAGGATCTGCTGGATGCGGTGCACGTGGCTGGCGAAGGACGCGACGATGATGCGCTTCTGGGCGCCCGCGAAGACGCCGCGGATCACGTTCGAGATGTCGCGCTCGGGCGGGACGAAGCCCGGGACCTCGGCGTTCGTCGAGTCGGTGAGGAGGAGGTCGATGCCTTCCTCGCCGAGCTTGGCAAACGTGGGGAGGTCGGTCAGGCGCCGGTCCAGCGGGAGCTGGTCCATCTTGAAGTCGCCGGTGTGCACGGCCATGCCGGCCGGCGTGCGGATGGCCACCGCGAGCGCGTCCGGGATGGAGTGGTTGACCGCGACGAACTGGCAGTCGAACGGGCCGAGGCGTTCGCGGTCGCCCTCGGCGACCTCGAGCGTGTAAGGCCGGATGCGGTGCTCCTGCAGCTTCGCCTCGATGAGGGCAAGCGTCAGCTTGGAGCCGATCAGCGGGATGTCCGGCTTCTCGCGCAGGAGGTACGGGACGCCGCCGATGTGGTCCTCGTGGCCGTGCGTGAGCACGATGCCGTCGATGTCGTCGAGGCGGTCCCTGATGGACGTGAAGTCCGGCAGGATCAGGTCGATGCCTGGCTGCTCCTCCTCGGGGAAGAGCACGCCGCAGTCGACGATCAGCAGGCGGCCCTCATACTCGAAGACCGTCATGTTGCGGCCGATCTCGCCGAGGCCGCCGAGCGGAGTGACGCGCAGGGCGCCCTTCGGGAGCTTCGGCGGGGCGCCGAGTTCAGGATGCGGATGACTCAAAAGACTCTCCTCACCACAAGCGCCACGTACCTGTTAGGCACGTGGCGCGCGTGACGTTCGTGCAGTAGCAGTTGTCATGTGGGCGCAGGAGCCATGTCCCGCGGATCATGCGTATTGAGTTGTGAAGTCTGTGTTCAGAGGTGTACCCCGCCGGCGGCGAGGTCGATCTTGAGCTGGGCGGTCTCTTCGGGGGTCAGTTCCACGAGGGGCAGGCGCAGCGGACCGGCCGGGTGACCCTGGAGGGCGAGTGCCGCCTTGGTCGTGATGACGCCCTGCGTGCGGAACATGCCGGTGAAGACCGGGAGCAGCTTCTGGTGGATCTCGGTGGCCTTGTGGACGTCACCGCTGACGAACGCGTCGAGCATGTTGCGCAGGTCGGGGCTGACGAGGTGACCGACGACGGAGACGAAGCCGACGGCGCCGACGGAGAGCAGCGGCAGGTTGAGCATGTCGTCGCCGGAGTACCAGGCGAGGCCAGAGCGGGCGATGGCCCAGCTGGCGCGGCCGAGGTCGCCCTTGGCGTCCTTGTTGGCGACGATGCGCGGGTGCTCGGCGAGGCGGACGATCGTCTCGGTGTTGATGGGTACGCCGCTGCGGCCCGGGATGTCGTACAGCATCACGGGGAGTTCGGTGGAGTCGGCGATCGCGGTGAAGTGCCGGAGCAGCCCCTCCTGCGGGGGCTTGTTGTAGTACGGCGTGACGGTGAGGAGGCCGTGTGCGCCGGCCTTCTCGGCGGCGCGGGCGAGCTCGATGCTGTGCCGCGTGTCGTTCGTGCCGACGCCGGCGATGACGTGGGCGCGGTCGCCTACCGCTTCGCGTACGGCTCGTACGAGGTCCGATTTCTCCGCGTCGCTGGTGGTCGGGGACTCGCCGGTGGTGCCGTTGACGACGAGGCCGTCGTTGCCTGCGTCCACCAGATGGGCGGCGAGCTGCTGCGCGCCGGCGAGGTCGAGTGCGCCGTCCGCCGTGAAGGGCGTGACCATAGCGGTGAGGACCCGCCCGAAGGGGGTCTGCGGAGTGGAGGTCGGAGCCATGGGTAATACGCTACTCGCTGCTCAGCGCGCGGTCCCCCCTCGGGGGATGCCAGGGGGTGTGGCGGAGAGGGATCCCGGCACTGCCTGCTCGGGGGTTCAAGCAGTGCCGGGTCCGTTTGATCAGGCTAGATGAACTTTCCGAAATGCCGCAATACGGACACTTCGCACGGCTGAACCGTACATCTGTGCCGTAATCACACTCTGCGGGTTACGGGGCGATGCGGCCGTTGGCGTTGAACGCGGCGTAGGTGAGCGGCATGAGCTTGGCCCATTCCGATTCCATCTTCTCGCCGACCATCTCGATCTCCCGCTGCGGGAAGGACGGCACCTTGGCCAGCTCGTGCTGGGTGCGCAGGCCGAGGAAGTGCATCAGCGAGCGCGCGTTGCACGTCGCGTACATCGAGGAGAAGAGGCCGACGGGGAGGACCGAGCGGGCGACCTCGCGGGCGACGCCCGCGGCGAGCATCTCCTGGTACGCCTCGTACGCCTGGCGGTACGAGTCCTCCATCACGCGGCCGGTGAGCTCCTGCTGCGCCTGGGTGCCCTCGACGAACTCGTACTTGCCCGGGCGGCCCTGCTGCACCAGCTTGCGGGAGGCCTCCGGAACGTAGAAGACCGGCTGGAGCTCCCTGTAGCGGCCCGATTCCTCGTTGTACGACCAGCCCGCGCGGTGGCGCATGAACTCGCGGAAGACGAAGATCGGGGCACTGATGAAGAACGTCATCGAGTTGTGCTCGAACGGGCTGCCGTGACGGTCCCGCATCAGGAAGTTGATCAGGCCCTTGGAGCGCTCCGGGTCCTTGGTCAGCTCGTCGAGGGACTGCTCTCCCGCGGTGGAGACGCGGGCGGCGAACAGCACGTCGCTGTCGCTCGCGGTGTGCTTGACCAGCTCGACGCTCACGTCGCCGCGGAAGGTCGGCTTGAGGTCGTCAGCAGGGGTTTCGGTCACGGTCGAGGGGTCCTTCCATCACTTCACTCGGGCGGCGCCCACTCTACGGGCCGGCACTGACAACGGAGCATTCGGTCGCACCTCGCGACATTCCGAGCCGAACATCGGCGAACTTCAGTGAATTCACCGAAACAGGGCACCAATACGGACATCCGTACGTCTCTAGGGGCAAGAGGGCGGTTCCGTTCCGGTCGAGGCTCTCGGTTTCCGTACATCGAGGCACGTCTCGATCTTGACGAGGAGAAGCAGTACCCATGTTCCTCCCCCAGCTACCGCCGGGCGGTGCCCCCAGAAACTCCGTCCCGTTCGCCTTCGTCGCCGAAGCCGACACGTTCCGCAGTAACGTCACTCCACCGCCGCGCGAACGGCCGTCGGCCGGTCAGCTCGCCGCCCGTACGCTCGTCGGGCTCACCGTCGTCGCCGGGCTCGTCGGCGCCCTGCTCCTGGCGACGCCCGCGCTGTCGCCCGCCCAGGCGCCTGGGCAAGCGCACCAGTCCGAGGCGTCCCAGAACCGCTGACGGCGGCGGCCCCGTACCGGCCCCGATGGTGGAAGGCGGGCGGGCGGGTAGGTAGCCTCACCGGGCACAGCCCGAACCACAGCGTGGATTGAGTGAGGACCAGTCGTGCCCCTGCCCTTCCTGACGGCCGACCGCGCTTTTGACGAGGTGGCCGACGACGTCGCGCTGCCCTTCGACGATCGCGACCAGTGGCGGCGTCCCTACCGGCCGGGGCCGTGGCGGGTGGCATCCGCCGCGCTGCTCCTGCTGCTCGCCTCGTACGTCCTGTTCGCCGCGGTGATCATCGCCTTCGCCGGCGCCTTCCCCGGCGCCGTGACCTGCGGCGTCATCTCCCTGCTCATCATCGCCTCGGCCCTGCGGCTGCTGCGGATGGGGACGTGGGTGAGCGCGGCCGGTCTGCGGCGCGTGGCGTTCTTCCAGACCCGGACCGTCGCCTGGGACCGGGTCGTGACGGTCCGCACCGTCCAGCAGCCCGTCCGCTGGCTCGGACTCCCCCGTACGGTCCAGGGGCAGGCGCTGCTCCTGGTGCGGCGGGACCGTGCCGACGAGAACGCCGTACTGCTCACCAGCCACGGAGCGGACTTCCTCGCGCGGACCGAGGCCTTCGACCGGGCGGCGGACTCCATCGAGGTGTGGGCGGAGGAGTTCCGCCCGTTGCACGTCTGACTCGGACATACGTGAGGGGCCGCACCGGCGTTCCGGTGCGGCCCCTCACGTATGCGGCTCAGGAGCCGAGCGTGCGGCCCTCCTGGAGGGCGATGGCGCGCTGCATCGCCTTGCGGGCGCGCGGGGTGTCACGGGCGTCGCGGTACGCCACGGCGAGGCGGAACCAGCAGCGCCAGTCCCCCGGCGTGTCCTCGGCCTCCGCCTTGCGCCGGGCGAAGACCTCGTCGGCGGAGTCGCGGTCGATCCGGCCGTACTGGTCGCGACGCAGCTCGTCCACGGGCAGGCCGCCCTCGGCCTCCAGGAGGCCGGCGAGGCGGTTCGCCTTGCGGACGAACTGGGTGTTGGCCCAGAGGAACCAGAGGCCGATCACCGGCAGGATGAGCACCGCCACGCCGAACGTGACGGTCAGCAGGGTGCCCTGCTCGATGAGCATGACGCCGCGGCTGCCGACCAGGACGAAGTAGAAGACCAGGACGGCGGCGGTGACGACGTAGGTGAGCTTTGCGCGCATGGGACTGTCAGACGTTCAGGTCGAGGAAGTGTTCCAGGCCGAAGGTGAGGCCGGGAGTGGACACGACACGACGGGCGCCGAGCAGGATGCCCGGCATGAAGCTGCTGTGGTGCAGCGAGTCGTGGCGGATGGTGAGGGTCTCGCCCTCGCCGCCCAGGAGGACCTCCTGGTGGGCGAGGAGACCCCGCAGGCGTACGGAGTGGACCGGGACGCCGTCGACGTCCGCGCCGCGCGCTCCGTCGAGGGCGGTGGCCGTGGCGTCCGGCTGCGGGGCGCTGCCGGCCTTCTCCCGGGCCGCCGCGATGAGCTGCGCCGTACGGGCGGCCGTGCCGCTGGGCGCGTCCACCTTCTTCGGGTGGTGCAGCTCGATGACCTCGACGGACTCGAAGTACGGCGCCGCCGCCTGAGCGAACTTCATCGTGAGGACCGCCCCGATCGAGAAGTTCGGGGCGATGAGCACGCCGGTCCGCGGTGAGTCCGCGAGCCAGCCATTGAGCTGCGCGAGGCGGTCGTCGGTCCAGCCGGTGGTGCCGACGACGGCGTGGATGCCGTGGCTGACGCAGAAGCCGAGGTTGTCCATCACCGAGTCGGGGGTGGTCAGCTCGACCGCGACCTGGGCGCCGGCCTCGGTGAGGGTCTCCAGCTTGTCGCCCCGGCCGAGAGCCGCGACCAGTTCCATGTCGTCGGCGGCCTCGACGGCCCGTACGGCCTCGGAGCCGATGCGGCCCCCGGCGCCGAGGACCGCCACGCGCAGCTTGCTCATCTTCTTCGTTCCTTACGCGAGTTGCGAAACGGATGGGGTGGGCTAGGCCACCGCGTCGTGCAGGCGCGCCGCCTGCTTGTCCTTGAGCGGGCCGATGACCGACAGGGACGGGCGCTGTCCCAGGATGTCGCCCGCCACCGCGCGCACCTCGTCGGGGGTGACCGTGGCGATCTCCTCCAGCATGTCGCTCACCGACATCTGCTCGCCCCAGCACAGCTCGCTCTTGCCGATGCGGTTCATGAGCGCGCCCGTGTCCTCCAGGCCGAGGACGGTCGAGCCCCTGAGCTGGCCGATGGCGCGTTCGATCTCGTCGTCGGACAGGCCGTGCTGCGCCACGTGCTCGAGCTCGTCGCGGCAGATCTTGAGCACGTCGTGCACCTGGCTGGGCCGGCAGCCGGCGTAGACCCCGAAGAGGCCGCAGTCGGCGAAGCCCGAGGTGTACGAGTACACGCTGTAGGCGAGGCCGCGCTTCTCCCTGACCTCCTGGAAGAGGCGGGAGGACATGCCGCCGCCCAGGGCGGTGTTGAGGACGCCCATGGCCCAGCGGCGGTCGTCGGTGCGGGCCAGGCCCGGCATACCGAGGATGACGTGGGCCTGCTCGGTCTTGCGGCCGAGGAGCTCCATGCGGCCCGCGGCGCGCAGCGGCTTGCTGCCGTCGCGCGGGGCCATCGGGACGGCGTCGGTGCGGGTGAGGGCGCCGGCCTTCTCGAAGGCGGCGCGGACCTGGCGTACGACCTTGTTGTGGTCGACGTTCCCCGCGGCGGCGACGACGAGGTGGGTCGGGTCGTAGTGCTTCTTGTAGAAGCGGGCGATCTGGCCTCGGTTCAGCGCGTTGATCGTGTCGACCGTGCCGAGGACCGGGCGGCCCAGCGGGGTGTCGCCGAGCATCGTGTGCGCGAACAGGTCGTGCACGCAGTCGCCCGGGTCGTCCTCGGTCATGGCGATCTCTTCGAGGATGACGCCGCGCTCGGCGTCGACGTCCGCCGCCTCGATGAGCGAGCCGGTCAGCATGTCGCAGACGACGTCGATCGCGAGGGGGAGGTCGGTGTCGAGCACGCGCGCGTAGTAGCACGTGTACTCCTTCGCCGTGAAGGCGTTCATCTCGCCGCCGACCGCGTCGATCGTGGCGGAGATGTCGAGGGCGCTCCGGCGGGAGGTGCCCTTGAAGAGGAGGTGCTCCAGGTAGTGCGTCGCGCCGTTGAGCGTGGGGGTCTCGTCGCGCGAGCCGACGTTCGCCCAGATGCCGAACGTAGCGGAGCGTACGGAGGGCAGGGTCTCGGTGACGATGCGCAGACCCCCGGGAAGGGTGGTCTTACGGACCGTACCGATGCCGTTCTCGCCCTTGATCAGGGTTTGGGTACGGGCGACGGCCCGCGCCTCCGAGGAGGTGCGGGCCGTCGCCTTGGAGCTACGGGACGTCACTTGTCGGTGTCGTCCTTCTCGTCGCCCTCTTCACCCTCGATGACCGGGATCAGGGAGAGCTTGCCGCGGGAGTCGATCTCGGCGATCTCGACCTGGACCTTGGCACCCACGCCGAGGACGTCCTCGACGTTCTCCACGCGCTTGCCGCCGGCGAGCTTGCGGATCTGCGAGATGTGCAGCAGGCCGTCCTTGCCCGGGAGCAGGGAGACGAACGCACCGAAGGTCGTCGTCTTCACGACGGTGCCCAGGTAACGCTCGCCGACCTCCGGCATGGTCGGGTTGGCGATCGAGTTGATCGTGGCGCGGGCGGCCTCGGCGGCCGGGCCGTCGGCGGCACCGATGTAGATGGTGCCGTCGTCCTCGATCGTGATGTCGGCGCCGGTGTCCTCCTGGATCTGGTTGATCATCTTGCCCTTGGGGCCGATGACCTCACCGATCTTGTCCACGGGGATCTTGACGGTGATGATCCGCGGAGCGTTCGGGGACATCTCGTCCGGGACGTCGATGGCCTCGTTCATGACGTCCAGGATGTGCAGACGCGCGTCACGGGCCTGCTTCAGCGCGGCGGCCAGGACCGAGGCGGGGATGCCGTCGAGCTTGGTGTCGAGCTGGAGCGCGGTCACGAACTGCTTCGTACCGGCGACCTTGAAGTCCATGTCACCGAACGCGTCCTCCGCACCGAGGATGTCGGTGAGGGCGACGTAGTGCGTCTGGCCGTCGATCTCCTGGGAGATCAGACCCATGGCGATACCGGCGACGGCGGCCTTCAGCGGCACACCGGCGTTCAGCAGGGACATGGTGGAGGCGCAGACGGAACCCATGGACGTCGAGCCGTTGGAGCCCAGGGCCTCGGAGACCTGGCGGATCGCGTAGGGGAACTCCTCGCGCGTCGGCAGGACCGGCACGATGGCGCGCTCGGCGAGCGCGCCGTGGCCGATCTCGCGGCGCTTGGGCGAACCCACGCGGCCGGTCTCACCGACGGAGTACGGCGGGAAGTTGTAGTTGTGCATGTAGCGCTTGCGGGTCACCGGGGAGAGGGTGTCCAGCTGCTGCTCCATGCGGAGCATGTTGAGGGTGGTGACGCCCAGGATCTGGGTCTCGCCACGCTCGAACAGCGCCGAGCCGTGCACGCGCGGGATGGCCTCGACCTCGGCGGCGAGCGTACGGATGTCCGTGACGCCGCGGCCGTCGATGCGGACCTTGTCCTTGATGACGCGCTCGCGGACGAGCTTCTTCGTCAGGGCGCGGTACGCGGCGGAGATCTCCTTCTCGCGGCCTTCGAAGGCCGGCAGGAGCTTCTCGGCGGCGATCTCCTTGACGCGGTCCAGCTCGGCCTCGCGCTCCTGCTTGCCGGCGATGGTGAGCGCCTGCGAGAGCTCGGAGGTGACGGCGGCCGTGAGGGCCTCCAGGACGTCGTCCTGGTAGTCGAGGAAGATCGGGAACTCGGCGGTCGGCTTGGCAGCCTTCGCGGCGAGGTCCGACTGGGCCTTGCAGAGGACCTTGATGAAGGGCTTCGCGGCCTCGAGACCGGCGGCGACGACCTCCTCGGTGGGGGCCCCGGCGCCGTCCTTGACGAGCTGGATGGTCTTGTCGGTGGCCTCGGCCTCGACCATCATGATCGCGACGTCGCCGTCCTCGAGGACGCGACCGGCGACGACCATGTCGAAGACGGCGCTCTCGAGCTCGGTGTGCGTCGGGAAGGCGACCCACTGGCCGTTGATCAGCGCGACGCGGACGCCGCCGACCGGGCCGGAGAAGGGCAGACCGGCCAGCTGCGTGGACGCGGACGCGGCGTTGATCGCCACGACGTCGTACAGGTGGTCGGGGTTGAGCGCCATGATCGTGGCGACGACCTGGATCTCGTTGCGCAGGCCCTTCTTGAAGGAGGGGCGCAGCGGGCGGTCGATCAGGCGGCAGGTGAGGATCGCGTCCTCGGAGGGGCGGCCCTCACGGCGGAAGAAGGAGCCGGGGATCTTGCCGGCGGCGTACTGCCGCTCCTCGACGTCCACCGTCAGGGGGAAGAAGTCGAGCTGGTCCTTGGGCTTCTTCGAAGCGGAGGTGGCCGACAGCACCATGGTGTCGTCGTCCAGGTAGGCCACGGCGGAGCCGGCGGCCTGACGGGCCAGGCGGCCCGTCTCGAAGCGGATGGTGCGGGTGCCGAAGGAGCCGTTGTCGATGACGGCCTCGGCGTAGTGGGTCTCGTTCTCCACTAGCGTTTTCTCCGTTACTTTTCGTCTTTTGTCCCTGCGCCCGTGTGGCGTGGGACGGGGGCGGAGAAGCGCGCCTTGGGTGCGGGCCGGTCTTCGATCGAAGCACCCGGTGCGGACGGAACGCGTCTCCCGGGGGCCACTACCGAGGACCGGCGGCGGCGAGGATGCGCTTCTCCTCGTTCGGTGATGCCTGGGTGGTACTGGGGGTGAAGCTTTTGTCGTGCGTCCAGACTACAAAGCGACAGTGACAGTGCGCACGTACAGCAAAAGGGAGCGGCCCCCTAGCAGGTGGGAACCGCTCCCTTCCATGGCGTCTTATCGGGCGCCGGCCGCACCGCGGCGGATGCCGAGGCGCTCGACCAGCGTACGGAAGCGCTGGATGTCCTTCTTGGCCAGGTACTGCAGCAGGCGGCGACGCTGGCCGACCAGGATCAGCAGACCACGGCGGGAGTGGTGGTCGTGCTTGTGCGTCTTGAGGTGCTCGGTCAGGTCCGAGATGCGGCGGGAAAGCATGGCGACCTGGACCTCGGGGGAGCCGGTGTCGCCCTCCTTCTGGCCGAACTCGGCGATGATCTGCTTCTTCGTAGCGGCGTCGAGCGACACGCGTACTCCTCGTAGTCTTCTTCGTGGCCACCGAGTGCCCCTGGTCCACTTCTCAGGGGAGCTTCCGTTACTCGGGAGGCGAGGTCCGCCGGGCGCAGTCTCCGGATTCCGGCGAACCGGGATCCGAGGGCGCACACAAGCGGCCGTCACACAGGGTACCAGCCACTTCGTGTGCGACCGACCGCGAGCCCGGGCGGGCCCGCGGCGTCATGGCACGGCTCAGGAGGTCATGGCGCGCGCACGCGCGTACACGTCGAAGACGGCGAGCGTGAGCGGCACCAGGGTGAGCAGGACGAACGTCTCCGCGATCTCCATGAAGCGGCCCCAGAAGGGCGAGATCCCGCGGCGGGGGGTGACCAGGCCGATCGACGTGATCAGCGCGGTGGCCGCCGCGATCACCGCGACGAGCCAGACCGTGCGGATGTTGAGGGGCGTGTGGTCGCCCTGGAAGAAGTCGGTCAGGTAGTCCAGCGGCGGGTGCAGGGAGAGGCCGAGCCCCAGCAGGACGAGGGAGGCGAGACCGGCGGCGAGGAGCGATGCGACCTGCGCGGTGTAGCGGAAGATCTGGGCGCGCATCAGCATCGCGACGCCGGTGGCGAAGGCGAGGAGCTGGCCCCACAGGTTGTCTGAGAAGCCGAGGACCGCCGCGGAACCGACGGCCACAAGGGCGCAGCCGCCGACGAGGCCGACGAGCAGTTCGTGGCCGCGGCGGGCCTGGGCGGCGATCCGGTCGGCGTCGACCGGCTCCTGGTGCGCGGGGTCGTTGCCGTACTCGGCGCGGGCCGTGCTCGGGGGTTCGAAGCCGATGGGCAGGCGGGCGAAGCGCATGGAGAGGCCGGGCAGGAACGCGAGGGCTCCTACGGAGAGCGGGGCGCACAGGGCGGCGGTCTCGACGGCGGTCAGGTGCGTGAGGGTGGCGATGAAGGTGGTGAGCACCCCGATGGCCGACGCGAACACGAAGGCCACGAAGGGGCCGTCGCCGCGCGGCGAGACGAGGGTGAGGATCACGGCGGCGACCAGGACAGCCGTGCAGGCCAGGAGGAACTGGAGCCGGCCGATCCCCTGGTGGTCGGCGAGGGGCAGCAGGCCGGAGCCCGCCACCGCGACGTTCGGCAGGGCGCCGAGGCCGAGGGCTACGGCCGAGCCGTGGTCGTCGTAGACCCTGGCGCGCACGCCGGCGAGGACGACCAGGAGCAGGCCGGCGACGGCGGCGAGGACGCCCTGGAGGCTGTGCATGTCGTGGAGGGGGTGGCCCGTCCAGATGACGAAGGCCATGAGGGCGGGCAGGACTCCGCCGCCGATGAGGCCGGCGCCACGGGTCAGTTCGCCGCTCCACAGGCTGCGGTCCCGGGTGACGGCCGAGGCGACCGCTTCGGAGACGTCGTCGAAGACGGCCGGCGGCAGCGACTCGGAGAAGGGGCGCAGGGTGAGCAGTTCGCCGTCGAGGATGCGCTGCGCGGTGAACGAGCGGGCGCTGTCGAGGACGGTGCCGTCGCGGCGTACGAGGTGGTAGCCGACCGGGGCGCCCTCGGCGGGGCTCTGCTGGGAGAGCCGCAGGATCTCCGGGTAGAGGTCGGCGACGGGTACGTCGTCGGGCAGTGCCACGTCGATCCGGCTGTCGGGCGCGACGATGGTGACGCGGCAGAAGCCGAGGCCCGTACCCCCCGAAGGGGCTCCGGTGCCCGCTCCGCCGGTCGCGCCGGCGCTCGCGGAAGCGGAAGCCGTCATGCTCACCTGCTGTTCCCCCTCGGTTGGTGTGTCCGGCCCGGTCGGTCAGTCCGACCGTGCGGCCGTGGTGTGTGCAGCCGTTTGTGGAGGTCTTGTGCACGTCGCTCGCGCGCGCTCCCGCCGCCCGTCAACGGGGCTTCCAGGACCGGCTCTCACGGTCCGCGCTGGTACCGCACCGCGCGAAATGCCCTGTTTTCCCAGGCTGTTCCACGGCGCTCGACCGCACCCACGGCACCCTACCGCCCACCGTTGTCAGTGACCGTCAGTAGGATCGCAAATCACGATCGACGTCCGCCTGACACGGGGCGGCGGACGGAATGCCTCGGTCCGGCAAGGGAATTGGTGCGAAGTGAGTCACATCGTCGTGAAGCGCCCACCTCGGGCGCTGCCGTCCGAAGTGCCCACGGAAGAGGTGGTCCTGCAGCCGCCGCCGGAGCTACCGCGCGGGCAGCAGGAAGGCGCGTTGATGCAGCTCCTGCCCATGCTCGGCATGGGCGGCTCCATCGTCTTCTTCTTCAACAGTCCCAGCGGCGGACCGTTCATGAAGATCATGGGCATGGTGATGATCGCGTCGACGCTGGCGATGGGCATCTCGATGCTGGTGCGCTACCGGCGCGGCACGCAGGGCCAGATGTCGGACATCCGCCGTGATTACCTGCGTTATCTGTCGCAAACACGACGTGACGCCACGAAGACCGCGAAGGCGCAGCGCGACGCGCAGTACTACCTGCACCCCTCCCCCGAGCAGCTGTGGGCGCTCGTCGCCGAGGGCAGCCGGGTCTGGGAGCGGCGCACGGGCGACGAGGACTTCGGGCAGGTCCGCGTCGGACTCGGCCCGCAGGCGCTCGCTACTCCGCTGATCCCGCCGCAGACCGCGCCGGTGGACGAGCTGGAGCCGCTCACCGCGGGCGCCATGCAGCGCTTCCTCGCCGCGCACGGCACGCTCGAGGACCTGCCTATGGCGGTCTCGCTGCGCGCCTTCTACCACGTGACGGTCAGCGGTGAGCCGCAGACCGTACGCGGCACGGCCCGCGCCCTGGTCGGCTCGCTGGCCTCCCTGCACTCCCCCGAGGACCTGGTCATCGCCGTGGCGACCGGCCGCGAGTCCGCGCCGCACTGGGACTGGGCCAAGTGGCTGCCGCACAGTCAGGCCCCGGGCCAGACGGACGGCGCCGGCAGCCGTCGTCTGATCACCACCGACCCGATGGAGCTGGAGGCGCTGCTGACCACGCGCCTCCAGGGCCGTCCGCGCTTCCACCCCGGCGGCGCCCCCGTTCCCGAGCAGCCGCACCTCGTCGTCGTCCTCGACGGCGTGTCCCTGCCGCCGATGTCGATGCTCGCAAGCCCCGAGGGGCTGCAGGGCGTGTCGGTCGTCGAGGTCGTCCCCGGCGACCTCTCGATGGGCCGCGGCGACCTCTCGATCGTCGTGCAGCCGCGTTCCCTGACGCTGGAGTCGGCGCACGGGATGGTCTACGAGGGCACTCCTGACGTCCTGTCCTACGAGGCTGCGGACGCGCTGGCGCGGCAGTTGGCGCCCCTTCGCGTGGCCACGGGCGGCGACGACGACGAACCGCTGCTGGCGAACCTGGACTTCACGGATCTGCTCAGCCTCGGTGACGCCGCCTCCGTCGACACCAAGCGCACCTGGCGCCCGCGTTCGCAGTCCGAGCGCCTGCGCGTGCCGATCGGTGTCGGCGAGGACGGCCGGCCCGTCATGCTCGACCTCAAGGAAGCCGCGCAGGAGGGCATGGGCCCGCACGGCCTGTGCGTCGGCGCGACGGGTTCCGGTAAGTCGGAGCTGCTGCGCACCCTCGTGCTCGGTCTCGCGGTCACGCACTCCTCCGAGACGCTGAACTTCGTACTCGCCGACTTCAAGGGTGGTGCGACGTTCGCGGGCATGGCCCAGATGCCGCACGTCGCGGCGGTCATCACGAACCTCGCGGACGACCTGACGCTCGTCGACCGCATGGGCGACTCCATCCGCGGCGAGCTCAACCGCCGCCAGGAGATGCTCCGCGACGCGGGCAACTACGCGAACATCCACGACTACGAGAAGGCGCGCGCGGCGGGTGCCCCGCTCCAGCCGATCCCGTCGCTCGTCCTGGTGATCGACGAGTTCAGCGAGCTGTTGACGGCGAAGCCGGACTTCATCGAGATGTTCGTACAGATCGGCCGTATCGGCCGTTCGCTCGGCGTGCACCTGCTCCTCGCCTCGCAGCGCCTCGAAGAGGGCCGGCTGCGCGGCCTGGAGACCTACCTCTCGTACCGCATCGGTCTGCGGACGTTCTCCGCCGCCGAGTCGCGCGCGGCGCTCGGTGTGCCGGATGCCTACGAGCTGCCGAACGTGCCGGGTTCCGGCTTCCTGAAGTACGGCACGGAAGAGATGGACCGCTTCAAGGCGGCGTACGTGTCCGGGACGTACCGCTCCGGTTCCGCGCAGACCGCGGTGGCCGGCGGGCCGCTGCCGGTGGACCGGCGTCCGGTGCTGTTCACGGCGGGCGAGGTGCCGGTGCAGTACGTGGCCGTGCCGGAGCAGCGCCCCGAGGCGACGGCGGCCAAGACCGACGACGCGCTGGCCGACACCGTGCTCGACGTCATCGTGCGGCGCCTCGAGGCGCAGGGTCCGGCGGCCCACCAGGTGTGGCTGCCTCCGCTGGACAGCCCGCCGTCGCTCGACAGCCTCCTGCCGGGCCTCGCGCCGGTGCAGGGCCGCGGCCTGACGCAGCCGGGTTACGAGGGCGCGGGTCGCCTCATCGTTCCCGTCGGCCTCGTCGACAAGCCGTACGAGCAGCGGCGTGACCCGCTGTGGGTCGACTTCTCCGGCGCCGCCGGTCACATGCAGATCCTGGGCGGTCCGCAGTCCGGCAAGTCGACGCTGCTGCGTTCGCTCATCGCGTCGTTCGCGCTGACGCACACGCCGTACGAAGTGCAGTTCTACGGCCTCGACTTCGGTGGTGGCGGTATGGCCGCCGTCGACGGGCTGCCGCACGTCGGCGGGGTGGCCTCGCGCCTCGACCCCGAGAAGGTGCGCCGCACGGTCTCCGAGGTCTACGGCGTGATGATGCGCCGCGAGGAGTACTTCCGCTCCGCGGGCATCGCCTCGATCGGCGACTTCCGCGCGCGCCGGGCCCGCGGTGACATCTCGGTCACCGACCAGCCCTGGGGTGACGTGTTCCTCCTCATCGACGGCTGGGGCAACTTCCGTTCGGACTACGAGGGCCTGGAGCCGGCGGTCCTGGACATCGCGGCCCGCGGCCTGGGCTACGGCATCCACCTGGTGCTCACGGCCTCGCGGTCCATGGAGGTCCGGGCGAACATGAAGGACCACCTCATGAACCGCCTCGAGCTGCGGCTCGGCGACACGATGGACTCCGAGTTCGACCGCAAGGTCGCGGCGAACGTGCCGACGGGCGTGCCCGGCCGCGGTCAGTCGCCGCAGAAGCAGCACTTCATGGCGGCGGTCCCCCGTATCGACGGCCTGTCCTCGGACACGGACCTGGCCGAGGCCACGGCGGCGCTGACCGCCGAGGTGACGCGGCACTGGACGGCGCCCGGCGCCCCCGAAGTGCGGCTGCTGCCACGCGAGTTCGCGGCGGACCGGCTGCCTCCGGGCAACATGTTCCCGGACCGCGGTGTGTCGTTCGCGCTCGATGAGGACAACCTCGAGCCGGTGTTCATCGACTTCGAGCAGGACCCGTTCTTCCTCATCTTCGGTGAGAGCGAGTCCGGCAAGTCGAACCTGCTGCGCCTGCTCATCAAGCGCCTCACCGAGCGGTACGACGGCGACACGTGCAAGCTCTTCGTGGTCGACAACCGCCGCGCCCTCCTGGACGTGACACCGGCCTCGCACCTGGCCGAATACATCCCCATGTCGAACTCCATGGGGCACCACATGGACGCGCTCGCCGACCTGATGCAGCGGCGTACGCCGACGGCGGACGTGACGGCCCAGCAGCTGCGCGACCGCAGCTGGTGGCGGGGTCCGAACGTCTTCGTGATCATCGACGACTACGACCTGGTGTCCACGTCGAGCGGCAACCCGCTGTCGGGCCTGACCGAACTGCTCCCGTTCGCCCGGGACGTCGGCGTCCGCTTCATCATCGCCCGCTCCTCGGCGGGCGGCGGCCGGGCCGCGTACGAGCCGTTCATCCAGCGGATGAAGGAGCTCGGGGCCCAGGGCCTGGTCCTCGCGGGCGACCCGGGCGAGGGCGACCTCATCGGCGGCGTGCGTCCGCGTCCGATGCCGGCGGGCCGGGGTGTGTTCGTGTCGCGGAAGCGGGGGAAGCCGCTGGTTCAGACGGGACTGCTTCCGTCGGATCACTGACCCCTGCGGACGGTGGCGTACTGAGAACGTCACAGTTCCGCTAGGTGGCTTGAACTGGCCGGATCACTCTGGTCAGTTGGACGCGATGTGAATCCGCTCCCCCTTCGCGGGCTCCGAGAGCTCTGATGAGTTCCACGAGGCCCACGAGCTCTCCGAGTACTTCGAGTACTTCGAGTACTTCGAGCTCTTCGAGGGGGAGCGGACGGCACGGCAGCGCGTCCGCGACACGGGGAAGGGGTCAGTCGATGGCCTGGGACGAGTGGGAGCAGCTCAAGGCGAACGCCCAGCAGAGGGGGAACGCCAAGATGCAGTTGAACCAACTTGCCGATCCGGGCGGCGGCGGTGGCGGTGAGAACACCCAGGGCGACCTGACGGTCGACTTCCCCGACCTGGCGGCCATCGGTGACGCTGCCTACCGGCTGCGTACCCGCATGGACCGCGAGAGCGACCACGCCCGTATCTCCTCGATGAACGCCGCCGGCGGGCTCAAGGCGGAGTTCGCCATCGGCAAGGCGCTGGATCACGTGGCCGAGCGCTGGGTGGACCAGGTGCAGTCCCTCCTCGACGCCTGCGCCCACATCTCGAACCACCTCGACTACACCAAGGACGCCCACAAGGGCGACGAGGAACACATCTACGGCGTCCTCAGCAGCATCTCCACGCTCGACAAGGGCTTCGACGAGAAGCGGGGGAACTGATGGACCTCGACGCACTGCGGTACGGGAACTTCGCCGCGCTGGGCGAAGCCGTCGGCGACTGGGAGGAGATGGTCGTCAGCCTCAAGTCCCTCCAGGACGACGCCGAGCGCGACCTCAAGGCCAAGGCGGACAAGGCGAACTGGCACGGAGCCAACGCGACGGTGTCGCGGGAGTTCGTGGACAAGACGGCGGGAGAGTTCGCCGACGCGCATACGCAGGCCAATTCCATCGCGAAGATCCTCGGCGACACCCGTGGCGAACTGATCGACTACCGCCAGCAGTTGAACGACGCGATCGACCGCGGCATGAAGAAGAACCTCACCGTGGTGGACACCGGGAACGGTGGGTTCACCGTCACGATGAACATCCACCCCGACCGTGCCGCGAAGGGCACGACGGTTCCCGAGCACTCCGTGCAGGACGTCACCGACCTCCGCGACGAGGTGCAGCGGATCCTGAGCGGCGCCACGGAGAGCGACAACACCGCCGCCAAGGCGCTCACCCTCATCGTGGACCAGTCCACGTACGGCTTCTCCGGGGCCGACTACAGCGACCGCGACGGGGCGGCGAAGGCCATCAAGGAAGCCGACGACCTGGCCAACCTGATGAAGACGAAGGGGGACGACATGTCCCCCGAGGAGTTCGACCGGCTCAACGCCTCCATGGCCCGGTACAAGAACGACCCGCTGTTCCAGGAGGAGTTCGCCAAGACCCTCGGCCCGCGGGGCACCCTCGACTTCTGGGCCGACCTCTCCGACGGCTCGGACGGCGGCGCGCTGCAGCGGGCCCGCCGTGACCAGCTCGGCGACTTCCAGAAGAACCTCAGCATGACGCTCGCGGGCGCGACACAGTCCGACTCGGCCGACATGCAGGCCTGGAAGAACCAGATGGTCGACCTCGGCGGCGAGACGATCAAGACGCGGGGCAGCAACGTCTACGGGTTCCAGCTGATGAGCAACCTCATGCGCACCGGCAACTACGACGACGACTTCCTGAACAAGTACGGCAACAAGCTGGTCGAGACCGAGAAGAAGATGAAACTCCCCGACCACTACTGGCAGGGGATGGGCGGCCCGCCGATGCCGAAGATGAACTTCATCGGTGACGACTTCGGCCGTGATCCGATGACGGGCTTCATGACCGGCCTCTCCAACAGCCCGGACGCCGCGACCGCGTTCTTCAACGAGACGCATCCGCAGGACAACGCGCAATGGGTACTCAAGGAGCGGCCCGTCTTCGACGACACGCCTCTCGACGACGGGGACGGGAACCAGTCGCGCGACGCGACGGGCAAGGCGCTCCTGGCGGCCACGAGCGGCATGAACCCGAACGACCCCAACGCCACGTACGTGGAGCACACTCCGGAGAACCGCCAGGCCCTGGACCGCTCGCTCAAGTACCTCTCCGAGACCGGCGACGACTTCCCGAGCGAGATGCGCGACGACATGGCCAAGGTCCTCGTGAACTACGGGGACGAGACGCACCACTCGATGAGTTCCCAGGCCGACCATCCCGAGGACCCGAGGCAGCTCGACCGGCATCAGCTGCTCGAGGTGACCAAGCAGATCTCGCGCAACCAGGACTCGTACGGGCTGCTGAACGACGGGCTGAACCGCGAGATCGTCCGCGACATCAACACCGATCACCCGAGCGATCCCAAGGAGACGCTGCAGCGGGCCGGCGCGACGGTCGGCTTCCTGGAGGAGGCGCGCTATCAGGCGCTGGACACCGACAAGGAAGACCCGTCGTGGAAGGCGAAGTGGGCCTATCACGGCATCGGCGGCGCGCTGAACTTCGTTCCGGTGGTCGGCGACGCCGCACAGCGTGGCGTCGACGCGCTGACGTACCAGTGGCAGCAGGACGAGCAGGCCCGCATCGACGACGAGAACCACCAGCAGAACGGCAAGACGTTCACGGGCCGCGAGGGGCAGCTGGAGTCGCTGGCGAAGATCTGGGCGGCGGCCAATCCGGGCCAGACCGAGAACAACGCGTACACCTTGACCAACGAGATCAACGGGGCCGCCTTCGACGGCAACGCGCGGGCCCGGGGACTGGCGGGCGATCAGTGATTCGGGTTGCGCTGTCTCGGTCCCTTGGGGTTACTGCGGTTGCGGTCTGCTTGATGTTCAGCGCGTCGGCGTGCAGCGGTTCGTCCGGGAAGGACTACGCGGTACCGAAGGCCGTGTGCGGAGTCCCGGTCGAACCCGATCTCCTGTCCCCACTCCTCCCCGACGGCAAGAAGCTGACGGAACAGAAGTACGGCTTCGGCGCCACGCAGCCGCGTTGCCGGCTGAAGGTCGACGGGGACCTGGCCGTGTACTTCTCCGGAGACGTGGTCCCGGCGAGCACCGACGTCATGGCGGTGAACGAGCGCGGAATGCTGAGGCTCGGCCGTCCGGCCACCGCGGACATCGGCCGGGGCGCCCGCATCGCGGACCTCGGAGCCCTGGCCGTGGACAAGTGCGTGTACGGCGGGAAGCAGCAGCAGTTCGTCGCGAACATCGAGTTGCAGCAGCAGGCGCCCAAGGACGTGCAGAAGCGGCGGGACGCACTCCGCGCGCTGCTGAAGGCGTACCTGCCTGCGGCGAAGAAGGACGTGGGCTGCGGCTGAGGCCGAGCACTCCGGGGGTGCAAGTCGCGTGACGGGCCGCGCACCCCCGGTTGCCCCAAGTAGGCTTGCCGGACGGCAGGTACGTACATCGGGAAGGGGCCCCGGATCATGGCCGAGGCAGTACAGGGTGTGGAAACCGACGCCGCCGGGGAGTCCCCCGAGGACGTCGCGGCGCGCAAGGAGCGGGAGAAGAACGAGCTCTACGCCCTCGACATCTCCGACGTCACCTGGCACAGCGCCCCGGGCACCGAGACCCACGAGGAACGCGTCGAAATCGCCCAACTCCCGGCCGGCGCCGTAGCCATGCGCTCCTCCCTGGACCCCGACACGGTCCTCCGCTACACGGAGGCGGAGTGGACGGCGTTCGTGTTGGGGGCTCGGGATGGGGAGTTCGATCTGGAGTGAGAGGCGGGGCCGGGCGAGGGACAGGCGAGGGAATAGCTCGGGTGCGGAGCTGGGGTGCGGGCCGCTTCAGGACGATTGCCGGCCCAGACACCCCGCTCTCATCAACCAGCGCTGCCTACGCCGAAGGCCAGCCATTCGGGGACGGGCTGCCCCTTGATCACTTCTCCGCGCACGGTGTCGCTACCGAAGAAGATCCGCCCGTTCTCCACCACGACGTCGCTGTATTTCGTGTACGTCAGACCCATCGCCTCACCGAGAACCGTGAAGTAGAAGTAGACCGTCTCTTTCCCAGTTCCCGGGTCGAGGCTCACCAGTGAGAACGGCGCATAGTTGTCGGTACCACGCCTGAAGGCGAGAAGCTGGTCACCGCTCATTCGGATCGGATAGATCATCTGGTCCCGACCCGCCTCGAACTTGACGACCGGCTTTCCGGTTCCGAGGTCGAAGGAAACGATCCGGTTCGTTATGTGGTTGAGCTTTCCGACCTCTTCACCACTGTTGATGAATACTTGACCGTCACCCACAGCAACGTCGCTGCAGTCGTCCACGGCCGAATTAATGATCCCGTCATCACAGTACAAGTCGTAGTGACCGCCATCGAGACGAATCGTCGCCCGATACTTCCCCTTCTCGTCCAGCGAGATCAGGTCAGAGATGCTCGGGTCGCCAGCAGCAACGGCGATCACAGGCGGCTCGGACGAAACAAGATAAACGAGATTCACCCCGTCGGCAACGTCATACCTCCACGCCTGCTTGCCTGTGAGCGGATCGATTTTGGCGACTGTATAAACAGGCTCGTAATCCGAACCCACCAGGCATTCGATTCTAAGGAGAAGACCCTTCCCTCCGGCGAAACCACTATCGTGACACTCACCAGTCGCCTTGTGTGTCCAGCGCAGCTTCCCGGTGTTCAGGTCATAACCGGAGGAACCGTGCCACCAGGCCGTGGACACCACACCGCGTGTCATAGTGACATTCGGTAGGGGAATGTATTTTCCCTTCCACGGAACGACTACCTGCCAGAGCTTCTTCCCGGAATTGAGGTCGAAGAGCGCGAGCTGATTGCAGGTACCGTCTTTCTTCTTGTCCTTGAACATGACGGCAGTCCGGCCGTCGACAGTAACGTGCTTCATCGTGGCGCAGATGGGGCCCGCGAGATCGTGCCTCCACGCATCGTCGCCTGAATTGACCTTGACCGCTACAAGCGCGTTGTCGTTGCCCTTGACCAGTACCTTGTCGGTTGCCCAGGTTCCCGGTGTTTGCTGTTCATCATCCCGCCTGGCTCCCGCGTCCTGGATCGACGACACCAAACGGCCGGCTCCACCGCCGGGAGCCTCTTCGAGAGTCTGGCGGACATCGTCAGGAGCCTGCTTTGAAGACACCGCTTTACTGTTGGTTCCCGAGTCGCCGCTCCCCGGCAACCCAGCAATGAGAAACCAACCGCCTACGCAGACCACCGCCACAAAGGCAAGGACAACAGAACCCCACACCTTTATACGTCGACTCCGACGCTCCTGCGCCACACGCGTCGACTGCGTGAAAGGTGATGGTGGTGGCCCAAAGGTCATTACATTCTTCCGTTTCGGTGAAGCGATGGAACCAAGCAGGCTTTCCCGCCGCCCAGGCGCCGGTAATCATGTTGTGTACCGGCATGGCAACGGGGTGGACGCCTCCCGCGCGCGCCCACCCCGCATACTGCGCTCTTCCCTCTAGAGGAAGAAGCTGGCGGCCTTCTTGTCGCCACCCATGTAGTCACCGCCGGCCTGGTGCACTACCAGACCGATGCTGTGGAGGGCCTGGTGGATGTCGCGCGCTTCCTTGTCCCACTTCTGCTGCTCTTCGCCATACTTGCTCTGGGCTTCACCTTCCCAGTAAGCGACCGTGCCGGCGACCAACTGCTTGATCTCCTCCAGGTCGGCATCAAGCTGCTTGGCCATGTTGCCGATTTCAGTGGCCGCGGTGTCGAGAGAGCCGTACTTGACGACCATCTCGTCGTGGTTCATACCCATGATCTACTTCTCCATCTCCCGTGGTTTCGCTAGCTACTGACGCGCGACAAGGCGCGCTTTTAGTAGCCGCTGAGCGTGGACTTCGGAGCGCCGTCGTACACGTTGATCTTGTTGACGGCCTGGCGCACCTGGTCCTCGGAGTCGTCCTTGATCTTCCGAGTTCCGCTCATCCCGTCGAGGAACTTCACGAGGATGCCGCCGATGGTCTTCAGCGACGTGTTGATCTCATGCTGCTTCGTGTTGAAGGCGTTGGCGCCAATGCCCTTCCAGTTACCTTCCAGGCTGTCGATCGTCCCCTGGAGGCGGTGCACCGTCGCCTTGATGTTGTCGAACTTGTCCGCGATCTTGCGCTCGAGCGCAATCATCTCGGAATCTGAGAGCCGCTGTCCGTCTGCCATGTTCGGCCTTCCTCTCCTGAGTTACTGGTGGAACTTTCCGGATGTTGCCTCGCAGGGAATCAACTCCCCCGCTCGACAAACGTCGTGTGTTTGCCGCTCAGCCGGAGCGTCGTGTCCGTGTGAACGCGAACGCTCCTCCCCCGATCACCACCACCGCGACCGCAACTCCGGTTCGATCCACAGCTGATCGTTGCCGTCCGAAGAAGACTTCGTAGGCGATCCTGCCTGGGTGGTCGCGTCACCTGAAGTGGATTTCTGGGGCTGTGACGAGGCTGGTACGCAAGTAGAGGGGGCAGCGCCGGGGAGTGAACCGGCCGCCGAAGTCTTCGGGTTGGCGATCGTGCCGACCACCGGGCTGTGCGCGGCGAGATCCATCGCCTCAAGCCGCAGGCTGGGCGTCTTCGACTGCGAGGTCGATCGCCCGTGGACGACGTCGCACTGCTTGAAGGACTTGGGGACTCCCGCACCGGCCTTCAGGTCAGCGGCAGCCGAGGCCGAGACGCAGGCCGGCCTCATGTCAGCAGGAAACACGACGCGTCCCCCTCCCCGTTCCCCGTCAGTCCAGCAGCTCGCGCCGCCCGCAGCGCAGCGGCGCGGGGTCTCTCGTCGAGCCATTACCACTTTAGTCACGCCGCACAACGGAACCAACCGGCCCGTGTGCTAGGTCAGTTACGAAACTCGCTTCTCACGCCGGGACTTACGGGGCAAATTTCCTATCTCGCCCGCCCTTGATGTTCACCCTCAAGGTTCAACTCCGGGCTCTGACGGCTCTGCAGCCCAAGTACGGGAACCCTCAGCAGAGGAAGATACCTCCATGGAATCTTCACCGTCGTTACGTAGAGAGGCACTCGTGCGGCAGTGAGACCTCGGATGCGAACGGGAGCCGGCTCACCATTCCGAATTCGTCACGCACGGGCCCGCCCTTTCAGCGTGCCCGTACATTCCTTGATCAACGACTTCGATGCCGATTCATCTCTGCCGCCCGGTTCGAAAACCGGGCGACCGCGGAGCCTCCCCCCGTGGACAACTCCCGGTTCGGCCGACCGCGGATTGCGGGTCGGGCCGCAGTCGCCGATGCGGTTCGGGGCGGCCCGACTTCAGGGGCGCAGGCACATCGACGACCGGCCGAACAATCAGTCCGGTTGCGCCTGTCTCGCGAGAGGCGCAACGAAGCCGAGAGTGTCAGCTCGCGGCCGGGGTGGGCTTCTCGTCGGCCTTGATGTCGAAGTTGATGTTGCTTCCGTCCACCGAGGAAACCTTGACCGTCACGCCCAGCGTGCTGCCGTCGCTCGCCGTGAGAGTGCAGCGGCCGGTGTTGCCGACCTTCCCGACAAGGTCCTCGGGGCAGGTGACGTTCGGCTTCGGCTGGCCCGTGGTGGCGGCGAGCTTCTCGGCGACCGTGTCGGCCAACTTCTCCTTGGACAGCTTGGGGTCGGACTTCCCCACGCTCACCGACCCCGAGCAGCCGACGAGCAGCGTGCCTGCGGCTACGGCCGACAGGGCCCACGTTGCGACGGAGAGACGGGACTTAATCATTAGAGGGTCCGTTCCAGTGGTCTGAGAAGCAGGTCACATAAAGCCGGAAGAGCGGACGGCCCCTTCGGCGCGCCCAGCATATGGCGCACAAGTGGCACCCACTTGGTGCACTTTCTCCGAACTCCGGGCAAATTGGAACACGCTGCAGACTCTTCACCTAGCTGGCAAAGGATCTTCACTCGCGCGATCTCAGGTGGTGGACGCGGTGCCGACCTCGGTTCACAGGAGCACATCGCGTCCGGAATAATCTCGGCCTATGGAACAGGTGCTTCAGACCCTGGCGATGATCGCCTTCTTCTCGTTCATTGTCGGAATGTTCACGCTCGTCATCAGGGCGTTCATCCGCAGTAGCCGAGAGCAGGATCGGATCCGGAAAGGTTGGGCGGACCTCCCCGGGTTCGCCGCTGCACGTGGCTGGACCCACGAGCGGAGCGTGCCGGGAGGGGCCACCGAGTACTGCGGGGTGGGCCCGATGCCGGGCACGGGTTCCAACCTGACCGCGTGGCACTACATCACAGGAGAGTTCCGCGGCCGTTCCTTCAAGTGCTTCGAGTACCGGTACGTGAATCCTTTGTCGGGTGACACCCAGGGCGGCAACAGGCAGTACACACACGAGTCCGTGTTCCTCATCTCGGCGCCCGGCATGGGGACGCCGGTCATGCACATGGAGCCACCGACCAAGATCGACAGGCTGATGGGTCTTGGGCCCAGAATGTTGCTCGGCGTACCGGACTTCGACAAGAAGTTCCGAGTCGACACACGTGACGAAGCTTTCGTCCGCAGCGTCCTGACTGACGATATGAGGGCCTTCTTTCTGTCGGATGCACGTGCCGAGACGCACCCCCTTCGCCTGCGCGACGACGAACTTTTCACGTGGTACACCGGCACCTTGTCTCCGCAAGAGATCGAGGACCGGCTGAACTACCTGTGCGACGTCATGGACCGGATTCCCGCGCAGGTGTGGACAGTCGCCTGAGCGGAATGCAAAGTGCCCCTTGAACCGGTTATGAACGTCACCGGGTCAAGGGGCACTTTGCATGCGCCGACGGCTAGTTGGCCCCGTCGGCCTGCTGCACCGTCCGCAGGAATTTCTTGTAGTCCTCGATGACTTCACCGAGTTGGTTCCGAGTCGCGGTGAGGACGATTTCGATCACCGCGCGCTGAGCCGGGTTCCGCACGTCCTCCATGCCGAGGTACACCTGGCTCTGGCACAACTCGATGGGCTCTCCGCGCAGCGTGGTGGAGAGTACGAGGTTCTGCACGATGCCCGGAGAGTCCGTGAGCCCGGGAATGTCCGGAGTTCCGATCTCGGTCTTCTTGAGGACGCGGACGGGCCCTCCCTGCTCAAGACGGGGCACCGACTCGTCGGCGATCTGCGAGATGGTGGCGCCGTCGTTACGCATCTCGCCGGAGATGGTGATGTTCGCCGTGAAACCGCCATCGACAGAGGCCGGGTGGAGCGCGACGAACGCGACGTTCGGCGCGCCGACCTCGTCCGGCGGTGCTGCGTGCCAGCCGTCCGGAAGCG
This sequence comes from Streptomyces sp. NPDC046821, assembly GCF_040645335.1. Taxonomy (NCBI): domain Bacteria; kingdom Bacillati; phylum Actinomycetota; class Actinomycetes; order Kitasatosporales; family Streptomycetaceae; genus Streptomyces; species Streptomyces sp. NPDC046821. The sequence continues at coordinate 445,449 of NZ_JBEYYB010000005.1, read as the reverse complement.
AAAAGGAAATCTTGACCGGCAACGTGGCTGCCATGGTGGATCCAATCCTTCTGTGAACTTGAGCGCGGTCTAGAACCAGCTGCCGACTGTGCTGTCCCAGGCGTCGCCCACAGCGTCAGCTCCGTCGCTGAGTGCGTCGGTCACCTTGTGGGGATCGACGGTGAAATTGAACCCGACCTTTCCGCCCAGGCCCAAACCCACTCCGACGTCACCGCCGATGGTGAACTTTCCGTCCTTCATGCCGATATCGGCATGTGCTTCGGCTCCCACGCCCGCCCAGGCCTCACCGTTCACACCGGCACCGACACCGGCGATGTCGGCCGATGCGGATCCGGTCGCCTTGGCTCCGGCGAACGCCTCCGCGCCGGCGTGCACCCCGTCCTTACCGACAGTGGCTTCCACCGACGCATCGGCACCCACGAAGGCCTTCGCCTCACCCGAGGTCCCGAGGACGCCGTACTCCATGCTTCCGCTCGCGGACGCCTGGGCGAGATACGCGGTTCCCGAAACACCAGCCTTGAACCGTCCGTCGGTGACACTCATGCCCGCCGAACCGTCTACGCCCAGCGCCTGGACACCTGCCGCATACTTGTACTTGGCGTCGCCCAATTTCCCGTCGTGGTCGACGCCCTCGGACCATACGCTGGCCTTGTCCGACCACTCGGCGATTTTGATACTCACCTCGGGCTTCTTCTTGGCGGAGGTCGTCGCATCGTCGGCGGCATCGGTCGACACAGGTTGTTTGTCCCGGAAGTACCAGCTGCCGTCCTCGTTCCTGCCCCACTCCTTGTCCGTGTGGCGCGGGTTCGTCCTGGAGCCGGACCACCGCTTCTTCTCCCTGGCCCACGTCTCGGGTGCGATGGCGGCCTTACCGACGCCGTGGTCCTCAAGCCACTTCTTCGTGTCGACACCATTGCGGATCGCGACAAGCCAATCAGGGCTGTCCTTGGAGTCGCCCGCGAGAGCGTGGAGCTTTTTGACGAGCTTCTCGGTCTCCTCCTTGAGCGTGTCCTTCGCACCCTTCAGGACGCTTTCGGCGCCCTCGTGGTCATCGGCCTTCCACTTGTCGATCGCGGTTCCGGCCTGCCCCTGTGCCCAGGTCAACGTGGAGGCGTACGAGTGAACCGCCTTGGCGGCCGACGACATCGCATCGCTCGCGTAGTACCAGTTCTTCTTTTCCTTGGCCAAGGTGGGCCAAAAGGCGTCACTGGCCTGACCGACCCAGCCCTTGATGCGCACGTCGCGCAAGCCGTCGCCGATCTTCTCAAACTTGTCGGACCAGCCCTTGAAGGCGGTCTCGAGTTCGCCGAGCTTGCCGGCTTCCCCCGGGATGAGATCCTTCGGGTCGTCAGTCCACCCGAGCGTCGGTGCCATGCGTGTGGAATCCCTGTTCTTGTTCTTGAGTTTGCGTCTAGCTCAACAGCGTCAGGAAAGCGCGGTTTTGACGGACTTCACCGCATCACGGATGGCCTCATCCGTTTCCTCGAATTTTCCGTTGGCCTGATCAAGTCCGTCGGCCAAGGTCGCCGCAAGGTCAGCCAGGAACTGAGCGCTTCTCTCCCACGTCGCGGAGAACGTCGCCAGGGACGCAGACGCGTCGTCATCTCCAGCCTTGGTGGCCAGATCCCCCTCGTCCCCCAGGTCCACTTTCTTGACCGGCTTGAGAACTTCCAAGATGTCCTTCGCGCCCTGCTTCAAGACGCCTGGGCCGACTCCGAGATCCGCAGCCACGACGACTCCCCCTATTCAAATCCACTTGCACGCACACCCGACAGCACCGGGCGAAGGCACGCTACCACCGGAAACGCACCTCAAAGTGCGCCCTCACCGGCCCTTCACCACTCCACCCCACGACCGCTTCTGACGCCGGAGAACATCCGCTCGACCTGACAAATAGCGGGGACAACTCGGCCTGAAATGTGAGCTACCGCCGATTTCCCTGAAAGGGGATGTCGAACGGAGTCGGCTCGTTGAAGGCATGAGCGTCGCGTCTTCCAGCAGTGCGGAGAAGTAGGCGGCCGACGCGTCGGCGGACTACGCGAACTCCGTTGCCCAGAACGGCAGTTGCCGCAAAGCCGACTGACCCCTCAGCACGCACCCAGCTTCGAAGTCACCGCCAAGCGGTACGCGCGCTGAGTGATGGTTCCCTCGCCGCCCGCGATGCCCGGGGGTGTGTAGTCGTTCTTCGGGGTTCGGGTGCGCACGATGTGGGTGCAGAACGCCGCGTCCGCGCCGTTCGCCCTCACCATGAAGTACGCGTCCGTGTCCGTGTTCGCGCCGGCCGGCCCCGCGCCTACGCCGGACTCAGGTGCGCCCCCGCCGCCGTACTGGATGACCTTGCCCTCCAGCAGGGACTCGTAGGAGTCGAAATAGGCGGAGTCGGCCGTGAGTCCGTCGTCGAGGTAACCCCAGCCGTCCAGGTCGTCCGCGGCTTGCCGTACCGCGCTCGCGAGTTCGGCGTCGCTCCACTCCGAGTCGGCGGAGATCCGCACCAGGTTGAAGCCCTCGAAGACCATGACCGCGGCCATGATCAGGAAGATCCCTCGGCCCACGACGAAGGCCGCGTCGGGCAGGTCCGGTGCCGACGGGTTGAGGCTCTGGCGCCAGCCGCGTACGCGGTCCGCCTTGACGCACGCGGCCAGCAGCAGCACCCCGGCGATGCCGAAGCTGAGCGCGGTCATGCCGCTCACGCCCGGCCTGCCGCCTTCCGGCCCCGGCGGCGTGCGTCGCGTACCGCCACGGCCGCGCCGCCCAGGCCCGCGACCAGCACCGCGGCTCCGACGACGGTGTACGTGGCGAGGCGCGAGTCGCGTTGTTCCGCCGTCTCGCCGAAGTGGACCTGTGCCGCTTCGGGAGCCTCCGCCCGGGTGACCCCCTCATTGGCCGACGGGGTCTCGATCGGGTGGTCCGGGTCCTCCGTGACGGCACGCACGGGGTCGACGACGCCCCAGCCGACCGAGTCGTCGTGGCCGGCGATCGAGCGTTCCGCGGTCTGTTCGATCTGGGCGACGACCTCGGCCGCCGTCCACTTGGGGTGCTTCGCCTTGATGAGGGCCGCGACCCCTGCCACGTAGGGGGCGGAGAAACTGGTGCCGTTGTCGGAGCAGTGGCCGCCGCCCGGAACGGTGGAGACCATGTCGACGCCCGGTGCCGCCACTCCCACGAAGCTGCCCTGCTGGGAGAACGCGGCGCGTTCGTTGTTGCGGTCCGACGCGGCCACCGCGAGGACGCCGCGGAACGACGCCGGGTAGGTCTGCTGCTGCTTGCCGTCCAGGCCGTCGTTGCCCGCCGAGGCGACGACGACGATGTTGGCGGCGAGGGCCGTGTTGACCGCGTCCTGCAGCTTCGGGGCGGGCCTGACCGCGTCGGCCGTGTCCTGCGAGATGTTGATGACCTGGGCGCCGACCGACTTCGCGTAAAGGATGGCGTTCGCGAGGGACTCGGCCGTGCCGTGGCCCTCGGCGTCGTTCTGCTGGATCGGGATGATCCTGGCCTCGGGGGCCAGGCCGACGAAGCCGGTCTTCGCGGCCGGGCGGGCGGCGATGATGCCGGCGACGCGCGTGCCGTGGCCCACGGTGTCGGTGGTGCCGTGCTCGTTGCCGCGCGCGATCTTGTTGCCGTCGGCGTCCTTGAGGTTCGGGGGCAGCAGGTTCTTGCCCTCGGCGGTGTCGACGGCTCCCCTGAGCTGCGGGTTCTTGACGTCGACGCCCGTGTCGATGACGGCGACCTTGACGCCCTTGCCCTTGGTCTCGTGCCACAGGTCGTCCAGGAGGACGCGCTGCAGCGACCAGGGACGGCCTTCGTACTTCGGGTTCTTCGGGCCGAACGTGCACTGCTCGCCGTCGGCCGCCGCGGGGGTCGCCGGAACGAGTGCGGTGGTCGTCACCGTCACGGCCAGCGCCCCGACGAGTGCCGCCCCGCGCGTCCACGTCGCCGTGGAATTCCCTGATGCGTACGCCATCGTGACCCCCCGGCCCTAGGAGCCCTGCGGCTGACGGGCAGCCGTCCAGGACAGGCGCGGGCCCGTGGGCAGGAACTGGGACCAGGCGACCGGGATCGGCGTCTCCCGCACGTGCTCGTAGCCGAGCCGTGTCTTGGCCTGACCGGCCTGCTGGCGCTGCGCCGCGCGCTCCTTCGCCGTGGCGCCGATGCCCGTGTCGCCCGCACCGTTGTCGCTGTTGGACTGCATCGCGTAACGAAGGCCCGTGTCGGTGACCAGGAACGTGGGGCCGTCCCCGGTCGCGGTGCCCGCGAACTGGCGGTAGAGCTGGCCCGAACCGGCGGTGACGTAGGCGCTGGAGGAACCGACGGGCAGGGGCGCGGGGAAGTTCTTGCCGGACCAGGTGCTGAGCGTGGTGGCGCCGTTGTCGGGGTCGACCTTGTCCAGCACGTTGCAGACGGTGTTGCGGCTGCCGGCCGTGGTGGTGGCCTCGTTGACCGTCTTCGGCTCGTCCTTCGGCCAGCCGGCGGGCCCGAAGCTCTGGCCGGCGGTGATGTCACCCGGGCCCACCTTGTACGGCTCTCCGTGCTGGCTGAGATTGCCGAGTGCGGGGTTGCCCAGGATCAGGTGGGCGGTGAAGTCCGTGACCGGGGCGACCTTGCCGGGCAGGACAACGTAGTACTGGCCGGGTGCTTTGAGGACCATGCCGACGCGGTTCGCCGTGTCGCTCAGCGTGCTGTTCGTCCCGGCGGCGGTACCGGGAGTGACCGGGAATGCCGGAAACGCGATCTGCTCGCCCTTGTTGAGGGTGTCCAGCCAGTCCCGGGACACGCGCTCCGGCTTCTGGCCGCCGGGGGCGTCGATGCCCAGGGCACGCAGGAGCTGTTCCCTGTCCTGGCTCCGAGGGTCGATGGGGAAGGCGGTGCCGTGGGCGTCGACGACGTACTCGGCCTTGTCCGGGCCGACGACGTACATCAGGTCGCCGCCGCGCAGCTTCTCGCGGCCCTCCGTCTTCCTCAGGTCGCGCTTCGCGAGGACGAACGCCGCCTTCTGGATGGCGCGGCCGCCGTCGGCCGGACGCTCGCAGACGGCCCAGCGCTTGGCGGCCCCGGCCTCGGCGGCCGACGGGAGGCGGTCGGGGGCGTACGGGATGCCGATCGTGGCGCCGTGCGGGATCGTGCCGTTGTCGAGCACGTCCTCGGACACCGTCACCGGGGGGTTGTCGCTGGGGTCCACGAGGAGCTTGGCCGACGCCATGTTGAGGACCGGGTGGAGCTGCTTCTTGCCCTTCGTCTCCAGGACCACGTACCGCGTCGTCGACTTGCTCGCGACGATAACGTTCTTGTGGAGCGCGTCCCACCCGGGGGGAGCTGTCGGCTTGAACATCCCCCACGCACCGAACACGGCGAGGACGACGGTGCCGACGATCACGCCGGGCACCACCGCGCGCAGCGGTTTCGGAGCCCCTTCCTCCGATCCGGAGGGAGAGGGCTGGAGGAAGGACGCGAGCGTGCGACGCTTCGCGAAGGTGTAGGCGTTGAGTTCGTCCCGCCGTGATGCCATCTGTGTCCGCTTCTCCCCGTGCAGCGCTCGGGGGTACCTGCGTCCCCCGCCCTCCGTTGTCAGACCCGGCCCCTACTATGCCTGTTGCGTGGTTGTGCGTGTGGGACGGGTAGGGTGCTGGGGCCTTCAAGGGCCCTGTTCAACAGGGATTTTCGGGACAGTTCGGGGGGTTTGGAGTGATGGCTTCCGCAACGCGGACCCGGTCGCGGTCGCAATCCCGGTCACGGTCGGGTGGCCGACGGGGATCGGCGGACGGTACGCGGGCGGCTCGGTCCGGCGGGGCCTCGGGTCCTCCGGCGGCGTCGGGCGGTCCGGTTTCGCTGCATCTGAAGTCGCGTTCCGGGCGGACCGGTTCGTTCCGGCTCCAGCAGATGGTGATGATCGAGCTGGCAGCGGCCCTGCTGGTCGCCGGCTGGGCCGTCGGACCGTGGGCCCTGGTGCCCGCGGGCGTCGTCGCCGCGATCCTCGTCCTCCTGGCCGTCGTACGCCGCCGGGGGCGGTCGCTTCCGGAGTGGCTCGGCAGCGTCCTGGCCCTGCGCGGGCGCAAGCGCCGTGCGGAGAGCACGCCGGTGCCGCCCGGTACGGAGCCCGGTCTCGCGCCGGCCGTCGAGTGCGACCCCTCGCTTCGGACGTACAGCTACAGCCGGGGTGACGACCGCGACCAGCGGCCCATCGGCATGGTCGGCGACGGCGCGTTCCTGACGGCCGTTCTGCAGGTCGAGTCGGACGCCACGGCCCTGCGGGCGGAGCGCTCGCGCCGGCCGCTGCCCATCGGGATCGTGCGGGACGCCCTCGAAGTCGACGGGATCCACCTCGAATCGGCACAGATCGTGCTGCACACGCAGCCCGCTCCCGCGCTGCACCTGCCGCAGCAGTCCGTGGCGGTGAGCAACTACGCGCCGCTGCAGGCCCAGACCGGCTCCCCCGCGGTCCGCATCACGTGGATCGCCCTGAAGCTCGACCCCGAGCTGTGCCCGGAGGCGGTGGCGGCGCGCGGCGGCGGCACCCTCGGCGCGCAGAAGTGCGTCGCCCGCGCCGCGCAGCATCTCGCGAGCCGGCTGACCGGCGCCGGGTTCCGGGCGAGCGTGCTGACGGAGGAGGAGCTGACGGCCGCCGTCGCGACGTCGGCGTGCGCCAACCCGATGGTGACGGCGCAGGCCGGCCGCAGCGAGATGCCGCAGCGCAGGACCGAGGAGTCAGGCCGCAGCTGGCGCTGCGACAACCGCAGGCACACCACGTACTGGGTGCGGCGCTGGCCGCAGCTCGGCGGCTCCGGGACCGCGATGCACCAGCTCGTCGCACTGCTGACCACGGTGCCCGCGCTGGCCACGACCTTCAGCCTCACGCTGTCCCGCGGTGACCAGCGGGACATCCAGCTCGCCGGCCACATGCGCATCACCGGGCGCAGCGACAGCGAGCTGACGACGGCTCGGCGCTCCCTGGAGACCGCGGCCCGGCAGTCCAAAACGGGCCTCGTCCGTCTCGACCGTGAACAACTGCCCGGAGTTCTCGCCACGTTGCCGCTCGGAGGTGCACGCTGATGGCCATGACGTCATCTCCCCCGGCCGGGGCAGGAGCCTGGGACGGCAATTCCTGGAACGGCAACGGGAACACCGGATCGGCTCCCGCCGCGCCCGCGCACGCCGGGGAACGCCCTCGCATCGGCATCGGACTCTTCGGCCCGCGCCACCAGCGGCACACGCTCTCCGTCGACCAGCTGGACAGCCTCGCGCTGCCCATCGGTGACGACGGCGTCGTCGTCGGTGTGGACGCGGACGGCCAGCCCGCCGTGCTCGGGGTGAACAGACCGACGCCGTACGACATGGTGCTCATCGGTGGTCTGTGGACGGCTCAGGTTCTCGCGCTGCGCGCTGCCGCGACCGGGGCGCGGGTCGCCGTGGAGACCGGGCGGGCGCAGCACTGGGCCCAGATGGTGCAGGCGGTCGGTGGCGGGCAGTCCGGCATGACGGTGCATGACGTCGGGCGGGTGCCGCCGCAGGGCGCGTCCGCGGGCGGTCCGGTGCTCGTGGTGCGGGACTGCGGTATGCGTCCGCCGCGCGGGCGTGTGGCCTCGGCGCCGTGGCAGTCCGTGCTGACGCTGCTGCCGTATCTGAGCCCGGTGGCACCGCGGTTGATGCGGCAGGCGCGACTCGTCGGCATCCAGCGGGTGTCACCTGACGAGGCGGCGGAGATCGGCCGCGTCCTCGGGCTGCCGCGCGAGGAATGGGAGTCGCTGCCGACGCTCGCCGACGGCGTCACTCTGTGGTGTACCGACGGCGACCGCCAGTACGTGATGACGCAGGCGACCGACGCCGAGATCGGATTGTTGGGTAACGCACGCCGGATGGACTGAAGTCGGCCCGGGATCCGTCCCGGGCGGCTCCGGCGATCGGTCCCGTTCCCCTTTGCGTCTCATTCGGGCAGTTTGTGCTCGGCGAGCAGAAGGGCGTTCGTCACTTCCGTATCGCCTCGGCATCACTTGTTGCCCGTGTGTGACCTGGTGGGCGGCTTCGGAGGGGCGGACGGGCCTGCCGTACTCCTCGTTTTGATGATTAGGCTGGGACAGGACGCGCGCGGCAACCCATGAGCGGTTCGTACGCGTCCCGGGGGAAGAGCCCGGCGGATCGGACGACAGGAACGGTCGCCCCCCACCACGGCACGAGGGTGCTCGACCACACCAGGAGGCATTGTGAACAGCGATCGGAACGGGATCCACGGGGGCTGGGACACACCCGGGGATGATCACTCCGACGCGGAGTCCGCCACTGAGACGACGGGCGAGTTCACCATCGACTACGCCCCTCCGGCCTGGTACACGCAGAACGCGTCGGCCGCCGCGGGCGAGACTCCCTCGGCCACACCCGCCACGCCTCCGCCGGCTCCCGCGCCCGCCCCCGTCACGCCCCCGGCGCCTCCCGCCCCGTACCAGCCGTACGCGAGCACTCCGGCGTCCCCCGAGCCTGACGCGGGTTCCGGGACGGGCGATCTGGAGAGCGGCGCGACGATGCGGTTCTCCGCGGCCGCGCTGAAGCGCGAGTTCGCCGAGATGGCGGCGCGGGACGAGCAGAAGGCCGAGTCGGGGTCGGAGGGCGCCGCGTCCGCGGACGCGTCGCAGTCCGGTGCCGGTGCCGGTGCTGCGGCCGGTGGCTCGGACCACTCCGGTGACTTCCCGCTGGTCGCGCCGATTACGCCCGTGACGGACGAGGGCGACGACGCGGTGGTGAGCGCCGCCACGGCTGACGGTGAGTCCGGATCTGACGTCACCTCTGACGCGGGCTCCGCCGAGGAGGGCGAAGCCGCCACGGCCGAGGCGTCCGAGACGCCGGAGGCATCGGCGGAGTCCGAGCCGGAGGGCGGTGAGGGCGCGGGCGACATCGTCAGCGAGGACTCGGCCGCGATCGCCGGTACGACCCCCGACGCAGGCCCGGACTCGGGCACCGACGCCGCCCCGCTCCCGCCCGAGGCCGACGCGCCCGTCCAGCCGGAGGCCCCCGCCGACCCCCAGGCCGCCCCCGCTGGCTGGGCCCCGCCGCCCGTCGCGCAGGAAGGCGTCCCGCCGCTGCCGCCGGCGTTCCAGCCCGCGGCCCCGGCGCCGGGCACGCAGTGGCCCGCGCCGACGCCGGAACAGCAGCAGCCCGCCGCACCGGTCCAGGCCCAGGGCGCACCCGCACCGCAGGGCTGGCCGGGCCAGAACACCCCGCCGGCGCCGCAGAGCGGTTACGGCTTCCCGCAGCCGCCCGTGCCCGGCGACCCGCAGCAGCAGGCACCGGCCGCGCCGCCCCAGCAGCAGGGCTACGGCTTCCCCCAGCCGACGCCTCCCGCCCCCGTAGCGCCCAACCAGCAGGCGCCGCAGGGCGGTTACGGGTTCCCGCAGCCGACGCCCCAGCCGGGTCCGGCCAACCAGCCTGCCCCGCAAGGCGGTTACGGCTTCCCCCAGCCGACCCCGCAGGCCCAGCCGCAGCCTCAGCCCGGCGGTTACGGGTTCCCGCAGCCGCAGCCCGGCCCCCACGCCCAGGGCCAGCCCGCCGCACCCCACGCGCAGCACCCGCAGGCCCCGCAGCCCCCGGCCCAGCCGAACCCGCAGAACCCCCAGCAGCCCGCGCCGCAGGCCCAGCCCGGCCAGCCCCAGCCGTACCCGGGCCAGCCCGGTCAGCCCGACCAGCAGTACCCCGGTCAGCCCCCCGCCCCCGGCATCGACCCCCGTACCGGTGCCGCCTGGCCGCAGCCCGTTCAGCACGACCAGCGCACGCCCACGAACGTCGGTGGCGCGCCGCTCGGTTACACGGCGGCCGTGGAGCTGTCCGCCGACCGGCTGCTCAACAACAAGAAGCAGAAGGCGAAGAGCACCCGCCCCGGCAGTGGCAACGCGCGCTTCAAGCTCGGCGGCAAGAAGGAGGAGGCCGAGCGGCAGCGGAAGCTTGACCTGATCCGCACCCCGGTCCTGTCCTGCTACCGGATCGCCGTGATCAGCCTCAAGGGCGGCGTGGGCAAGACGACCACGACGACCGCACTCGGTTCGACGCTCGCCACGGAGCGCCAGGACAAGATCCTCGCCATCGACGCCAACCCGGACGCCGGTACCCTCGGCCGCCGTGTGCGCCGTGAGACCGGGGCGACCATCCGTGACCTGGTGCAGGCGATCCCGCACCTGCACTCGTACATGGACATCCGCCGGTTCACCTCGCAGGCGCCGTCCGGCCTGGAGATCATCGCGAACGACGTGGACCCGGCGGTCTCGACGACGTTCAACGACGCGGACTACCGCAGCGCGATCGACGTGCTCGGCAAGCAGTACCCGATCATCCTGACCGACTCCGGCACGGGTCTGCTGTACTCCGCGATGCGCGGTGTGCTGGACCTCGCCGACCAGTTGATCATCATCTCGACGCCGTCCGTCGACGGTGCGAGCAGCGCCAGCACGACCCTCGACTGGCTGTCGGCGCACGGGTACGCGGACCTGGTGTCGCGTTCCATCACGGTCATCTCAGGGGTCCGCGAGACCGGCAAGATGATCAAGGTGGACGACATCGTGTCCCACTTCGAGACGCGCTGCCGCGGCGTCGTCGTGGTGCCGTTCGACGAGCACCTGGCGGCGGGCGCCGAGGTCGACCTCGACATGATGCGGCCGAAGGTCCGGGAGGCGTACTTCAACCTCTCGGCGATGGTCGCCGAGGACTTCGCGCGGGCTCAGCAGCAGCAGGGTCTGTGGACGTCGGACGGGAACCCGCCGCCCACCATGGCCCCGCCGGTGCCCGGTCACCAGCAGCAGCCGTACCCGGGTCAGCCCATGCCTGGTCAGCCCATGCCGGGTCAGCAGCCCGCGCCGGGCCAGCCGTTCCCGGGCCAGCAGCCGTACCCCGGCCAGCCGGGTCAGCCCATGCCTGGTCAGCCGGGCCAGCCCGGTCAGCAGTACGCCGGTCAGCCCGGCCAGCCGTACCCGCAGCAGCCCGGTCAGCCGCAGCCGCCCCAGCAGCCGGGCCCCCCGCAGGCCTGGCAGCAGCCGGCGCCCGCACCCCAGCAGGGCCAGCCGCACCCCGGCCAGCCCGCGCCCCCCTACGGCGCCCAGCCGCAGCCGCCGCAGCAGTAATCGCGCAAAGCACGCCCCACAGGGCCCGCACCCTCACCACGGTGCGGGCCCTCGCCATTCCCCCGGCCCGCACCGCGCCAGCGCGCCCCGCCCCGCCACACGCCGTACACCCCATAAGCAGCTGACACACCATCAAAGCCACATAAGGTGCGCCAAGGGCGTCACGCCCTGGCCTGCGCCGCGTCAGAGGTCTCGTCCAATGAGCGTGGGATTGCTGGTCAACTCGTTATTTCCGCAGGCCACATGGGGTGTATGCGCCGTTGACGTGCGGAGAGCAGCACTGGTACACACTCATCAATCAGCTGACGCCCCGTGATCAACCTGCCACTCCGCGCGAGCGAGACGCGAGGTCACCCACCCATGGACACACACGTTCAGCCCCGGAAGACACCCGCTCGGACACCCGCTCGGACACCCGCTCGGCCGCTGTCCCGTGCGCCGCGGGCACTGCTCGCGGCCGGTGCCGCGGCGTTCACTTTGACGGCCGGTCTGGCCACGCCGCTCAACCCCGCCCCGCATGAGGCGAAGGCGGCGGACGGCGGCAAGAAGGTCCTGACCGTCGCCCTCGCCCAGAGCGTCGACTCGCTGAGCCCGTTCCTCGCCCAGCGCCTGGTCAGTACGAGCATCCACCGGATGATGTACGAGTACCTGACCAACTACGACCCGAAGGACAACCACACGGTCCCGGGTTTCGCGACCGCCTGGAAGCCGTCGGCGGACAAGCTGACCTGGACGTACACCATCCGGTCGGACTCGAAGTGGTCGGACGGAAAGCAGGCGACGGCCGCCGACGCCGCGTTCACCTTCAACAAGATGATGACGGACGAGGGCGCGGCGACCGCGAACGGCAACTTCGTCTCCAACTTCCGCAAGGTCACCGCCCCCAGCCCCACCCAGCTGGTCATCGAGCTGAAGAAGCCACAGGCCACCATGGCCGCGCTCGACGTCCCGATCGTGCCCGAGCACATCTGGAAGGACGTCAAGGACTTCTCGAAGTTCAACAACGACAAGACGTTCCCCGTCGTCGGCAACGGCCCGTTCGTGCTGACGGACTACAAGGTCGACCAGTACGTGAAGCTGAAGGCCAACAAGAGTTTCTGGCGCGGGGCGCCGAAGTTCGACGAGGTCGTCTTCAAGACGTACAAGGACCAGGACGCCGCCGTCGCCGCCCTGCGCAAGGGCGAGGTCTCCTTCGTAGCCGGCTCCCCCGCCCTGACGCCCGCTCAGGCGGCCTCGCTCCAGGGCGAGAAGGACATCAAGGTCAACGAGGGCCCCGGCCGCCGCTTCTTCGCGCTCGCCGTGAACCCGGGCGCGCAGACCAAGGACGGCAAGAAGTTCGGCGACGGCAACAAGGCGCTGCTCGACCAGAAGGTGCGCCACGCGCTCTTCATGTCGGTCGACCGCAAGACCATCGTCGACAAGGTCTTCCAGGGCCACGCCGTCCAGGGCGCCGGGTACATCCCGCCGCGCTTCGCCGACTACTTCTGGAAGCCGTCCGGCAGCCAGGCCCTCGGCTACGACCCGGCGAAGGCCGGCAAGCTGCTCGACGAGGCCGGTTACCCCATGAAGAACGGCCACCGCGTCGGCAAGGACGGCAAGCCGCTCGACCTGCGCATCCTGTGCCACGCCACCGACCCGAACGACAAGGCGGTCGGCAAGTACCTCAAGGAGTGGTGGGGCAAGCTCGGCATCGGCCTGAAGGTCGACTGCCGCGACGACATCTCGGTGCCCTGGTACGCCGGTGAGTACGACCTCGCGTTCGACGGCTGGTCGGTCAACCCCGACCCGGACGCCGTCCTCGGCCTCCACACCTGCGCGGCCCTGCCCGTCAAGGCCAGGGAGACCGCCCAGACGGACAACTTCATCTGCGACAACACGTTCGACGGCCTGTACGCGAAGCAGCTCGCCGAGTACGACCCGGCCAAGCGCGCCGACACCGTCAAGCAGATGGAGTCGTGGCTGTACGACTCGGGCTACATGAACGTCATCGCGTACCCGAACGCCGTCGAGGCGTACCGCACCGACCAGATCAAGTCGATCCGGACCATGCCGACCGCGGCCGGCAACATCTACGGCCAGGACGGGTACTGGAGCTGGTGGTCGGCCGTTCCCGCGGACGGCACGGGCGACGCGGGCTCGGGCGGCGGTTCCACTGCCACGGGCGTGATCGTCGGTATCGTCGCGGCCGTGGTCGTCCTCGGTGGCGGCGGGCTGCTCCTCGCGAGGCGCCGGCGCACCACGGCGGACGACCGCGAATAACTTCCCCAAGTACCGCACGAGTAACTTCCCCAAGTACCGCACGAGCAACGGTGACGAGAGTTCCCCATGACAGCAGAGAGCACTCCGGCGCTCGTGCAGAGTGCGGACTCCGGGGGCCCGGCTCAGGCCGGGCCGTCGGCGGGCCGCGGCCCACGGGCGCGTAACACCAAGGCCTATCTCCAGTACGTGGCGGGCAAGATCGCGGGGGCGGTCGTCTCGCTCTTCGCGGTGCTTGTCACGAGCTTCTTCCTGTTCCGGCTGATTCCCAGCGATCCGGTGAAGCAGATGACGGGCGGCCGCCGGGTCTCGGCGCAGCAACTCGAAGCATTACGGCACCAGTTCGGCCTCGACCTGCCGATGTGGCAGCAGTTCACGAACTACATCGGTGACGCGCTGACCGGCGACTTCGGCACGTCGTACCAGTTCCACTCCCCGGTCATCGGCAAGATCTCCGAGGCGCTCCCGGCGACGCTGCTGCTCACCGGCACGGCGTACGTCCTCTACACCGCGCTCGGCATCTGGCTGGGCACGCGCACCGCCTGGCGCAACGGATCGCGGAGCGACCGCTTCAACACCGCGTTCGCGCTCACGCTGTACTCCGTCCCGTCGTTCTGGCTCGGCCTGCTCCTCATCATCGTCTTCGCGGTGGGGCTGGGCCCGATCCCGGGCCTGTTCCCGACGGGCGGCCTGGAGTCCGGCGGCCAGAGCGGCTTCGCGTACGTCGTCGACGTGGCGCACCACCTGGTCCTTCCCGTCATCACGCTCGTCGCCGTGGGCTACGCGCAGACGCTCCTCGTGATGCGTTCCTCGCTGCTCGACGAGATGGGCAGCGACTATCTGACGACGGCCCGAGCGAAGGGGCTGCGCGACGACGTCGTACGCCGTAAGCACGCCGTCCCGAACGCGATGCTGCCCACGTTCACGCTGATGTTCGTGAACCTCGGCCATGTCGTCGCCGGGCAGATCCTCGTCGAGACGGTGTTCTCCTGGCCGGGGCTCGGCGGGCTGTTCTACTCGGCGCTGAGCGTGCCGGACCTCCCGCTCGTGCAGGGCCTGTTCTTCGTCTTCGCCACGGCCGTGATCCTGGCGAACACCCTCGCCGACGTGCTGTATCCGCTGCTCGATCCCCGGGTGGGCCGATGACCGCCGAAACCGACATCCCTCAGCTGACCCCGCCTCCGCCGGTGCACAAGAACGCGAAGGCCCTCGCCCGTGCCCGCCAGCGCGCCTCCGCCGCCCGCTTCTGGCGCGAGTACCGCACGCACCGGAGCGGCCTGTGGGGTCTGGCGGGCCTGATCCTGATCGGGCTGATCGCACTCTGCGCGCCCCTGCTCGTGGGCGCGGACTCGCAGTCCGTGACCGACGCGCCGGGCGGCCCACTTGGGGAGCCGAGCGCTGAATTCCCGCTCGGCACCGACCAGTTCGGCCGCAGCGTGCTGGCGCTCCTCGTGTGGGGGGCGCGGGTGTCGCTCACCGTGGGGCTGCTCGCCGCGTTCCTGTCCGTGGCGATCGGCACGGTCGTCGGAATCGTCGCGGGCCACTTCTGCGGCTGGTACGCGACGGTTCTGATGCGGGTCACGGACTGGTTCCTGGTGATGCCGACGCTGGTCCTCGCGATCGCGCTCGCCACGGTGATGTCCCGTTCGATCTGGACGGTGATCCTGGCGATCGGCGTGACGACCTGGCCGACGACGGCCCGCCTGGTCCGGGCCCAGACGCTGGCCGTGGAGTCCCGCCCGTACATCGAGCGGGCCCGTGCGCTCGGCGGCGGGCACGGGCACGTCATGCGGCGGCACGTCCTGCCGAACGTGATGCCGCTCGTCCTCGCGCAGACCACTCTGGTGATCTCCGGCGCGATCCTGACGGAGGCCACGCTCGCCTTCCTCGGCCTCGGCGACCCGACGATCACGTCCTGGGGCGGAATGCTCCAGGACGCGCGCGAGGCGGGCGCGGTCAGCGCGGGCGACTGGTGGTACCTGGCACCGCCCGGCCTGGCCATCGCCCTCGTAGCCCTCTCGTTCACCCTCTGCGGCCGTGCCGTCGAGTCCGTCCTCAATCCGAAGCTGGGGGTGGCCCGGTGAGCCTTCTCGACGTCAGGAACCTCGAAGTGACGTACGCGGGCGGGGCGCGGGCCGTGCGCGGGGTGGACCTGAGCGTGGGCGCGGGCCAGAAGCTCGGCATCGCCGGCGAGTCCGGCTGCGGCAAGTCGACGCTGGCGCTCGCCCTGCTACGTCTCCTCCCGGCCGGAACCAAGGTGACGGGCGAGGTTCTGCTGAACAGCGAGAACGTCCTCACGATGAAGTGGGGCCAGGTCCGCGCCGTGCGCTGGGCGGGCGCCTCGATCATCTTCCAGGGCGCGATGCACTCGCTGAACGCCGTGCACCGCGTCGGCGACCAGATCGCCGAGCCGATCCTGCTGCACAGGAAGGCGACGCCGTCGGGTGCGAGGCGGAAGGTCTCCGAGCTCCTGGAGCAGGTCGGTCTGCCGGCGGCCCGCGCGGACGCGTATCCGCACGAGCTGTCCGGCGGGCAGCGCCAGCGCGTGATGATCGCGATGGCGCTCGCGTGCGACCCGGGCCTGGTCATCGCCGACGAACCGACCACGGCGCTCGACGTGATGATCCAGGCCCAGATCCTCCGCCTCATCGAGCAACTGGTCTCCGACCAGGACCTGGGCCTCATCATGATCAGCCACGACCTGGCGGTCCTTTCGGACACGTGCGACCGGCTCGCGGTGATGTACGCGGGCCGCGTCGTCGAGGAGGGCCCGGCCGCCGAGGTCTACGAGAACGCCCAACACCCGTACGGGAAAGCCCTGTCGGCGGCTTTCCCACGGATCGGCGACGTGGCGTCGAGGTTCGCGCCGCGCGGCCTGCCGGGCGACCCGCCCGATCCGTCGGCGCTGCCCACGGGCTGCACGTTCCATCCGCGCTGCCCGGTGGCGCTCGACGCGTGCGCCACCCAGGACCAGGAGCTGCGGGAGGTGGGCACGGGCCGTCTGGCGGCGTGCGTCCACGCGGGCGAGACCGCCGCCGTCGAGTCGAGGAGCACGACAGCATGACGAGTACGACGGGTAGGCCCCCTCTGCTGGCGGCCGGCGCGCTGCACGTGACGTTCCCGGGCCGCCGGGGCGCGGACCCCGCGCGGGCCGTGGACGGTGTGGACCTGGACATCGCGCCGGGCGAGATCGTGGCCCTGGTGGGCGAGTCGGGCTGCGGCAAGACGACGCTGGCCCGCTCACTGCTCGGCCTGGTCCCGCCGACGTCCGGCCGGATCACGTTCGACGGAGAACCCCTCGCATACTCCTCACGCGCCCTCAAGGCGTACCGCAAGCGCGCCCAGCTGGTCCTCCAGGACCCCAGCGGCTCCCTGAACCCACGGCACACGGTGTACGAGGCCGTGGCCGAGGGCCTGCGGATCCATGGTTACGGGGGTGACGAGCGCGAGGCGGTGGCCAGCGCCCTGTCCCGCGCCGGGCTCCGCCCACCGGAGCGCTTCTTCCTGCGCTACCCGCACGAGTTGTCAGGCGGCCAGCGCCAGCGCGTGGTGATCGCGGGCGCGCTCGTCCTGGACCCCGAACTGATCGTCGCGGACGAGCCGGTGGCGTCCCTGGACGCATCGGTACGCGGCGAGATCCTGGCCCTCCTGCTTCGCCTCCGCGATGAACTGGGCCTGTCCGCACTGGTGGTGACGCACGACCTGGGCCTGGCATGGAACATCGCTGACCGTGTGGCGGTGATGTACCTGGGCCGGATCGTGGAGACGGGAACGGTAGAGGAGGTACTGACGGTGCCTCAACACCCGTACACACAGGCCCTGTTGTCGGTCCTGCCGGAGGCACCGGGCACCCCGGTGGTCCTCACGGGCGAACCCCCGGACCCGTCCCGCATCCCACCCGGCTGCCGCTTCCACGCCCGCTGCCAGATCCTGGCGTCGGGGGAGGCGGAGAGGGCGGGGGTGGCGGAGAGATGCCGGGGGGAGGATTTGCCGGTGCTTTCGGGAGCGGGCGGGACACAGGTGGCGTGCCACTGGGCAACGGCCACCTCAGCCCAAATCAGCCCGTCCGGCGCTTGAGGACCGGGGCCCGGGGCAGAGCCCCGAGACGCCGACCCACACCCCGCTACTCGCCCTCGTACGCCTCAACCAATTCCCGCGACTTCTTGACGTCATCCGCGATAGCGACCAGCAACGCGTCGACGGAGTCGAACTTCGCCATCCCCCGCACAAAGGCGAGAAAGTCCACGGCCACGTGCAGCCCGTACAGGTCGAGGTCCACCCGGTCGATGGCGTAAGCCTCAACCGTGCGCTCCGTGGCGTCGAACTGCAGGTTCGTGCCCACGGAGATCGCCGCGGGCATGGCCTCACCCTCGACGTGCAGCCACCCCGCGTACACACCGTCCGCAGGGATGGCCGTGTGAGGGAGCGTCTCGACGTTGGCCGTCGGGAAACCGAGTTCGCGCCCGCGCTGCGCACCACGCACGACGACGCCCTCGACCCGGTGCGGGCGCCCGAGAATCTCGCGCGCACCCTCCACGTCACCCTCGGCCACGAGCCGCCGCGTCAGCGTCGACGAGAACGGCTCGCCGCCACCCGCCGAACCGGACACGAACAGGTCGACGACCTCGACCTCGAAGTCGTGGCTCGCCCCCTGCTCGGCGAGGAACGCGACCGTACCTGCGGCCTTGTGGCCGAAGCGGAAGTTGGGGCCCTCGACGACGAGGCGGGCGTGCAGCTTGTCGGCGAGGACGTGCGCGACGAACTCGGCCGGCGACAGCTTCGAGAACTCGGCGGTGAAGGGCAGGATCAGCAGCGCGTCGACGCCGAGTTCGGCCATCAGTTCCGCGCGCCGGTGGTGCGGGGCGAGCAGCGGAGGGTGGCTGCCGGGGCGCACGACCTCGCTGGGGTGCGGGTCGAAGGTGACCACGACGGCGGGCACACCGAGCTCACGGGCCCGTTCGACGGCGCGGCCGATGATCAGCTGATGGCCGCGGTGCACTCCGTCGTAGGAGCCGATGGTGACGACGCTGCGCCCCCAGTCCTGGGGGATGTCCTCCAAGCCACGCCAGCGCTGCACGGTGATTGCTCCTCGCGAACCTGTGTACGACGGTTACGTCCGTTTGCCGAATACGCAGGTCTAAGAGTGCCATGCCGAGCGCCCGCGCCCCGCATCGGGAGGGAGGGCAGCTGCCTGAGCAGGTCAGGCGGGCACCCGTACCCCGGCAAGCCGCTCGATCACGCGGCGGGCGCTGGGCCCGACGAGCCCGGCCCACTCCCGCGGCGCAGCGCCCAGCCACCCGACGACGAGGGCGGCGAACCCGGGCACGGAGTCGGCGCTCCCGACGAGCCCGCGGTCGAAGCACGCGGCACCCTCCGGGGTGCGTACGAGCCGCAGTCCGGTACGTCGCACCAGGTCACGGGTGCGGACCTCACCGGCGTCCGGGACGCTGCGGGCCGCGGTCCGCAGTACGGCGTCGAGCACGTCGGGGTCGTCCTCGTGGGCGAGCAGTACGTCGACGAGTTCGCCGCGCAGGGCTCGTGAGGCGCCGGTGCCGGGGCGGGCCAGTACGGGCGCGAGCTCGGCGCGTACCGGAGGCGGGCCGGTGCGCAGCAGGCCGGTGACGAGCGGGTGGAGCACCGCGCGGCCGGCCGGGCCGTGCTCCAGGCACCGGTCGACGTACTCGGCGACGGCCGGCGCCGTATCGGGCCGGTCCGCGAGCAGCTCCTCGACGAGGGCGGCGGCCCGCCGCGTGAGCGCGGGCGCCGTCACGGCGGCCAGGGTCCGGAGCACGCCGGCTGCTCCCCCGGGCTCCCGCGCCCGGCTCCGGAAGGCGTCGAGGACGGCCTCGGGATGCGTGGCCAGGGCGCCCGCGAACGCGTCGGCGGGCAGCCGTGGATCTCCGTCCGCGAACCGCCCGAGCGCCTGCGGCAGATACGTGTCCCGCGTCGCCGGGTCGCGGACGAGGAGGGAGAGCGCGGCCCCGTGGGCGGCGCCGTCGGCGGGGCGGGCGAGCAGGGCGAGCGCCGCGTAGCGGAGCAGGCCCCGGTCGGCGTCCGTGGTGACGTGCGGGGCGACGCGCAGGGCGTAGACGACGGCGGACGCGCGGCGGGCGGGGCGTTCGTCGTGGGCCCAGCGGTCGACGGCCCGGCACAGCGCCGACGGCTCCTCGTCGGCGAGCACGGCGAGGAGTTCGTCGCCGCGCGGATGCCCGCAGTCCGCGAGGGCCTCGGTGAGGTCGTCGACACCGCCGTGCCGGTGGGTGTGCAGGAGCGCTTGGGCGGCGGTGGCGACGGTCGCGTCGGGCAGCGCGGGCAGGGGCCGTTCGTCGTCGAACCAGCGGGTGAGGTGGGCCTGGACGGCGACCGGGTCGGCGGCGAGGAGTGCGGCGACGGTGTCCAGGTACCGGTGGCGGCTCCCGGGCGGCGGATCGTGCACGACGAGGCGGCGCAGGAGGGCGAGCCGGTCGGCGTCCGTGACCGGGACCCGCCGCCAGAACGACGGGGCGAGACACCCGCGGTCGGCGAGCGGTTCGAGCACGCCCAGGTAGGGCGTGGCATCGGGCACCCTGAGCAGCGTCTCCTCAAGGAGATGGGCCGCCCACCAGGAGGCGTCCGCGTCACCCGGCGTGAGCGACTTCAGGGCCAACTCGCCGAGAATTTCAAAGAGTTCGGCCGACCCTCGCTGGCGCTCGACGAGCAGAAGTGCCTGCACGACGGGTCCCGCCCGGTGCCGGGGTACGGGCACGGTGGGCGCCGCCCGGCCGGTGCCCCGCTCTCGGAACACGAGTGCCCGCAGCGCCCCGTCCAGGTCCAGGTGCATCCCCTGGATCCAGTCGGCGACCTCCTCGTGCGCAAACCGGTAGCCGCGCCCGGCAGGGACCAGTACCCCTTCGGCCAGGACGGCCGGGGCCCACGCCGTGACGCCCGCGCCCCGGCTCCCCGGCAGCGCGCCCCACGGGAACACCTCCTCGAACGCCTCCCGGTCCAGCTCGCCCTGCCCAGGCCCCAGGCACCGCCGGGCCGCCTCGTGGACCTGCCCGGACACCCGCGCGGCGAGCCTGCGCACGGCGGTGCCGCGCAACCCGTTCACGGCCGCGAGGCGGACCGCCACGCGCAGGCACATCAGGTCGAGGTACGCGGCGAAGACGGCGTCTCTGTCGGCGCTGCCCGGCACGGTCCCGCCGAGCGCGGCCCGCACGTCGGCGAGGAGCCGCAGCGCGAGCGGATGCCGGGCGTCGCGGCCGGCGAGCGCGTCCTCGGGCAGCCCGTACCGCTCGCGGGCGAGGCGGGCCTGGTCCCCGGTCAGCTCGCCGACCGGCACACACGCGGGCAGCCGCCCGGCCCGCCCGTACAGCACCTCGCCAGGGAACAGCCCGCCCGCGCGCTCCCAGAACTCCCCCCGGCACGCCACGACGAGCCGCACGCCGGCGTCCCGCAGCCAGCGGGCCGTGCCGCGGGTCCACTCGTCGAGGCGGTGAGCGAGGACGGGCGGCATCTCCTCCGGCCCGTCGAGCAGCATGACGAGGGGCCGCCCGGCCGCGCGGGCCTGCGCCGCGATGCGCTCCGGCGACACATCACCGATCACGTCCTCGGCGCCCCCTGGGAGCGACGCCGCGACGATGCGCCCGGCCCTGACCAGAGCCCTCCGCGCGGCGTCCGCCACGCTCCGGTCCTCGCCCTGCAGATCGGCGCCGCGCAGCCAGAGGGTGGGCGCGGGATGGACTCCCCGCCCGCGCCGCGCGGCGTACGCGGCAAGCTCGGTCGTACGGCCGCTGCCCGGCGCTCCCACCAGGGCGAGCACCGTCGCGTCCGTGGCCTCGAAGGCAGTGAACTCCCTTGCCACCTCCGGCCGTTCGACGGGTTCGGGGTCGAGGACGGCGCCGGGTCCGTCGGAGCCGACCGACGTGGCCGTCAGCTGAAGGGCACCCGCGAGGTTGAGCTCGTCCCCGTACACCGGCACCGTGGCCGCGTTCCGCGCGAGGAGCTGGGCGAGAGGCCCGCCGGGGTCGTTGGCGGCGGCCTCGCGCAGCGGTACGGCGAGACCGGCGGCCT
Source organism: Streptomyces sp. NPDC046821 (assembly GCF_040645335.1). Taxonomy (NCBI): domain Bacteria; kingdom Bacillati; phylum Actinomycetota; class Actinomycetes; order Kitasatosporales; family Streptomycetaceae; genus Streptomyces; species Streptomyces sp. NPDC046821. Next base: position 424,051 of record NZ_JBEYYB010000005.1, on the reverse strand, counting down.
GGTGTTCCGCCTGGAGCGATGTGCCGAGGACGGCGAGTACGGCGCCCGACGCGGCGTCGACGACGGGCCCTCCGGCGGCGCCCGCCCCGGGCCGCAGCGCGTCGCGGCCGTCGGTGCCGATGGCCAGTTCCATGGCGTCGAGAACGACGTGGCTGGTGTCGGCCGCCGCGTACGTGACGTCGACGTGCCCGAGCACACGCGCCTCGCGCCAGCCGCCGGCGGCGATGCGCACGTACGCCCCGGCGTCGGCAGGCGCCCGGACGGCGACCGGCAGGGGACGGATGCCGAGGCCGTCGGTGCGGATGAGGGCGAGTGCGGCGCGGGGCAGCGGCGTGATGTCGACGGTGCCCACGCTGTGCGTGGTTCCGTCGGGGGTGCGCAGGAGGAGGCGGTTGAGGCCGTCCACCGCTTCATGGCTGGTGACTACGGTGCCGTGGTCGTCGGCGACGAAGCCCGTACCGCGCGGACGCCCGGCGGGATCGCAGACACGGACGAGGGCCGGACCGCTGCCAGGGCCGCCATCGGGGCCGCCGCCGGAACCGGTGTCCCGTCCCGCCATCGTCGAACCTCCCGCTGTGCCCCGAAGGGCCGTGCCCCCTGGGACCGACGGTAGGCGCGCGATGATCAGCGGAACAGGCGCCGGAGCGAACGCGCCCCCTTCCACTCCCCCGGTTCACTCCGAGCGCCCGCTCGATGGGGTGAACCGACCGGGAGTGCTGGACAGACCCTTGGTGAGGGGGATCGTGGAGCGGCACGCAGCACACTGGGTGCCGCTCCACGATGGGGTCCTCGGGGCGAGATCAGCCGAAGACGGCGGAGTTAACCGGAGAAGCCGGAGTCAGCCGAAGACGGCGAGGCTCTTCGCCTTGCCCTTCGACTCCTCCACCAGCGCGAGGAACGTGCCCTCGGGATCGAACACGGCGACCGGCCCGGCGCCCGCGTACTCCCCGGGCATCTCCAGCCGCACGCCGTTGAGCAGCAGCTTCGCGCGCTTGGCGTCCACGTCCCAGCGGGTGAACGCGGCGGTCGCGGCATCGGCGACGGGCATCACGGTCAGCTCCTCCTGGAGCTGGTCGAGCGTCCGCGCGGTGTCCAGCTTGTACGGGCCGACCCGCGTGCGCCGCAGCGCGGTGAGGTGCCCGCCGACGCCCAGATCGGCGCCCAGGTCCCGGGCGAGGGCCCTGATGTACGTACCGGACGAGCAGACCACGGAGACGACGAGGTCGAGGACCGGGGTGCCGTCCTCGGCAACCGCGTCCCGGACGTCGTAGACGGCGAAGGACGAGACGGTGACCGGGCGGGCCGGGATCTCGAACTCCTCGCCCTCGCGCGCCCGCTTGTAGGAGCGCACGCCGTTGATCTTGATGGCGCTGACCTTGGACGGCACCTGCATGATGGCGCCGGTCAGCTTGGCGACCCCGGCGTCGATCGCGTCGCGGCGGACGCCGGACGCGTCGGCCGAGGACATGATGTCGCCCTCGGCGTCGTCGGTCAGAGTGTTCTGGCCGAGCCGGATGGTGCCCAGGTACTCCTTCTCGGTCAGCGCGAGATGGCCGAGCAGCTTGGTCGCCCGTTCCACCCCGAGGACCAGGACTCCGGTCGCCATGGGGTCGAGCGTGCCGGCGTGGCCCACGCGGCGGGTCTTGGCGATCCCGCGCATCTTGGCCACGACGTCGTGCGAAGTGAAGCCCGACGGCTTGTCGACAATGACAAGACCGTCGGGCGTCACGGTTTTCTTCTGCGTCATTCCGAGGCTTCGCCGTCCTCGTCCGCGCCGTCTTCATCGTCCGGCTTGCGGTACGGGTCCGCGCCCCCGGCGAACTCGGCGCCCGCGGACGTCTCCCGCACCTTCGCGTCCGAGATCCGGGCCTTGTCGAGGAGGTCCTCGATGGCCCGTGCGTTGTCCGGCAGGGCGTCCGCCACGAAGGCCAGGGTCGGCGTGAACTTCACACCGGCCGCCTGGCCCACGGCGGAACGCAGGACGCCCTTGGCGCTCTCGAGGCCGGCCGCGGCCGCGGCACGCTCCTCGTCGTCGCCGTAGACCGTGTAGAAGACCGTCGCCTCCCGCAGGTCACCCGTCACCCGGGTGTCCGTGATGGTCACATGCGTACCGAGCCGCGGGTCCTTGATCCCGCGCTGGAGCTTCTGGGCCACCACCTCTCGGATGAGGTCCGCCAGCCTTTTCGCCCGCGCGTTGTCGGCCACTGCGCCGTCTCCTTCTTCGCCTTGCTCTTTTAGTCAGTCTTCGTCGCTGTGGAGCCTGCGTCGAACGGAGAGCAGCTCCACCTCCGGACGGGCGGCGATCAGACGCTCGCACCGGTCCAGTACGTCGGTGAGGTGCCCCGTGTCCCCGGAGACCAGCGCCAGGCCGATCTCGGCCCTGCGATGCAGGTCCTGGTTTCCCGTCTCCGCCGCACTCACCGCGTACTTGCGCTGGAGTTCGGCGACGATCGGGCGGACCACGGAGCGTTTCTCCTTCAGCGAGCGCACGTCGCCGAGGAGCAGATCGAAGGACAGAGTCCCCACATACATGTGTGTCCGGATGTCCCGCCGGTTCGGGTTCGTGGCCCCGCCAACCACTTGGCGGGGACACCAGAACCGTACACGCAACGGCCGGGGCCGATCGACGGGATTACGTCCCGCCGACCGGCCCCGACCTTGAGCTGTGCGCTGATCAGGCGCGCGGCTTCTCGCGCATCTCGTAGGTCGCGATGACGTCGTCGACCTTGATGTCGTTGAAGTTTCCGAGGTTGATACCGCCCTCGAAGCCTTCGCGGATCTCGGTGACGTCGTCCTTGAAGCGACGCAGACCGGAGATGTTGAGGTTCTCCGCGATGACCTTGCCATCGCGCAGCAGGCGCGCCTTGGTGTTGCGCTTGACCTCGCCGGACCGGACGAGCACACCGGCGATGTTGCCCAGCTTGGACGAGCGGAAGATCTCGCGGATCTCCGCCGTGCCGAGCTCGACCTCTTCGTACTCCGGCTTGAGCATGCCCTTGAGGGCCGCCTCGATCTCCTCGATGGCCTGGTAGATCACCGAGTAGTAGCGGACGTCGACGCCCTCGCGGTCCGCCATCTGGGCTGCGCGGCCCGCGGCGCGGACGTTGAAGCCGATGACGATCGCGTCGGAACCGGTCGCCAGGTCGATGTCCGACTCGGTGACGGCACCCACGCCGCGGTGCAGGACGCGGATGTCGACCTCTTCGCCGACGTCGAGCTGGAGCAGCGAGGACTCGAGAGCCTCCACCGAACCGGACGCGTCGCCCTTGATGATGAGGTTGAGTTCCTGCACCAGACCGGCCTTGAGGGCCTCGTCCAGGTTCTCCAGGGAGAACCTGACGCCACGCCGCGCGAAGTTGGCGTTGCGCTCGCGAGCGGCACGCTTCTCGGCGATCTGACGGGCCGTACGGTCCTCGTCGACGACCAGGAAGTTGTCGCCGGCGCCCGGGACGTTGGTGAGACCCAGGACCAGGACGGGGGTCGACGGACCCGCTTCCTCGACGTTGTTGCCGTTGTCGTCGAGCATCGCCCGGACACGGCCGTACGCGTCGCCGACCACCATCGTGTCGCCGATGCGCAGCGTTCCGCGCTGGACGAGGACGGTGGAGACGGCACCGCGGCCGCGGTCGAGGTGGGACTCGATCGCAATACCCTGCGCGTCCTGCTCCGGGTTGGCCCGCAGGTCGAGCGAGGCGTCCGCGGTCAGGACCACGGCCTCGAGCAGCTGGTCGATGTTCAGACCCTGCTTGGCGGAGATGTCGACGAACATCGTGTCGCCGCCGTACTCCTCGGCCACCAGACCGAACTCGGTGAGCTGACCGCGCACCTTGGTCGGGTCGGCACCCTCGACGTCGATCTTGTTGACCGCGACCACGATCGGCACGTCGGCCGCCTTGGCGTGGTTCAGCGCCTCGATCGTCTGAGGCATCACACCGTCGTTGGCCGCCACCACGAGGATCGCGATGTCGGTCGACTTCGCACCACGGGCACGCATGGCGGTGAACGCCTCGTGACCCGGGGTGTCGATGAAGGTGATGCGACGCTCTTCTTCGTTGACCTCGGTCGTGACCTGGTACGCACCGATGTGCTGCGTGATACCGCCGGCCTCGCCCGCGACGACGTTCGTCTTGCGGATGGTGTCGAGCAGTCGGGTCTTACCGTGGTCGACGTGACCCATGACGGTCACGACCGGCGGACGCGCGACGAGGAACTCCTCGCCACCCTCGTCCTCGCCGAACTCGATGTCGAAGGACTCGAGAAGCTCGCGGTCCTCCTCCTCCGGGCTGACGATCTCGAGGATGTAGTTCATCTCGTCGGCGAGGAGCTTCAGCGTCTCGTCGGAGACGGACTGCGTGGCCGTCACCATCTCGCCGAGGTTCATCATCACGGCGACGAGCGACGCCGGGTTGGCGTTGATCTTCTCCGCGAAGTCGGTGAGGGAGGCACCGCGCGACAGACGGACGGACTGTCCGTTGCCGCGAGGCAGCATGACGCCGCCGACCGACGGGGCCTGCATGGCCTCGTACTCCTGGCGCCTCTGCCGCTTCGACTTGCGGCCACGACGGGCGGGCCCGCCGGGACGGCCGAAGGCACCCTGCGTGCCACCGCGGCCACCGGGACCGCCGGGACGGCCACCGAAGCCGGGACGGCCACCGCCGCCACCGGGACGACCGGCGAAGCCGCCGCCACCACCGGCACCGGGCGCACCCGGACGACCGGCGAAGCCGCCGCCACCGCCACCGGGACGGCCGGCGAAGCCGCCGCCACCGGGACGACCGCCGCCGCCACCCGGACGACCGCCGCCGCCGGGACCACGGCCACCGCCGGGGCCACCACCGGGACGCGGGCCGGCAGCGGGACGCTGCGGCATCATGCCCGGGTTCGGACGGTTACCACCGGGAGCGCCGCCGGGACGCGGGGCGCCGCCCTGCGGACGGGGCATACCACCGGGGGTCGGACGGGCGCCGCCCTGACCCTGCGGGCGCGGGGCGCCACCGGGGCCACCCTGCGGACGCGGGCCGCCGGGGCCGCCCTGGCCGCCGCCGGGACGCGGGGCGCCGCCGGGACGGGGCGCCTGCGGGCGCGCCATACCGGTGGAGCCACCGGACGTGAACGGGTTGTTACCGGGACGCGGGCCGGCCGGACGGGCGCCGGGACGCTGGCCCTGACCACCCTGACCACCCTGGCCGCCGGGGCGCGGGGCACCCTGACGGTCGCCGCGGGCCTGACCCTGACCACCCTGGCCGGGCGCGGCCGGACGGGCACCACCGGGCTTGGGAGCGCCGGGACGGGCACCCGGGCGCGGACCGGCGGCCGGCGGGGCCGCGGGGGCCTGTGCGGCGGGAGCCGGAGCCGCGGGCGGCGCCGTGAACTCGGGCGCGGCCGGCGCCGGAGCGGCGGGACGCGGGGCCGGCTTGGGGCCGGGCGTGGGGCGCTGACCGGCGACCGGGGTGACCGGGGCCGGGGCAGCGGGCTTCTCCGCGGCGGCGGGCTTGGGAGCCGCCGGACGCGGGGCGGCCGGCTTGGCGGCCTGCGCCGGAGAAGGGGTCGGACGGGCCGGCGAGGGCTTCGCGGGCGCGGCCTTGCGCGGGGCGGGCTTGCCGCCACCGCTGCCCTGCTGGAGGGCGTCAGTCAGCTTGCGTACAACGGGCGCCTCGATCGTCGAGGACGCCGAACGGACAAATTCACCGAGTTCTTGGAGCTTGGCCATGACGACCTTGCTCTCCACCCCGAACTCCTTGGCGAGTTCGTATACCCGGACCTTAGCCACTTCGCTCCTTTTAGGTCCGGGTTACGCCGGACCGTCGCTACTTCATGGGCGTACTCATCGCGTACTCATCGAGTGCTCATCGCAATCTCGACCTACTTCCAACTCGCGAGGTACCAGGACCGCACGGGGGCCCCGTGCGGTCATGTCTTACGGTGTTGCCTGCTCGACGCGGTGGCGCAGCGCCTCCGTGTCGAACGGTCCAGGGGCCTTGAACGCCCTCTGGAACGCCCGGCGGCGGACCGCCAGGTCCAGACACGCCGGAGCGGGGTGCACATACGCACCCCGGCCGGGCAGCGTACCGCGATGATCGGGGACGCATTCGCCACCGACCGCCACGATGCGCAGCAGATCGCTCTTGGCCGCTCGCTCCCGGCAGCCCACACACGTGCGTTCTGGGCATACACGGGCATCCGTCCGGCCAGACACGATTAAGTCTACCTCCCCGTACCGACCTCACCCCTTTGGGGCAAAAATCGAACGGTTGTTGTCGTGATCTTTGTGGTCACCGCCCGGGCACGCCACTGATTTATTCAGCGCCGGACGGGCCCTGCTGCTCGGTGTCGGGACGGATGTCGATCCGCCAGCCGGTGAGCCGCGCGGCGAGGCGGGCGTTCTGGCCCTCCTTGCCGATGGCCAGCGACAGCTGGTAGTCCGGCACGATCACCCGCGCGGAGCGGGCGGCCATGTCGACGACCTCGACCTTGGTCACCCGCGCCGGCGACAGGGCGTTGGCCACCATGTCCGCCGGGTCGTCGGACCAGTCGACGATGTCGATCTTCTCGCCGTTGAGCTCGGCCATGACATTGCGCACGCGGCCGCCCATCGGGCCGATGCAGGCGCCCTTGGCGTTCAGGCCGGAGCGGGTCGAGCGGACCGCGATCTTGGTGCGGTGCCCGGCCTCGCGCGCGATGGCGGAGATCTCGACGGAACCGTCGGCGATCTCGGGTACCTCGAGCGCGAACAGCTTCTTCACCAGGTTGGGGTGCGTGCGCGACAGGGTCACGGACGGGCCGCGCACACCCTTCGCCACGCGCACCACGTACGAGCGAAGGCGCATACCGTGCTGGTACTCCTCGCCCGGGACCTGCTCCTGCACCGGCAGGATGGCCTCGAGCTTGCCGATGTCGACCAGCACGTTCTTCGGGTCGCGGCCCTGCTGGACCACGCCCGTCACGATGTCGCCCTCGCGTCCGGCGTACTCACCGAGCGTCGCGTCGTCCTCGGCGTCGCGCAGCCGCTGCAGGATGACCTGCTTGGCGGTCGTCGCGGCGATCCGGCCGAAGTCGGACGGGGTGTCGTCGAACTCCCGGGCCTCCTGGCCCTCTTCGAGCTCGGACGGGTCCTCCTTCGCCCACACCGTCACATGGCCGCTCTCGCGGTCGAGGCGCACGCGCGCGTGGCGACGGCTTCCCTCGGTGCGGTGGTACGCGATGAGGAGGGCCGACTCGATCGCCTCGACGAGGAGGTCGAAGGAGATCTCCTTCTCCCGAACCAGACCCCGCAGGGCACTCATGTCGATGTCCATGGCTACGCCTCCTCCTCATTCTCTTCGTTCTTGTTCTTGCGGTTGAACTCGACCTGGACGCGCGCCTTGGCGATGTCGTCGAAGGTGATCCGCCGGGCGGTGGGCTTGCGCCCCTTCACGCCGGGCACCTCGAGGTCCACGCCCTCGTCGTCCACGGTCAGGATCCGCGCCACGAGCTCGCTCGCGTCGGCCAGCTGGAACTTCACCAGGCGGTCGACGGCGCGCACATAGTGGCGGTGCTCGGTCAGGGCGCGCTCGGCGCCGGGGGTGCCGACCTCGAGGTCGTACTCGCCCTCGCCCATGGCGTCCGTCTCGTCCAGCTTCGCCGAGAGCGCGCGGCTCACATCGGCGACCTGGTCCAGGTCCGCCCCGGTATCGGAGTCGACGACGACTCGCAGCACGCGCTTGCGTCCGACCGACGCCACTTCGATCTCTTCGAGATCGAGGCCCTGGGAGCTCACGAGCGGTTCCAGTAGTGACCGCAGCCTCTCGCTCTGGGTGGTGCTCATCCGGGTGACTCCTCGGCCGCGTGTGCTGTTGTGGTCTCGTCGTGTGTCAGGTCAAAGGGTATCCGGTCCAGGGGGGTGTTGCCGTCCACCCGGCCCGGGCCGCAGGTACGGTGATCACCGGGCGTGCGCCCATCCCTCCTGCTGAATCCTTCCTCCCGAGGACGTCTGCCGTGCCTTTGACCACTGGGGTCCCCTCGGGGCCGCGTAGAAGGAGCTTGCTGGCCGGGGTGGCCGGAGCCGCGCTTCTGACGGGCTGTTCGGACGGCGAGGACTCCTCGTCGGGCGGCGCGCGGGGCGCGAGCAGCGTCTCCGCCGCGCAGCGCATCACGGCGCGCGCGGCCCGCGACAGCAACGGCCTGCTCGACCGGTACGAGGCCGCGCTCGCGGCCCATCCCTTCCTGGCCGCCCGGCTGGGCCCGCTGCGGGACGAGGTGGCCCGGCACGCGAAGGCCTTCGGCGCGGCGGCGCGTCCGTCGGCGCCCGCCTCGCCCTCGCCTTCGCCTTCGCCTTCGCCGAGCAAGCCCCCCGCGGCTCCGCCCTCCGCGAAGGACACCGTGAAGGCGCTGGCGGCGGCCGAGCGGGACATCGCCGGGCGCCGGGCGTCCGACCTGGTCGACGCCCCCGCCGAACTGGCCCGCCTGCTCGCCTCGGTGGCCGCGGCGGGCGCCGGCCACGCGTATCTGCTGACGGAGGACTGAGATGGCCCGCACGAGCGACAGCGACAAGGAGCTCCTGGCCGCGCTCCAGGCGGCACTGGGCGCCGAGCACGCGGCCGTGTACGGGTACGGCGTGGTCGGCGGCCGGATCAAGGAGGACCGCAAGGGCGAGGCGCGTACCGCGTACGACGCTCACCGGGCGCGTCGGGACGATCTGCGGCGCACGGTGCGTGACCTCGGCGGCGAGCCCGAGCCGTCCGCGGGTGCCTACGCGCTGCCCTTCCCCGTGCCGGACTCGGGCGCGGCTGCGCGGCTCGCGGCGGACATCGAGGACCGGGTCGCCGGGGTGTACTCGGACCTCGTGCGGGCGGCGCAGGGCGCGCGACGCCGGGCGGCGGCCGATGCGCTGCGGGAGGCAGCGGTGCGGGCGGTGCGGTGGCGCGGCGGGAGCGTAGCCTTCCCTGGACTCGCCGAGCGGTCAGCGGCGCGGGACGCGCCCTCGACACCGCGGGCATAGGCAGTCACTGTCACAGGAACGGTCCGCGGGGACGGTCACGGGGAAGGGAGTTGCTCGCGCATGTCTTACGAAGCGCCGAAGCGGCTGGTCAACGCACTGGAGGAGGTGCGGGACGAGGGGGCGTCCGCGTGGCTGGCGAGCCTGCCGGAGCTACTCCGTCAGACCGTGGAGCGGCTGGAACTGACGGTCGAGCGGGTGCATGTGCCGGGTGGGCGCAGCAGCCTTGTCGTGCTGGTGCGGCGGGCCGACGGTTCGCCCGCCGTCCTCAAGCTGGCGCCGGAGCGCTACCGCCCGGAGGCCGAGCACGCGGCGCTCACGCAGTGGAACGGCTTCGGGGCGGTGCAGCTCGTCGGTGACGGCGGGGACCTGCTTCTGGAGCGGCTGCATCCGGACATGTCGGTGCGGTCGCTGCCTGAGGCGAAGGCGCTTCTCGAGGCGGCCGGAACGCTGCGCAGGCTGTGGGTGGACCCGCCGTCGTGGCGGTCCTGCGAGACGGTCGCCGACCGGACGGGGCGGCAGGCCGAGCTGATGCGGGCGACGGCGGACATCGAGCCGGATGTCGTGCCGCTCGTCGACGCGGCGCTCACTGCTCGGGACGATCTGCTTGTGGCTCCGCCTGAGAAGCGGTTGCTGCACGGGACGTTCCGGCAGAGCAAGGTCCTTGCCGGGGAGCGGACTCCTTGGCTCGCGGTGGGGCCCGATCCGGTCGTGGGTGAGTGCGCCTTTGATCTTGCGCGCCTTGTCCGGGACCGGGTGGAGGATCTGATCGCTTCGCCGTCGGGGGCGACGACTACGCGGCGGCGGGTCAAGCGGCTTGCGGAGTCGTTGGATGTGGATCAGGAGCGGTTGCGGGGGTGGACGTTGTTCCGGGCCGTTGAGTCGGGGGTTCGGGCGCTGCGGGTGGGGCGGGCGCGGGATGCGGAGCTGTTGCTGGAGTTTGCGGGGTGGCTGTAGGGGCCGGTTGTAGGGACGGTTCTTCTCCCCCAACCCGCCCCTTCCCGAAGTTCCTGGGGCTCCGCCCCAGACCCCGGTCCTCAAACGCCGGACGGGCTGAAATGACAGCCCGTCGGCGGAGCCGCACGATGGCACAGCCCCGAACCTCTTCGGGGCACGACTGAGGGCCGGGACGCGGCGTCCCGGCCCTCAGTCACATACCGATGATTACGCCGTGAGGCGCGCGATGGCCTCTTCGACCGTTACTTCCTCGCGCTCGCCCGTCTTGCGGTCCTTGAGTTCGACGATGCCCTCGGCGGAGCGGCGGCCTGCTACCAGGATCTGGGGGACGCCGATCAGTTCGGCGTCGGTGAACTTCACACCCGGGGAGACGCCGGCGCGGTCGTCGACCAGGACGCGGACGCCCGCGTCGGCCAGCTTCTGGGAGACCTCGAGGGCCAGCTCCGTCTGGAGGGCCTTGCCGGCGGCGACCACGTGGACGTCGGCCGGGGCGATCTCCTTCGGCCAGCACAGGCCCTTGTCGTCGGCGAGCTGCTCGGCGAGGGCGGCCACCGCGCGGGAGACGCCGATGCCGTACGAGCCCATGGTCACGCGGACCGGCTTGCCCTGGTTGCCGAGGACGTCGAGCTGGAAGGCGTCGGCGTACTTGCGGCCGAGCTGGAAGATGTGGCCGATCTCGATGGCGCGGTCCAGGCGCAGGCCGGTGCCGCACTTGGGGCAGGGGTCGCCCGCCTCGACCACGACGACGTCGAGGTAGTCGTCGACCTCGAAGTCACGGCCCACGACGACGTTCTTCGCGTGCTTGCCGGCCTTGTTGGCGCCGGTGATCCAGGCAGTGCCCGCGGCGACGCGCGGGTCGGCGATGTAACGGACCTTGTCCAGGCCCTGCGGGCCGACGTAGCCGCGTACCAGGTCGTCGCGGCCCTCGAAGTCCTCGGCGGTGACGAGCTCGACGACGGCCGGGGAAAGGTGCTCGCCCAGCTTGCCGAGGTCGACCTCGCGGTCGCCGGGGACGCCGACGGCGACGATCTCACCGTCGACCTTGACGAGGAGGTTCTTGAGGGTGGCGGAGGCCTCGACGCCGAGGTGAGCGGCGAGGGTCTCGATGGTCGGGGTGTCGGCGGTGTCCAGCTCCTCGACGGCCGGGTGCTCGACGCTCTCGGCGGCCTTGGCGACGAAGGTGACGGCCTCGGTGTTGGCCGCGTAGTCGCACGCGGGGCAGTCGACGAAGGTGTCCTCGCCGGCGGGGGCCGGGGCGAGGAACTCCTCGGAGGCCGAGCCGCCCATCGCGCCCGAGACGGCGGAGACGATGCGGTGGTCGAGACCGAGGCGGTTGAAGATCTTGATGTACGCCTCGCGGTGCAGCGCGTACGACTCGGCCAGGCCCTCGTCCGTGGTGTCGAAGGAGTACGAGTCCTTCATCAGGAACTCGCGGCCGCGCAGGATGCCGGCGCGCGGGCGGGCCTCGTCGCGGTACTTCGCCTGGATCTGGTAGAGGATCACCGGCAGGTCCTTGTAGGACGAGCACTGGTCCTTGACCAGCTGCGTGAAGATCTCCTCGTGGGTCGGGCCGAGGAGGTACTCCGCGCCCTTGCGGTCCTTGAGGCGGAACAGCTCGGGGCCGTACTCCTCCCAGCGTCCCGTCGCCTCGTAGGGCTCCTTGGGCAGCAGGGCCGGGAGCAGGACCTCCTGGCCGCCCATCTCGTCCATCTCCTCGCGGACGACGCGGGCGACGTTCTCGAGGACCTTCTTGCCGAGCGGGAGCCACGACCAGATGCCCGCCGCCGTACGGCGCACGTACCCGGCCCGCACGAGCAGCTTGTGGTTGAGCGTCTCGGCGTCGGCCGGGTCGTCACGCAGTGTCTTGACCATCAATCGGGACATGCGCTGGACCTGGGCCATGATTTTGACTCCTGCTGCGAAAGATAGGGATGCCCAGGAGGTTAGCCGGGCGCGGGCCGCGCCCGGAAATCGGATTCGCTCAACGACGCAGCGGAAGCGGTGCGCCCATGACCGCGTAGGGCCTCGGTGCGCCGGGGAACAGCACCTTGCGGGCGAGGTCCTGGTAGCCGAGCGAGCGGTAGAGGCCGCGGGCCGGGCTGTCCTGGTCGATGGCGGACAGGATCGAGCGGGGCTCGTCGGCGCTGTCGGTGATGGTGGTGATGAGGGAGCGTCCGATCCCGCGGTTCTGGTAGCGCGGGTGGACGTGCAGCTCGGTGATCACGAAGGAGTCGTCGAGCCACCGGTCGAGGTCACGCGAGCGCAGGTACGGCTCGACGACGGTGGACCACCAGTGAGCCCGGTCGTTCGGCATCCCGTAGACGAAGCCGACGAGGCGGCCGCCCGTGGTGTGGGCGCCGAGGGCGCGCGCTCCGGGGTAGGTGAGGTGCCGCAGCACGATCTGGCGGCGTACGGCGATCTCGTCGTCGCTCAGCCCGAAGGCGTACGCCTGCACGGCGAGTGCCTCGTCCACGTGTGACGCGAGGTCGAGAGGCCCGATGGTGACGTCGTCGTCGTGGGTCATGACGCGGAGACTACAGGTCGCGTCGGCAGCTTTCCGAAGATCGGAAAGGTGGCTCCGGAACGTCAGAAGAGGACGCTCATGAACGCGCCGACTTCCTCGAATCCGACCCGGCGGTAGGCCGCCCGCGCCGGGGTGTTGAAGTCGTTGACGTAGAGGCTGACCACGGGTGCGACATCCATGAGGGCGTAGCGCAGGACGGCTGCCATGCCGGGGGCGGCGAGGCCGTGGCCGCGGTACTCGGGGGCGATCCACACGCCCTGGATCTGGCAGGCCTCCTTCGTCGCGGCGCCGATCTCGGCCTTGAAGACGACCTTGCCGTTCTCGTCGAGCCGGGCGAACGCGCGCCCCGAGCCCACGAGTTCGGCCACGCGTGCCTGGTAGAGCAGGCCCCCGTCACCGGCGAGCGGCGAGACGCCGACCTCCTCGGTGAACATCGCCACGCACGCCGGCATGATCGTCTCCATCTCGTCCTTGCGGACGCGGCGGACGTAGGGGTCCGGGGCGATGCCGGCGGGGAGCCGGTCGGTGACCATGAGGGGCTGGTGGGCCCGTACTTCTCTGGCGGGGCCCCAGTTCGGTTCGAGCAGGCGCCAGAGCAGGGCGGTGGGTTCGGCGGGGCCGACGATGGAGGAGCAGCGGCGGCCGGACCGGCGGGCGCGGTCGGCGAAGCCGCGGACGGCTCTCGGGGTGGCGCAGATCGGGACGAGGTTGGCGCCGGCGTAGCAGAGGGACTCCAGCATTCCGTCCTCGTACCAGCCCCACATCTCGCCGCCGAGCCGCCAGGGGTCGAGGCCGGCGACCTGGACGCGGGCGGTCACGAAGGCGTTGGCGACGGGCTCGCGGCCGAGTACGGCGAGCGCGGCGTCGAGGTCACTCGGTTCGAGGACCCGGGTGGTGGTCTGCGTCAGCACGGGGGCCTCACGGCGGGGCGGGACGACATCTCTGGGGCCCCCGCACTGTACCTGGCGGACTTGTGGGGTGCGCTCTCGTGTGCCGGGTTCTTGCTCTGGGGCGGCTGCGGCAGCGTCGTGGCTGGTCGCGCCCACGCGGCGGAGCCGCACGATGTCACGGCCCCGCGCCCCTTCAGGGGCGCGAGCAACCGCACCGTCAGAGTCAGCCCGCGACGGCCACCGTCGGCTCGCCGGAGGCGACCCCGTCCTTCTCCATCTGCTCCGCGATCTTCAGTGCCTCTTCGATGAGGGTCTCGACGATCTTCGACTCGGGGACGGTCTTGATGACCTCGCCCTTGACGAAGATCTGGCCCTTGCCGTTGCCGGAGGCGACGCCGAGGTCGGCCTCGCGGGCCTCGCCCGGGCCGTTCACGACGCAGCCCATGACGGCGACGCGCAGCGGGACCTCCATGCCGTCGAGGCCTGCGGTGACTTCCTCGGCGAGCTTGTAGACGTCGACCTGGGCGCGGCCGCAGGACGGGCAGGAGACGATCTCCAGGCGGCGCGGCTTGAGGTTCAGGGACTCCAGGATCTGGTTGCCCACCTTGATCTCCTCGACCGGCGGGGCCGAGAGGGAGACGCGGATGGTGTCGCCGATGCCCTCGGAGAGCAGCGCGCCGAAGGCGACGGCGGACTTGATGGTGCCCTGGAAGGCAGGGCCGGCCTCGGTGACACCGAGGTGCAGCGGGTAGTCGCACTGGGCGGCGAGCTGCCGGTAGGCGTTCACCATCACGACCGGGTCGTTGTGCTTGACCGAGATCTTGATGTCGCGGAAGCCGTGCTCCTCGAAGAGCGACGCCTCCCACAGGGCGGACTCGACGAGCGCCTCGGGGGTGGCCTTGCCGTACTTCTTGAGGAGACGGGCGTCGAGCGAGCCCGCGTTCACGCCGATGCGGATCGGGGTGCCCGCGTCCTTGGCGGCGCGCGCGATCTCCTTGACCTTGTCGTCGAACTGCTTGATGTTGCCCGGGTTCACGCGGACCGCGGCGCAGCCGGCGTCGATGGCGGCGAAGACGTACTTCGGCTGGAAGTGGATGTCCGCGATGACGGGGATCTGCGACTTCTTCGCGATGGTGGCGAGGGCGTCGGCGTCGTCCTGCGTGGGGCAGGCGACGCGGACGATCTGGCAGCCGGACGCGGTGAGCTCGGCGATCTGCTGGAGCGTGGCGCCGATGTCGGACGTACGGGTCGTCGTCATGGACTGCACCGACACCGGTGCGTCTCCGCCTACCGCCACGGTGCCGACCTGGATCTGCCGGCTTTTGCGGCGCTCGGCGAGCTTGGTCGGAACGGACGGCATACCGAGAGAAATCGCGGTCATCTGCTGTGCAACCCCAAGGTGTGGATTCGAGACCCGAGCCCGGGAAGGGACGACACGGATCGGGTCCGTGGTGAGCGGGCTCCAGGCTTCGAGATTACGGCACCGGCACGGGCCGGAGCACATCCCGTACCCAAGTCCACCCAAAGGCAGGCGGCCGGGCACACACCATGCCCGGCCGCCTGGAACCCGTGGTTACTACGAGATCTTGACGGGATTCACCACGTCAGCGATCAGCACCAGCAACGTGAAGCAGACGAAGACGCCTGCCACCACGTACGCCACCGGCATGAGCTTCGCCACGTCGAACGGGCCCGGGTCGGGGCGTTTGAAGACTCGCGCGACATGGCGGCGGAGTGCCTCCCACAGGGCGCCCGCGATGTGTCCGCCGTCCAGCGGAAGCAGCGGCAGCATGTTGAAGAGGAACAGCGACAGGTTGAAGCCCGCCACGAGCATCAGGGCCATGCCGATCTGCTGGGTGGCCGGGATGTCCAGGTTGAAGATCTCCCCGCCGACGCGGGCGGCGCCGACGACGCCCATGGGCGAGTCCGGCTCGCGCGGGCCGTTGCCGAAGGCCGCGTCCCACAGGGCCGGGACCTTGCCGGGCAGTGCGGCGAGCGAGTGCACCGCGTCATCGACGCGGTCTCCCATCCAGGTGACGGACTCGCCGAAGTCCTGGTGCACGACGCCGGTGGAGGCGCTGAAGCCGAGGAAGCCGGCGGTGACGTACTGGCCCTTGACGATCTGGCCGCTGCTGTCCTTCTTCGCGACCTGGTTGGTGGCGATCTTGGCGTGCAGGACCTTCTCGTGGCCGTCGCGCACGACGACGATGTCGACGTTCCGGCCGGGGTTGGCGCGGATCTCGTCGGAGAGGGTGTTCCAGCGGTCGGTCTTCACGCCGTTGAACGAGACGATCTTGTCCTTGGCGCGCAGTCCGGCCGCGGCGGCCGGGGACGCGGGGTCGGACGACTTGCAGGTGTCGCGGTTCTCGCTCTGCTTGACCACGCACTGCTGCACCTCGCTGACCGTGGTGGTCTGCTGCGGGATGCCGAAGCCCATGAGGACCGTGAGGAACAGGCCGAACGCGAGGATCAGGTTCATGAACGGGCCCGCGAACATCACGATGACCCGCTTCCACGGCTTGCGCGTGTAGAAGAGGCGGTCCTCGTCGCCGGGCTGGAGCTCCTCGAAGGCGGCGGCGCGCGCGTCCTCGACCATGCTGCGGAACGGCGAGGTCGAGCGGGCTTCGACCTTTCCGTCCGGGCCGGGCGGGAACATGCCGATCATGCGGATGTAGCCGCCGAGCGGGACCGCCTTGACGCCGTACTCCGTGTCGCCCTTCTTACGCGACCAGATCGTCGGGCCGAAGCCGACCATGTACTGGGGCACGCGGATCTTGAAGAGCTTCGCGGTCGACAGATGCCCCAGCTCGTGCCAGGCGATCGAGATCAGGAGTCCGATCGCGAAGACGACTATGCCGAGGATCATCATCAGGGTCGTCATGCACGAGCCTCCGCGGTCGATGTCGCCTGTGCCGTCAGTTCGCGGGCCCGGGCGCGTGCCCAGGTCTCCGCTTCGAGGACGTCCGCGACGGTCAGTGAAGTTCCCGCCGCGGGAACGCCGTGTTCCTCGACGACCCTCGTGACGGTCTCCATGATGCCGTTGAACGGCAGTCCGCCGTTCAGGAACGCGTCGACGCACTCCTCGTTCGCCGCATTGAACACCGCCGGGGCCGTGCCCGCGAGCTTGCCCACGTGCCGGGCGAGCCCCACCGAGGGGAAGGCCTCGGTGTCGAGCGGGAAGAACTCCCAGCTCGACGCCTTCGTCCAGTCGAACGCGGGCGCGGCGCCCGGGATGCGCTCGGGCCAGCCGAGGCCGATCGCGATGGGTCCGCGCATGTCGGGCGGGGTGGCCTGGGCGAGCGTGGAGCCGTCCGTGAACTCGACCATGGAGTGCACGTAGGACTGCGGGTGGACGACGACCTCGATCTGCTCGAACGGAATGTCGTAGAGGAGGTGGGCCTCGATCACCTCCAGGCCCTTGTTGACGAGGGTCGCGGAGTTGACGGTGATGACGGGGCCCATCGCCCAGGTCGGGTGCGCGAGCGCGTCCTCGGGCCTGACGTTGGCGAGGTCCGCCTTCGTCCGTCCTCTGAAGGGGCCGCCGGACGCGGTGACGACGAGCTTGCGTACGTCGGCGCGCTTGCCGGCCGCGAGGGCCTGGAAGAGCGCGGCGTGCTCGGAGTCGACCGGGATGATCTGGCCGGGCTTCGCGAGCGCCTTGACCAGGGGGCCGCCGACGATCAGCGACTCCTTGTTGGCGAGGGCGAGGGTGCGCCCGGCCTCGAGTGCGGCGAGGGTCGGGGCGAGGCCGATGGATCCGGTGATGCCGTTGAGGACGGTGTGGCAGGGGGAGGCCGCGAGCTGGGTGGCCGCGTCGGGTCCTGCCAGGATCTCGGGGAGCGGCTCGCCGTCGCCGTACTGCTCGCGCAGGGCCTCGCGCAGGGCGGGTACGGCGTCCTCGCGGGCGACCGCGACGGTGCGTACGCGGAGCTGTCTGGCCTGTTCGGCGAGGAGGCCGACCCTGCCGCCGGCGGCGGACAGCGCCGTGACCGTGAAGCGGTCGGGGTTGCGCAGGACCAGGTCGATGGCCTGGGTGCCGATCGAGCCCGTGGAGCCGAGGATGACGACCTCGCGCGGGCCGTCCGAACCGGAGGGGTCGTAGACGAGATGAGGGTCCGCGAGGGGTGATGCGCTGTCGCTCATGCCCCCATTGTGGCGTGGCCGCCGGCCCCGGCGGACAGCGCGTCCCCGGCGGTTCGGCTCAGTGCCCGGTCATGGAGCGGATGTAGTGGCTGAGGTTGGCGCTGATGACGCCGCGTACGTAGAGGACGGCGCCGGCCAGGCCCACGGGGACGGAGAGGGCGAGGACGGCGAACAGGGTCGGCCAGGCGTCGAGGACGCAACTGTCGTAGACGCGGCCGTCGTAGCTTTCTCTGACCGTCTCCAAGAGGAGCGGGCCGTGGCAGCTCCCGCCGCCGGCCGCGAGGAAGACGCTCGACGGCAGCAGGAGCCTGGCCAGCAGGAACAGCCACATGAGCGCGGCGGCGACGAGCAGCCAACCGCCGCGTGTGCGCATTTTCAGCGCTTCGGCGAGGAACCGCCGTTCCAGGTCGTTGCGGTACGTGCGGTCGTCGCGCATGGCTTACGTCTCCCCCGGGGCCTGTGAGCGTTGCGGTGAGCAACTTACCCGTGGGCCCCGGGGCGGTTCAGCGGATGGAGCGGTGGACGTCCGGGCGCTGCGGGGGGCCGGGGGTCGCGTCCGCGATCCACGGGCCGTCGCCGCTCGGGTCGATGACGCCCTGTTCCAGCCAGGTGTACGACCCCTTGAGCACGCCCTTGGTGAGGGCGCGGTCGACGCTGTCGGTGTTGGTCCACAGGCGCCGGAAGAGTTCGTCGACGCGGAGGCGGGACTGGCGGCAGAACGCGTCGGCGAGCCTGTACGCCTCGCGGCCGTGTTCGCCGCTGGTGCGCAGGAGTTCGGCCCGTACGCAGGCCGCGCTCATCGCGAAGAGTTCGGCGCCGATGTCGACGATCCGGGCGAGGAAGCCCTGCTTGGTCTCCATCTTTCCCTGCCAGCGGGACATGGCGTAGAAGGTGGAGCGGGCCAGCTTGCGCGCGGAGCGTTCCACGAAGCGCAGATGGCCGGAGAGGTCCGCGTACCCGTTCGGGTGGAACTCGCTGTAGGAGCTGGGGAGTTGGCCGGGGCCCGCGACGAGTTTCGGGAGCCAGCGGGCGTAGAAGTTGCCTGCCTTGGCGCCCGCCTTCGCCTTGTCGGAGAGGGATTTGTCGGGGTCGATGAGGTCGCCGGCGACGGACAGGTGGGCGTCGACGGCCTCGCGGGCGATGAGGAGGTGCATGATCTCCGTCGAGCCCTCGAAGATGCGGTTGATGCGAAGGTCGCGGAGCAACTGCTCGGCGGGGACGGCGCGTTCGCCGCGGGCGGCGAGGGACTCGGCGGTCTCGAAGCCGCGGCCGCCGCGGATCTGGACCAGTTCGTCGGCGATGAGGCAGCCCATCTCGGAGCCGTAGAGCTTGGCGAGGGCGGCCTCGATGCGGATGTCGTTGCGGTTCTCGTCGGCCATCTGGGAGGAGAGGTCGACGACGGCTTCGAGGGCGAAGGTCGTGGCGGCGATGAACGAGATCTTCTGGCCGACGGCCTCGTGGTACGCGACCGGTTTGCCCCACTGTTCGCGGGCGGCCGACCATTCGCGGGCGATCTTCAGGCACCACTTGCCCGCGCCCACGCACATCGCGGGCAGCGAGAGGCGCCCGGTGTTGAGCGTGGTGAGGGCGATCTTGAGGCCGGCGCCCTCGGGGCCGATGCGGTTCGCGGCCGGGACGCGGACCCGGTGGAAGCGGGTGACGCCGTTCTCGATGCCGCGCAGGCCCATGAACGCGTTGCGGTTCTCGACGGTGATGCCCTCGGAGTCCGCCTCGACGACGAACGCCGTGATCCCGCCCTTGTGGCCCTCGCTCTTCGGCACGCGCGCCATGACGACGAGCAGGTCGGCGACGACGCCGTTCGTCGTCCACAGCTTCACGCCGTCGACGAGGTACGCGTCGTCCCCGTCGGGCACGGCGGTCGTGGCGAGGCGCGCCGGGTCCGAGCCGACGTCGGGCTCGGTGAGCAGGAACGCGCTGATGTCGGTGCGGGCGCAGCGCGGCAGGAACTCGTCCTTCTGCTCCTGGGTGCCGAAGAGCTTCAGCGGCTGCGGTACGCCGATGGACTGGTGCGCCGACAGGAGCGCGCCGAGGGCCGGGTTCACGGAGCCGACCAGGGACAGGGCCTTGTTGTAGTAGACCTGCGTGAGGCCGAGGCCGCCGTACTTGCGGTCGATCTTCATGCCGAGGGCTCCGAGCTCCTTGAGCCCCTTGATCACCTCGTCGGGGATCTGGGACTCGCGCTCGATGCGGGCCGCGTCGACCTTCGTCTCCAGGAACTCCCGCATCGCGGCGAGGAATTCCTCCCCGCGCCGCACGTCCTCGTCGTCGGGGAGCGGGTGGGGGTGGATCAGGTCCAGTCTGAAGCGCCCGAGGAACAGCTCCTTGGCGAAGCTCGGCTTGCGCCAGCCCTGCTCGCGCGCGGCCTCGGCGACCTGCCGGGCCTCGCGTTCCGATACGGAGTGCTGCTGGGAAGTCGGGGCCGCCATGGGGCTCACCTCGCCGCGGGTCGGAGTCCGTCCGGAACCTGGTCACCGAACGGTGCTGCTCCCTCGTTCGTACCCGCATTCCGGCACCCCGGCCACCCTCCCCGCACCGATCGGGTCGTCCGCGCCCGCATCCGGGCGACCCGTACACGCGAACGGCCGGAGCCCCCGCACAGTGGGCTCCGGCCGTTGCCGGCCCGGCGCACGGTAGAGGCCGTACGCCGGAGACTTGAGAGATTACGCGGTGCCTGTGGCGCCGGTGACTACAGGGCCAGGCCCGTGAGGACGAGCACGCGCTCGTACGTGTAGTCGTCCATGGCGAACTTCACGCCCTCGCGGCCGACGCCGGACTGCTTGGCGCCGCCGTACGGCATCTGGTCGGCGCGGTAGGACGGGACGTCGCCGACGATGACGCCGCCGACCTCGAGCGCGCGGTGGGCGCGGAACGCGGTCTGCAGGTCGTGCGTGAACACACCCGCCTGGAGGCCGTACTTGGAGTCGTTGACCGCGGCGAACGCCTCGGCCTCGCCGTCGACCTTCTTGACCGTGAGGACCGGGCCGAAGACCTCCTCGCAGGAGATCGTCACGTCGTCCGGCACGTCGGCGAGGACGGTCGGGGCGTACGAGGCGCCCTCGCGCTTGCCGCCCGCGAGGAGCGACGCGCCCGCCTTGACGGCCTCGTCGACCCAGGACTCGACGCGCTTGGCGGCGTCCTCGCTGACCAGCGGGCCGACGTCCGTTGTGTCGTCCGCCGGGTCGCCGGTGACCTGGGCCTCGACGGCCGCGACGATCTTCGGCAGGAGGCGCTCGTACAGGGAGGCGTCGGCGATGACGCGCTGCACGGAGATGCAGGACTGGCCGCCCTGGTAGTTGGAGAAGGTGGCGATGCGGGTCGCCGCCCAGTCCAGGTCCGCGTCGGAGGCCCAGTCGCCGAGGACGACGGCCGCGCCGTTGCCGCCGAGCTCCAGGGTGCAGTGCTTGCGCGGGACGCTGTCCATGATCGAGTAACCGACCGGGCCCGAGCCGGTGAAGGAGATGACCGGCAGGCGCTCGTCCTGGACCAGGGCGGGCATCCGGTCGTTCGGGACGGTCAGCACGGACCAGGAGCCGGCCGGCAGGTCCGTCTCGGCGAGCAGCTCGCCGAGGACCAGCGAGGAGATCGGCGTGGCCGGGGCCGGCTTGAGGATGATCGGGGCGCCGACGGCGATGGCCGGGGCGACCTTGTGCGCGCTGAGGTTCAGCGGGAAGTTGAACGGCGAGATGCCGAGGACCACGCCGTGCGGGATGCGGCGGGTCAGGGCGAGCCGGCCGGTGCCGCCCTGGTCGGTGTCGAGGCGCTGGGCCTCGCCGCCGTTGAAACGGCGGGCCTCCTCGGCGGCGAAGCGGAAGACGGAGACGGCGCGGCCGACCTCGCCGCGCGCCCACTTGATGGGCTTGCCGTTCTCGGCGGAGATCAGCTGGGCGATCTCCTCGGTGCGCTCGGCGAGCCGGTCGGCCACGTGGTTCAGGGCCGTGGCCCGGACGTGGGCGGGGGTGGCGGCGAACTCGTCGCGCACGGCGTACGCGGCGGCGACGGCCTCCTCGACCTGCGCCTCCGTGGGCACGCTGACCTTGCCGACCAGGCGACCGTCGTAGGAGTTGGTGACGTCGAAGGTCGCGTCACCGGTGGCCTCGCGGCCGGCGAGCCAGAAGGCGTGAGTGGCGGTCATAGTCGGTCCCGGCCCTTCCGCAGTGGGTGTGTACAGGCGTGTTGCTGGACCCACGGTAGGCCGCTCGGGCTACGTGTGCGTTTGTCCGGGGTGGCGGAGTCGGGGAGAGTGGCGCTCCGCTTTGGCAGGGGCGGGGGGTCTCGGCTTGGCAGGGGCGGGGGTCTCGGCTTTGGCGGGGGCGGGGGTCTCGGCTTTGGCGGGGGCGGGGGTCTCGGCTTTGGCGGGGGCGGGGGTCTCGGCTTTGGCGGGGGCGGGGGTCTCGGTTTAGGCGGGCCGGGGGTCTCGGCTTTGCAGGGCCGGGGGTCTCGGCGGTTTTACGAGGCTCCGCTACGCCTGTTCGCCGCCCGCGTTCGTGGCCTTCAGGGCGAGCCACAGCTCCATGCGGACGTCCGGGTCGTCCAGGGAGCGGCCGAGGATCTCCTCGACCCGGCGCATCCGGTAGCGCAGGGTGTGGCGGTGCACGCCGAGGTCGGCGGCGGCCGCGTCCCACTGGCCGTGCCGCGAGAGCCAGGCCCGCAGCGAGGCCACGAGGTCGCCGCGGCCGGTCGCGTCGTGGTCCCTGAGGGCCCGCAGGAGCCCGTCGGCGAAGGCGCGTACGGCGTCGTCGGCGAGCAGCGGGACGACGGAACCGGCGGCGACCTCCTCGTGCTCGACGAGGGCGCGGCCGCGCCGCCGGGCCACCGACAGCGCCTGTTCGGCCTGCTTGTACGCGGTCGCGGCGGCGATCGGCCCGGCCGGTGCCGAAAGGCCCACGACGAGTTCGTCGTCCTCTCCCCCGGCGCCCTGTTCGCGCTGGGTCAGGCGGGCGCGGTCGAGGGCGGCGGCGTACTGGGTGCAGGCACCCGTCGCCGCGCCGCCGTCGACGGCGAGCAGGACGAGCCGCTCGCCGTCGGGCACTACGAGGACGGCCTCACCGGAGCGGGCGGCCGCGGCCTCCACAACGTCGGCCAGCCCGGTGAGCGGGTCGCCGCCGGACGCGGAGACGGCGGCGGCGCCCGTGGCCGCGCCGGGCCGCTCCTGCTTCTCGGCTTTCTCGGCGGCCACGCGCGCGTGGCCCTCGGCGTGCGCGCGTGCCGCCGACGCGGACGCGACCTCGGCGACGATCACCCGGAAGGGTGCGTCGAGGAGTCCTCCGTACAGATCGCCGGCGACGGTCCTGGCGTGCTGGGGCTCGCCCGCGAGGAGCATCCGCAGGACGGCGGCACCGATGCGCTGTTCGGCGGCGTGCAGGGAGCGGGAGCGTTCGGTGGTGAGGGTGAGCAGGGCGATCGCGGAGTGCAGCGCGTAGCGCTCGGCGGTGCCGAGGGCGGCGGCGGTGCCCACGGCGAGGGCGGCGCGCGGGCGGCGTCCGGTGCCGAGGGAGTGCAGTTCGACGCGGTCCTCGTCGCCGCCGCCCTGCTGGTCGCCGCCGCCGACGACGGCGCTGGCCGGGGCGGGCCGCTCGCGCAGCCGCTCGACGTCGGCGACGAGCCGGGCGGCGCGGCGTCCGGCCCACTCGGGCGCGGCCGCGACGACGGCGCCCGAGGCGTCGTACAGCGCGGCCCAGCCCGCGACCTGCCCGGCGAGCGCGCCCAGCAGCCCCTCCGGACCGTCGTTCAGAGCCTGCTTGGTCAGTTCGCGCTGGGCGGCGAAGCCTGCGGTGACGGCGCGGTACTGGTCGGCGGCGATGGCGGCGGAGACGGCTTTGCTGATGGCGATGAAGGGGGTGCGGCGCGGGACTTCGAGGAGCGGGAAGCCTTCGCCGCGCGCCGCGTCGACGAGCGCCTGCGGGATGTCCTCGTAGTTGACGCCGACGGCGAAGCCGAGCCCCACGACCCCGGCGCCGTCGAGCCGCTTCACGTAGCGGCGCATCGCGGCCGGGTCCTCCGCGTCCAGCTTGAGCGCGGTGATCAGCAGCAGCTCCCCGCCCTCCATGTACGGCACGGGGTCGGCGAGCTCGCTGACATGGGCCCAGCGCACGGCGCTGTCCAGCCGTTCCTCCCCGGCGCGCACGGTCAGCTTGAGCGCGGAGTGATGGACGAGGGAGGCGAGCGTGGGCGGCATGAGGGCTGGCCTTCAGGTGTGCGATCAGGAGGGCGGGGGCGAGGGCTTGCGGTCAGTAGTGCGGGGCGAGGGTGCGCGATCAGGAGTGCGCGGGCCGGCCAGGGTGCACCGGTGGCGTGGATCTTGTGGAGCTTTTGGCCGGTACGTATGAACGGACAGTGTCGATTCTGCCTCACCGTACGTACGTGTGCGGCCGCCCGTGGGCAATACGTACGGCTGCGGCCCCTCGCGGGCAACCCGTCCCCGCGCCCCCTCAGCCCCGCAGGTCCACCAGCAGCGGGGGTGCGTGCTCACCGCGGACGGTCGTCAGCGACAGCACGGCGTGCCCGGGCGGCACGGCGTGCGCCAGCTCGGAGGCGGACCAGCGCTCGCGCTCGACTTGGCGGACGGTGACGGCGTCCGTCGTGACGGCCTTCCCCGTGACGAACTTGCGCAGCCCGTGCAGGGCGCGGGTCACCGGCTGGGCGGCGAAGACGGCGTGCTGGGCGACCTCGGTGGTCTCCACCCACTCGGTCCCCCAGGCCTCGGCGAACCGCCGCCCGTCCCACGTGGTCACGCCCGCGAACGCCATCCGGCAGCCCACCGCCGCGAACAGCGGCCCCTGCAGTGCCTCGGGCACCTCGCCGATCGTCCGCAGGCCCAGGACGACACCCGCGTTCAGGGACCGCAGCCGCTGCACGGCGCGCACGCTCTCGGCGCTGAAGGTGCGTGCGGCGTCGTCGAGGACGAGACACGCGAAGTGCGTACGGGCACCGGCGCGCGCGACGTGCGAGAACTGGGCGAGCAGCAGTCGGGCCAGGAGCCGCGACGCCTCCTCGTGGCCCTGTTCGGGCAGGTCGACGCGGACGCTGACCGGATGGTGGGCGACCGCCCGCAGCGAGAAGGCGCGCCCCTCGCCGCTGGTGTCGAAGAAATCGGCGAAGGCCGGGCGGTCGAGCACGGCCAGCCGGTCGGCGAGCGCCGGACCGGGGTCCCCCGCGGTGCCGGTCTGCCGGGTTCTGGCGTCGAGTTCGCGGCGCATGGCCGCCTGCCCTTCCACCGCTTCGAGCTTCGCCCTGAGGGCGTCGACGGCGGCCGGCTCGCCTTCGAGCAGCTCGCGCAGCACGGGGACGGACGGGAAACGTCCGTGCGCGCTGCGGTAGGGGCCGAGGAGCTGGGCGAGTGCGGTGGCCCCGCGCCGGGTGTCGACGGCTTCGAGGTCACCGATCAGGCCCTCGGCGAGGAAGGCGGCCGCCTCGTCCGGGTCGGCGCAGCTCGCGTACAGGTCCAGGTCGTACTCGGAGGCCGGGTCGCCCGGCCTGACGACGACGTCGTACGCGGCGTCGGGCCCGAGGTCGGTGCCCGCCGCGCAGACGGCCACGACCGCGGCCTGCCCGGTCAGCGACTGGAGGGTGAGTGCCTCGACGACGGGGCGCATCAGGCGGCCGGTCTTGCCGGATCCGGAGGGGCCCACGGCGAGCAGCGACGTGCCGAGCAGGGAAGGTTCGAGAGCTGTGTAGGCGCCGCGGACCGGATACGGGTTGCGCTTGTCCTCGGCGTACCGGCCGATCCTGAACTGGCTGACGAGCAGGTCGTGGGTGGCGGTGCGGACCGGCAGGTCGCGGCGTCCGGAGGGGTGGGCCCAGGCCGCGGCGCCGTTCCGGGCGACGGTGTCGGCGAACGAGGCGCGGCCGGCCGGTCCGGTGACGGTCTGCCAGACATGGCTGACCCGGGCGCAGTCGACGTCGTTCATGCGCCCGCCGAGCAGTTCGGCAAAGAGCAGGTCGGCGGCCTTGTCCTGGCCCGCGGCGCGCAGCTCGGGCCAGCGCTCGCGGCCGGTCGCCTCGGCGGGCGCGGGCGCGGCGGCGGGCTTGCGGGGCGGGCTCGCGGGCGCCGGGCCGCGACGGGCGCGCAGCGCCTGCCACCAGCCGCCGATGTGGGCGAAGGGCCACAGTACGGCGAGCGTGATCACGGTGTAGATGACGTCGGTGACGACCGGGGAGGCGAACACCTCGTAGCCGCCCGCGACAAGGGCGACCAGGGAAAGGACGGGGCCTACGACGGGCAGCGGGCGCCAGTCGAGCCCGAGGGCGTTCGGCCATACGAAGACGAGGGCGGCGACGGCGCCGAGCGAGGCGAGCAGGGCACGGGACGGCTGCCGGCGGCGCATCACGAAGTGCCGGATCGTCTCCGCCCACGAGCCGAGCCTGCCGACCGTGTAGACGAGGGCGGCGAAGACCACACCGTCGTAGACCACGAGGGCGTCGCCGCCCTGCCACTGCTTGGGCTGGCTGCTGCCGCCCCACCACCAGTCGCCCGGGGTGAACAGCTTCAGCAGGGCCCACTGGTACGGGACGGTGCCGTGCCGCCACATCGACCAGAACAGCAGGCCGAGCAGGGTCGAGACGACGAGGCCGAGCACGCGCCTGCGCCGGGCGGCCTCGACGTCCGGCTCGGGCTCCGGCACGCGGTGGCCGAGGCGCCAGATGCCCGGCGCCGCCTCGGGGCGGGGGGCGGCCAGCCAGTCGGCGACGGAGGCGGCGCCGGAGGCACCAGGCGCGTGCGCGGGGCGGGGCGGCGGGGTACTGGGGCGGGCGGGTGTGCCTGAGTTGGAAGGCCCGCCGGAGCGGAGGAGCGTGCCGGGGTCGGCGGATGCGACAGCACCGTGGCCGGCAGGCGTACCGGAACGGCCAGCCGCCCCCGTTCCCCCGTTCGGCGCCCCGGCGGCAGCCGAAGGCGGTGGGCCCGCGGGCCGCGGCACCGGTGTGGCGTGTGTGCCGCGAGCGTCGTGCGTGTCGCCGGCGCCGTGCGTGCCGTCGGTGTCCATGGCCCTTGCCCCCTGACCTGCCGGTCCTCGTCTTCGCGGGGTCAATCTAGTGCCCCCGTCCGGGGAGTTCACCGCTCCCGCGCCCGCACCTGGCGCGATCCTTGCCGCCCCGCCCTATGTCCACGGCGGACAACGCGTGGCGCGAACCCCGCCCCGATGGAGCATGACCTACTCCGCCCGTCGCCCCTAACCTGCGAAGAAAGCACTCGAAACACCCCCAGGAGCCCCGCATGAGCGCAGTCCCGCAGGAGCGCCGCGTCGTCACCGCCATCCCCGGCCC
Organism: Streptomyces sp. NPDC046821; assembly: GCF_040645335.1. Classification (NCBI taxonomy): domain Bacteria; kingdom Bacillati; phylum Actinomycetota; class Actinomycetes; order Kitasatosporales; family Streptomycetaceae; genus Streptomyces; species Streptomyces sp. NPDC046821. The sequence continues at coordinate 397,281 of NZ_JBEYYB010000005.1, read as the reverse complement.
GAAGTCGCAGGAGCTGCAGGCCCGACGTACCGCCGTGGTCGCGGCCGGCGTGGGCTCCACGCTGCCGGTCTTCACCGCCCGCGCCGGCGGCGGCATCATCGAGGACGTCGACGGCAACCGTCTGATCGACTTCGGTTCCGGCATCGCCGTGACCTCCGTCGGCGCGTCCGCCGAGGCCGTCGTCCGCCGCGCCTCCGCCCAGCTGCAGGACTTCACGCACACCTGTTTCATGGTCACGCCGTACGAGGGCTACGTGGCCGTCGCCGAGGCGCTGGCCGAGCTCACGCCGGGTGACCACGCCAAGAAGTCCGCGCTGTTCAACTCGGGCGCCGAGGCCGTCGAGAACGCCGTCAAGATCGCCCGCGCGCACACCAAGCGCCAGGCGGTCGTCGTCTTCGACCACGGCTACCACGGCCGTACGAACCTGACGATGGCGCTGACCAGCAAGAACATGCCGTACAAGAACGGCTTCGGCCCGTTCGCGCCCGAGGTCTACCGCGTGCCGGTGGCCTACGGCTACCGCTGGCCGACCGGTGCCGAGAACGCCGGCCCGGAGGCCGCCGCGCAGGCCATCGACCAGATCACGAAGCAGATCGGCGCCGACAACGTCGCCGCGATCATCATCGAGCCGGTCCTCGGCGAGGGCGGCTTCATCGAGCCGGCCAAGGGCTTCCTGCCGGCGATCGTGAAGTTCGCCAACGACAACGGCATCGTCTTCGTCGCGGACGAGATCCAGTCCGGCTTCTGCCGCACCGGCCAGTGGTTCGCCTGTGAGGACGAGGGCATCGTCCCCGACCTGATCACGACCGCCAAGGGCATCGCGGGCGGTCTCCCCCTCGCCGCCGTGACGGGCCGCGCCGAGATCATGGACGCCGCGCACGCGGGCGGCCTGGGCGGCACCTACGGCGGTAACCCGGTGGCCTGCGCCGGTGCGCTCGGCGCCATCGAGACCATGAAGGAGCTCGACCTCAACGCCAAGGCGAAGAACATCGAGGCCGTCATGAAGGCCCGCCTGGGCGCCATGGCCGAGAAGTTCGACATCATCGGCGAGATCCGCGGCCGCGGTGCGATGATCGCCATCGAGCTGGTCAAGGACCGCACCACCAAGGAGCCGAACCCGGAGGCCGCCGGCGCGCTCGCCAAGGCCTGCCACGCCGAGGGCCTGCTGGTCCTCACCTGCGGCACCTACGGCAACGTGCTGCGCTTCCTGCCCCCGCTGGTCATCGGTGACGACCTGCTGGGCGAGGGCCTGGACATCATCGAGAGCGCGTTCGCGGGCATCTGAGCCCGTGGCGTGACCTGCAGTAACGGTCAGAGGGTGTGAAGAACGTGTGCGAGGCCGATGGCAGCTTGCCGATCCCGCTGTCGTACACCCACGCCCTGCCGTACGGTTTCTGCAGATTGAAGGAAACACCCCGCCCACAGGGGACTGTGGGCGAAACCGGGTCGGAGCCTCCCCAGCCCCGCCCTGGTCGTGCCCTCGCGCACACCCCCGGAGCTTCTGGCTCCGGAACTCCTCACCGATCGGATGGCCGCCCGCCCCAAACCCCCCGGGGCGTGCGGCAAACCGGTCACATCGGCCGCCTCGGAACTACCCCCCCTGTTCCGAGGCGGCCGTCCCCATTCCGCTGGGCCGCCGTTCTGAGCGCCCTGCTCTTCGTCTTCGTCACCTGGCAGGTCGCCACCGGCGGCCCGCTGTGCCGCGTGGACGACCGCCTCAGTGCGGCGCTGATCTCCCGCGGCCTGCCCTACCGGGCCGCCGAACTGCTCGCCGACATCGGCAACGTCACCGTCGCGCTCCCGGTCCTCGCCGTCGTCCTCGTCTACGCCGCCTCGCGCGACCGCCGCGACGGTGTGCCCGACTGGTGGAGACGCCCCGCCGTCGCCGCGCTCACCATGGCCGTCGTGCCGCTCCTGGTCCTCCCCCTCAAAGAGACCATCGCCCGCACCGGCCCGGCCGTGATGGGCCCCGGCACCGGCTACTACCCGTCCGGGCACGCGTCGACGGCCGGCGTCGCCTACGGCGCGTGCCTGCTGCTCGTCCTGCCCTACGTACGGAGCGCCTACCGCCGCCGCGAACTCACCATCGGCTGCGTCGTCCTGAACGCGGGCGTCGGACTCGGCCTGGTGGAGCGCGGCTACCACTGGCCACTGGACGTCGTCGGGGCCTGGTGCCTCTCCGTGGTCCTGCTGTACGTGATGAGCAGGGTGTGGGCGGGCCGGGCACCTCGGGACTGACCGGCCCTCCCCCGGCTACTCGTGTGTGCCCTCGCGGGCGAGCTGGGCCGCCGCCTCGTGCATCGCCAGTTCGAGGAGGGCGGGGTCGGTGAGGGTGCCCGAGCCGTCGGGCGGAACCAGCCAGCGGACCCCGCCGGCGCCCCCGCCGCCCGGACGGGGCACCCCGCCGGTGCCGCGCCCCGGATAGGGGACGACGATCCACGTGCCGCGCCCCGCGCCGCGTACTCCGGTGCCGACCCAGCGGGCGGCCGTACCGGCGGGCACGAAGAAGCCCATCCGCGCGTCACCGAAGTCGGCGAGCACGGGGCCCGGCCGGTCGATGAAGCGGCCCAGCACGTCGAGCGTCGGATACCCCAGCTCGCCCGGCAGGATCAGTACGTCCCACACTCTGCCCGCGGGCAGGAGCGCGATCCCGTGGGGATTTCGCTCCCACTCCCAGCGGCAGGCGTCCGGATCAGGTGCCACGGACGCCAGCCACTCGACCGCCGCCTTCGTCCCCGAGCCAGTCATGGCGGGACCTCCTCTTCCTGGTACGCGCCGCTGGAACGGTGCGTCTTTCAACCAGTAAGAGGAGGCCGGGGCGAGATCATTACGCGGGTTGCGGCCACCAATTCACGGCGGCCGCCGCCCGGGGTCAGCTGTCGAAGCCGAGACCCGCCTTGTCCATGGCACGCAGCCACAGGTTGCGCCGGCCGCCGTTGTCGTCGGCGCGCGCCAGGGACCACTTGGTGAGCGCGATCCCGGTGTACGCGAACGGCTCGGGCGGGAACGGCAGCGGCTTCGTGCGGACCATCTCGAGCTCCGTACGTTCCGTGCGCTCGCCGGAGAGCAGGTCGAGCATCACCTCCGCGCCGAAGCGGGTCGCGCCGACGCCGAGTCCGGTGTACCCGGCGGCGTACGCGACGCGGCCCTTGTGCGCCGTGCCGAAGAACGCCGAGAAGCGGGTGCACGTGTCGATGGCGCCGCCCCAGGCGTGGCTGAAGCGCACCCCCGCCAGCTGCGGGAAGCAGGTGAAGAAGTGCCCGGCGAGCTTCGCGTACGTCTCTGGCCGGTGGTCATGCTCGGCGCGCACCCGGCCGCCGTACGGGTACACGGCGTCGTAGCCGCCCCACAGGATCCGGTTGTCCGCGGACAGCCGGAAGTAGTGGAACTGGTTGGCCGAGTCGCCGAGGCCCTGGCGGTTCTTCCAGCCGATGGAGGCCAGCTGGTCGTCGGTCAAGGGCTCGGTCATCAGCGCGTAGTCGTAGACCGGGACGGTGTACGAGCGGACGCGTTTGACCAGGGACGGGAAGACGTTCGTGCCGAGGGCGACGGCGTCGGCGAAGACGCGGCCGTACGGGGTGCGGACGGCCGTGCCCGGTCCGGACGAGGACAGGTCGAGCGCGGGCGTGTGCTCGTAGATACGGACGCCCGCTTCGATGCAGGCCCGCTTGAGGCCCCAGGCGAGCTTGGCCGGGTGCAGCATCGCGACGCCTCGCCGGTCGTACAGGGCGCCCAGGAAGGTGGGTGAGTCGACCTGTTCGCGGACGGCTTCGGCGTCGAGGAGTTCGGTGCCGTCGGCGAGTCCGGCCTCGGTCAACTCGGCGTAGAAATCCCGGAGTTCGGTGACCTGGTGGGGTGCGGTGGCCACGTCGAGTTCGCCGGTGCGCTCGAAGTCGCAGTCGATGGAGTAGCGGGCGACGGCGTCCTCGATGGCGTCGAGGTTGCGGGCGCCGAGCTCCTCCAGCTTCGCGATCTCGCCGGGCCAGCGGGCCAGTCCGTTCGCGACGCCGTGGGTGAGGGACGCGGCGCAGAAGCCGCCGTTGCGGCCGGACGCGGCCCAGCCCACTTCCTTCCCCTCCAGGAGGACCACGTCGCGGCCGGGGTCGCGCTCCTTGGCGAGGAGCGCGGTCCACAGGCCGCTGTAGCCCCCGCCGACGACGAGCAGGTCGCACCGCTCGTCGCCGGTGAGCGCGGGCTGGGCCTCGGGCCTGCCGGGGTCGTCCAGCCAGTAGGACACCGGCTTGGCGTCCGCCAGCGACCTGATCCAGTCGTTGCCACGGTTCATGGCGCGTGCGGCCATGATTTCAACTCCCTCAGACTGCCTTGTTCTTACGCTTGCCGACGACCATCCCGGCAAGCACGAGCACTACGGCGACGACGAACATCGCCGTACCGATGACGTTGATCTGTACGGGGGTGCCGCGCTGCGCCGAGCCCCAGACGAACATGGGGAAGGTCACGGTCGAGCCCGCGTTGAAGTTCGTGATGATGAAGTCGTCGAAGGAGAGCGCGAAGGCGAGCAGCGCGCCCGCCGCGATGCCGGGTGCGGCGATCGGCAGCGTGACCCGTACGAAGGTCTGGAAGGGACCGGCGTAGAGGTCCTGGGCGGCCTGTTCGAGGCGCGGGTCCATCGACATGACGCGGGCCTTGACGGCCGTCACGACGAAGCTGAGGCAGAACATGATGTGGGCGATGAGGATCGTCCAGAAGCCCAGCTGCGCGCCCATGTTGAGGAAGAGCGTGAGCAGCGAGGCGGCCATGACGACCTCGGGCATCGCCATCGGCAGGAAGATCAGCGAGTTCACGGCGCCGCGCGCGCGGAAGCGGTAGCGCACGAGGGCGAAGGCGATCATCGTGCCGAGGGCGGTGGCGCCGATCGTCGCCCACAGCGCGATCTGGAGGCTCAGCGAGAGCGAGCCGCACATGTCGGCGACGCCGCAGGGGTTCTTCCAGGCGTCGAGCGAGAACTCCTGCCACTCGTAGTTGAAGCGCCCCTTCGGCTTGTTGAAGGAGAACACCGTCACGACGATGTTCGGCAGGAGCAGGTACCCGAGGGTGACGAGACCCGCGAGGACGACGAGATTGCGGCGGAGCCAGGTTACGAAGGCCATCAGACCAGGTCCTCCGTTCCGGACCGGCGGATATAGACGGTGACCATGATCAGGATCGCGGCCATCAGGATGAACGAGAGCGCCGCCGCCGTCGGGTAGTCCAGGATCCGCAGGAACTGCGTCTGGATGACGTTGCCGACCATGCGGGTGTCGGTGGAGCCGAGCAGGTCCGCGTTGACGTAGTCGCCGGCGGCGGGGATGAAGGTGAGCAGCGTGCCGGAGACGACGCCCGGCATGGACAGCGGGAACGTCACCTTGCGGAAGGTCGTGGCGGGCGTGGCGTACAGGTCGCCCGCCGCCTCGTGCAGTCGCCCGTCGATGCGCTCCAGCGAGGTGTAGAGCGGCAGGATCATGAACGGCAGGAAGTTGTACGTGAGTCCGCAGATCACGGCGAGCGGGGTCGCGAGGACCCGGTGCCCGTCGGTCATGCCGAGCCAGCTCGTGACGTCGAGGACGTGCAGCGCGTTCAGGGCGCCGACGACCGGTCCGCCGTCGGAGAGGATCGTCTTCCAGGCGAGGGTGCGGATCAGGAAGCTGGTGAAGAACGGCGCGATGACGAGGATGAGGACGACGTTGCGCCAGCGGCCCGCGCGGAACGCGATGAGGTAGGCGAGCGGGTAGCCGAGCGCGAGGCACAGGATCGTGGCGGCGCCCGCGTACAGGACCGAGCGCAGGAACTGCGGCCAGTAGTCGGCGAGGGCGTGCCAGTAGGTCGCGAAGTGCCAGGTGACCCGGAAGCCGTCCTCCAGGGAGCCCGTCTGCACGGAGGTCGACGCCTGGTAGACCATCGGCAGGGCGAAGAAGACGACCAGCCAGAGCATTCCGGGAAGCAGCAGCCAGTACGGGACGAGGCGGCCGCGCTTGCGTGGCCTGCGGGGCGTGGGGGCGGCCGGGGCGTCGAGCTCCTCCGCCGCCGTCTTGGTGACGGTCGTCATGCGGCTGCGTCCTCCTCGACCTTCGCGGCGCCCGCCTCGATGTCCTGGGCGGCGTCGAGGCCGAAGGTGTGCGCGGGGTTCCAATGGAGGACGACCTCGGCGCCGGGGGCGAGCCGGGTGTCGCGCTCGATGTTCTGCGCGTACACCTCGAAGTGGTCGCAGAGCGGGCTGTCGATGACGTACTGCGTGGAGACGCCGATGAAGCTGCTGTCGGCGACGCGGCCGGTGATGCGGTTGCGGCCGTCGGGGATCGTGCCCGCGTCGTCGGCGTGGGTCAGGGAGATCTTCTCGGGGCGTACGCCGACGAGGATCTTCCCGCCGACGGCGGCGGAGGTGCTGCAGCGGGCGGAGGGCAGGACGAGCTTGCCGTCACCGGCCTTCAGGGTGAGGTCGTCGCCGCTGCGGCCCGCGACCTCGGCCTCGATGAAGTTGGACGTGCCGAGGAAGTTGGCGACGAAGGTGGAGGCCGGGTTCTCGTAGAGGTCGGCCGGGGCGCCCAGCTGTTCGACGCGGCCGGCGTTCATCACCGCGACCGTGTCGGCCATGGTCATGGCCTCCTCCTGGTCGTGGGTGACGTGGATGAACGTGATGCCCACCTCGGTCTGGATGCGCTTGAGTTCGAGCTGCATCTGGCGGCGCAGCTTGAGGTCGAGGGCGCCGAGCGGCTCGTCGAGGAGCAGCACCTTGGGGTGGTTGATCAGGGCCCGGGCCACGGCGACGCGCTGCTGCTGGCCGCCGGAGAGCTGGTGCGGCTTCTTGCGGGCCTGCTCGCCGAGCTGGACCAGGTCGAGCATCTCGCCGACCTGCTTCTTCACGGACTTGATGCCGCGCCGGCGCAGGCCGAAGGCGACGTTCTCGAAGATGTCGAGGTGCGGGAAGAGCGCGTACGACTGGAAGACGGTGTTCACCGGGCGCTTGTAGGGCGGCAGCGCGGTGACGTCCTGGTCGCCGAGCTTGACGGTGCCGGAGCTGGGCTCCTCAAGTCCCGCGATCATGCGCAGAGTTGTGGTCTTGCCGCAGCCGGAGGCGCCGAGGAGGGCGAAGAAGGAGCCTTCGGGGACGGTGAGGTCGAGCGGCTGGACGGCCGTGAAGGAGCCGTAGGTCTTGCTGATCCCGGCAAGGCGGACGTCGCCGCCGTGTTCTGTGGTCATGGTGCGGTCCAGGGAGTCGTGGGGTGAAGGAGCTCGGTGGGTACTGCGCTGCTCACGCGCCGGTGAGCTGGGCGAACTTCTCCTCGAACGCCTTGTCCTCCGTGGCGGTGAGGGAGCGGAAGAGGTGCGCCTTGGCACTCATGGCCTTGTCGGGAACGATCAGCGGGTCGTTCGCGGCCTTCTTGTCGATCTTGGCGAGTTCGGCCTTCACGCCCTCGACCGGCGAGACGTAGTTGATCCAGGCGGCGACCTCGGCGGCGACCGGAGGCTCGTAGTAGTAGTCAATGAGCTTCTCGGCGTTCGTCTTGTGCCGGGCCTTGTTGGGGACCAGCATGACGTCCGTGCCGGCCAGGTAACCGGAGTCGGGGATGTGGAACTTGACGTCCGGGTTGTCGTTCTGGAGCTGCACGATGTCGCCCGACCAGGCGAGACAGGCCGCGAGGTCGCCCTTGCTCAGGTCGGATATGTAGTCGTTGCCGGTGAAGCGGCGGATCTGCTTGCGGTCGACGGCCTTCTGCATCCGGGCGATCGCCGCGTCGAAGTCGTCGGCCGTGAAGGTGGCCGGGTCCTTGCCCATGTCGAGCATCACCATGCCGACGGTGTCGCGCATCTCGGACAGCAGACCGACCCTGCCCTTGAGCTTGGGGTCGTCGAGCAGCTGCGAGACCGACGTGATCTCCCGGCCGTTCGTGGCCTTGGTGTTGTACGCGATGACGACGGCGATGCCCTGCCAGGGGTACGTGTAGGCGCGGCCCGGGTCCCAGTCGGGGTTGCGGAACTGCTGGGACAGATTCGCGTACGCGTGGGGCAGGTTGGCGGGGTCGAGCTTCTGGATCCAGCCGAAGCGGATCAGCCGGGCGGCCAGCCAGTCGGTGAGGACCATGAGGTCGCGGCCGGTGTCCTGGCCGGCCGCGAGCTGCGGCTTGATCTTGCCGAAGAACTCGACGTTGTCGTTGATGTCCTCGGTGTAGTTGACCTTGATCCCGGTGCGCTTGGTGAACGCGTCCAGGGTGGGCCGGTGCTTCTCGTCGTCGCTGAGGTCGATGTACTCGGTCCAGTTGGAGAAGTTGACCACCTTCTCCTTGGCCGAGTGGTCCTCGGCCGAGGCGCCGCCCTGGGGCCTGCCGGCAGCGGGAATGCCGCAGGCGCTCAGCGTCCCGATGCCGCCGACGGCGAGCGCGCCGCCGGTGGACGCGCGTAGCAGGGAACGGCGGGTCAGGGCCGCCCTGCCACTCTGGAAACTGCGCCGCATCGCGGCGAGTTGTGCCGGGGACAGGCTGTCGGGCTCGTACTGCTCCATGCGCGTTGGTGCCCTTCCGGGAGTTTCAGGAGGGAGGGGGCCGCCCTCGCGGGCGGCCTCCTGGTGGTGGTCAGTCCCCGAAGATCGTGCGGTGCCAGGCCTTGCGGGCGACCGCGGTGTTGTCGAACATGACGTGCTTGACCTGCGTGTACTCCTCGAAGGAGTAGGCGGACATGTCCTTGCCGAAGCCGGACGCCTTGTATCCGCCGTGCGGCATCTCGCTGAGGATCGGAATGTGGTCGTTGACCCACACACAGCCCGCCTTGATCTCGCGGGTGGCGCGGTTCGCCCGGAACACGTCCCTGGTCCAGGCGGAGGCGGCGAGTCCGTACGGGGTGTCGTTGGCGAGGCGGATGCCCTCGTCGTCGCTGTCGAAGGGCAGCACCACGAGGACCGGGCCGAAGATCTCGGCCTGCACGATCTCGCTGTCCTGCGCGGCGTCCGCGACGAGCGTCGGCCGGTAGTACGCGCCCTGCTTCAGGTCACCCTGCGGGATCTCGCCGCCGGTGACCACGCGCGCGTAGGAGCGGGCCCGGTCGACGAAACCGGCGACGCGGTCGCGCTGGGCGTGCGAGATGAGCGGGCCGAGGTCGGTGTCCGGCGCGAACGGGTCGCCGACGCGGACACTCGCCATGAGGTCCGCTACGCCTTGCACGAAGGCGTCGTACAGGGGGCGTTGGACGTACGCGCGCGTGGCGGCGGTGCAGTCCTGGCCGGTGTTGATGAGGGCACCGGCGACCGCTCCGTGCACGGCGGCCTCCAGGTCGGCGTCGTCGAACACGACGAACGGGGCCTTGCCGCCGAGCTCCAGGTGCAGGCGCTTCACGGTGGCGGTGGCGATCTCGGCGACGCGCTTGCCGACGCCCGTCGACCCGGTGAAGGAGGTCATGGCGACGTCGGGGTGTCCGACCAGGTGCTCGCCCGCGTCCTTGCCCGCGCCTGTGACGATGTTGACGACACCGTCGGGGATACCCGCCTCGGTCGCGGCCTGCGCGAACAGGAGCGAGGTGAACGGGGTGAGTTCGGCGGGCTTGAGGACGATGGTGTTCCCGGCCGCGATCGCCGGGAGGACCTTCCAGGCGGCCATCTGGAGCGGGTAGTTCCAGGGCGCGATGGAGCCGACGACTCCGATGGGCTCGCGCCGGATGTACGACGTGTGGTCGGCGCTGTACTCGCCGGCGGACTGGCCCTGGAGGTGACGGGCGGCGCCCGCGAAGAAGGCGGTGTTGTCGATCGTCCCGGGGACGTCGAACTCGCGGCTCAGCTTGAGCGGCTTGCCGCACTGGAGGGACTCGGCCTGCGCGAGCTCCTCGGCGCGGTCGGCCAGGACGCCCGCGAAGCGGTGCATCGCGTCGGACCGCTCGCCGGGCGTCGCTCCGGCCCAGCCGGGGAAGGCCTCGCGGGCCGCGGCGACGGCGGCGTCGACGTCCTCGGTGCCGGCGAGTTCGTAGCGGTGGACATCTTGTCCGGTGGCCGGGTCGACGACCGCGTGGGTGCGGCCGGACGTGCCCTTGGTGAGGCGGCCCCCGATGTACTGGGCGCCTTCGGCGAACCGGTCCTGGGGCTCGAAGCGGGTGCTGTTGCCAGGGTTGTGCATTATCGCTCTCCTCCGTCGGCCCCGCTCTGCGGCGGCCGACGTAGCTCCAGCTCGATTTGAGTGCCGATCCTGGCAGAGGCGATGTACCCCAACAAGTGATTCCGTTGTTGCCTTTTGGTCACGCGACGAAATCTGTCGACCAGGTGTCGAGTCGACCTGAAAAACCCAGGACGGAGTGTCAGTGGCGCGTGCCAGGGTGGCGTGCATGGGGAAGATCGACGAACACGCGGTGCGGGACCAGGAGTCGCTGGTCAGGGCGGTGGAAGCGGGTGCCCGGGTCAAGTATCTGCATTTCTGGGGGCACGCGCCGCGGGCGGACGGGACGGTGGGCGCGAGCTGCCTCAGCCAGTGGTGGCCGTCGCGGTTCACGGTCGACGGCGTCGAGTACGCGACGGCCGAGCACTGGATGATGGCCGCGAAGGCCCGCCTGTTCGGGGACGCGGAGGCGGAGCGCAGAGCGGTGGAGGCGCCGCATCCTTCGCAGGCCAAGAAGGCGGGGCGGCTGGTGCGGGATTTCGACGAGGACGTGTGGGCGCGGGAACGCTTCGGGATCGTCGTCGAGGGCAGCGTGCACAAGTTCGCTGCGCATCCGGAGCTGCGGGAGTTCCTGCTGGGGACGGGCGCGCGTGTGCTGGTCGAGGCGAGTCCGGTCGACCGGGTCTGGGGGATCGGCCTCGCGGCGGACGCGGTGGGGGCGGATGACCCCAGACGGTGGCGGGGGCTGAATCTGCTGGGGTTCGCGCTGATGGAGGCGCGGGGGCGGGTGGGGTAGGGGGCCGGGTGCGGGGGCGCGGCTAGTGGCGGGGCGGGGCGGGGTGGCTTGGTGAGCCGGTGCGGGGTGGTGGGCCGGTCGGGGCCAGGCGGGAGGGCCCGGCCCCGGTCAAGGCGTACGGCTTACCGCTCCGGTGTCCACGCGGCGGCGGAGTAGCCGCTGTCGTTGCCACTGTTGCTGCTGGACGAGCTGTCGCTGGCGATGACGAGGGTCATCGTGAGCACAGCGAGGACGATTCCGGCGATCCCGCAGATCAGACCGGCCAGGGCCTGCCCCGGGTTCGTGGCCTCGCCCTTGGTCGCCTTCGACCGGCCCACGCCGCCGAAGATGATCGCGAGGATCCCGACGATGATCGCGATCGGCCACAGGATGAATCCGACGGCCGAGATGATCCCGAGCACGAGCGAGGCGATCCCCATGCCGTTGCTGGGTCCTATCGGCATCGCCGGCCAGCCGTAACCGGGTCCGCCGTAGGGCATCCCGGCGGGTCCGGTCGCCGCGTGCCGGCCGCCGTAGGCGTACGGGGCGGCCGGGTAGCCGTAGTCCATGCGCCCGGGGCCGTCGGGCGAGATCGGCGGGGGCGGTACGGGCTCGCCGGGCGGGGCGAAGGGGTTGGCCTGCGGGGGCCAGGGGGCCGGCGGTACGGCGTAAGGGGTGCCCGGGGTCGGCCACTGCTGGGCGTGTGGGTGCGGCTGTGGTGACCAGGGGCCGGAGGTCGGTGTGGCGGGCGGGGCGAAGGGGTTGTGCTGCTCGGCGGGCGGAGCGAAGGGGTTCGCGGGGGCGTCAGCGGTGGGGGCCGGCCCCTGCGCGGGCGTCACCGGCGTATCCGCGAGAGTCTCGCCCGGACCGGCCGCCGGTGCCGACGGGTCCGCCTTGCCCAGGGACACCGGGTTCCGGGACGGGTCCCCTGTGCTCCGATCCCCCGTACTCCGATCCCCCGAATTCGAGTCGCCCGTAATCGGATCCCCCGGCGGCCGCCCCTGCCCCGCCTCCGGCGGATTGGCGCCCTCAGTGCCTTCTGTAGTGCCTTCCGTGCCCTCTGCGTCCTGCCTGCCCTCAGACATCACTCGCACGTCCCCCTTCGTCTCCCGCGCGGACGCTTCTCGCGCCCAAGCGTCCCGTCACTCTACGGCCGACGCCAGGTCACGACAGGGGCCCGCCTACGATGACTGCGACCCGCCGATCAGCCGATCAACCAAGTTCCTGGGGAGGAATCCGTGACCGATCTGAATGCCTTCATCGCCGGACTGCCGAAGGCAGAGCTGCATGTGCACCATGTCGGCTCGGCGTCCCCCCGGATCGTCTCCACGCTCGCGGCCCGCCACCCCGACTCCAAGGTCCCGACGGACCCCGAGGCGCTGGCCGACTACTTCACGTTCACCGACTTCGCGCACTTCATCGAGGTGTACCTCTCGGTCGTCGACCTCGTCCGCACGCCGGAGGACGTCCGCCTCCTGACGTTCGAGATCGCGCGGGACATGGCCCGGCAGAACGTGCGCTACGCCGAGCTGACCATCACCCCGTACTCCTCCGTCCGGCGCGGCATCGACGAGTACGGCTTCATGGCGGCGATCGAGGACGCCCGCAAGGCGGCGGAGGCCGAGTTCGGCACCGTGCTGCGCTGGTGCTTCGACATCCCCGGCGAGGCGGGGCTGGAGTCCGCCGAGGAGACCGTGCGGCTCGCGACGACGGACACGCTCCGCCCGGAGGGCCTGGTGTCGTTCGGCCTCGGCGGGCCCGAGATCGGGGTGCCGCGTCCCCAGTTCAAGCCGTACTTCGACCGCGCGATCGCCGCGGGCCTGCACTCCGTGCCGCACGCCGGCGAGACGACCGGCCCCGGCACCGTGTGGGACGCCCTCGTGCACCTCGGCGCCGAGCGCATCGGGCACGGCACGACGTCCGCCCAGGACCCGAAGCTCCTCGCCCACCTCGCCGAGCACCGCATCCCGCTCGAGGTCTGCCCGACGTCGAACATCGCGACGCGCGCCGTGGCCACGCTCGACGAGCACCCGCTCAAGCAGTTCGTGGACGCCGGTGTCCTGGTCACGATCAACAGCGACGACCCGCCGATGTTCGGCACGGACCTCAACAACGAGTACGCGGTCGCCGCGCGCCTCCTCGACCTCGACGAGCGGGGCCTGGCCGCGCTCGCGAAGAACGCGGTATACGCGTCCTTCCTGGACGAACTGGGCAAGGCACGTATCGCGGCGGAGATCGACACGTACACGGAGGCGTGGCTCGCCAAGGCCTGACCTGCCAGGGGCCACGGCCGTGCGGCCCACCACAATGGGGCCATGCGTACCGTGACTGCCGTGGCCCACCGGGGCGACCCCTACCGCGTCCGTGAGAACACCCTCCCCTCGCTGCGTTCCGCGCTGGAGCGGGGGGCCGACGCGGTCGAGATCGACGTCCACGTGACCCGCGACGGAGTGCCCGTACTGCTGCACGACGCCACGCTCAAGCGGCTGTGGGACCACGACCGCCCCCTGTCCGCGCTCACGGCGGACGAGGTCCGGGAGATCACGGCGGGCGGCGTGCCCACACTCGCGGAAGCCCTTGCGGTACTGGCCGAGACCCGCGTGATGGTGGACCTGCCGGGCGCCGACGCTCGTACCGTCCGAGCGGTTCTCGGCGTCATCCGCGACTCCGGCGCCGACGACCGCGCCTACTACTGCGCGGGCGCCCAGGCGATGCTGGCGGTACGGGCCGAGGACCCGGCGGCCGAGATCGCGCTGACCTGGACGACGCTCGCCCCGCCCCGGCCGGCCCTGCTCGAAGCGATCAGACCGACCTGGCTCAACTACCGCTTCCCGCTGGTCACCCGGGACCTCGCGGAGCGCGTGCACTACCAGGGCCTGCTCGTGTCGGCCTGGACCCCGGACACCAGGAAGTCGATGCGCCGCCTCCTCGACATCGGCGTCGACTCGATCACGACGAACCGCGTCGACGTCCTGAACGGGCTGCGCGGCAACTCGTAGAACACTGTTTCTGACCCGGTCGAGTGGCGTTGGACTGTTCGAGTGGCGTGCGTCACGGGCCGGTCGTAGCGTCGTACGCGAAGCCACCCACGGGGACGGCCGGTACGCCCGTCGAGTCTCTGTGGGCGGGGCGCCGGGCGCCCCTGGAAATGAGCAGCGCGGGGCACATGATCCCGCAGACGGCTGGGAGCGCATCTTGCGGACCAACACACTGAGGGCGGCGCTGACACTCTGTGCCGCCGCATCCCTTGCAGCAGCCATGGCACCCGCCTCTGCCACCACCGCGGCGGCGCCACCGGCCCGCCAACAGTCCAAGGCGGCCCCCGTCCTCGTCGACTGCACCTGGAAGCCCCAGGAACGGCCCACCGACTTCATGCTCGCCTGCGGCGACGGCAACAGCCTCTTGGCCTCGCTCCACTGGACCCAGTGGGGCCCGACGAAGGCAGAGGCCAAGGGCATCAACTGGGCGAACGACTGCAAGCCGTACTGCGCGGCGGGCAAGTTCCACGCGTTCCCGGTCACGGTGCGCCTGGACCACCCCAGCACCTGGTCCAAGCACCCGAACAGCCAGCACTACACCCGCATGACCCTGACCTACACGAACGGCACCCCGGACCCCTTCCACCGCGTGACGACGTGGCCGCTCTGGGACTGACCTTCCGAGGAACTGGCCGGCCTCAGCCCAGTTCGCCGGATCGGTCGATGTCACCGAGCGATTCCAGCAGACTGCGCAAGTCCTTCGCCATGCGGTCGCGTTGGGGGCGCGTCAGACCGGCGAGCAGCCGGTCCTGGGTCGCCACGTTGGACAGGAGCGCCTTGTCGACGACGGCGATTCCCTCATCGGTGAGCGAGACGTTGGAGCTGCGCGCGTCATACTCCCCACGAGTGCGAGTGATCAGCCCCCGCTGCTCCAGCCGGTCCAGACGCTGGGTGATGGCGCCCGAGGTGACCATGGACGCGCGCATGAGTTCGGCGGGGGTCAGCCGATGGGGCGGGCGGCTGCGCCGGAGAGTGGCGAGGATGTCGAAGGCCGCGGCATCGAGGTCGTGACTCCGGTAGGTGACCCGCAGTTCGGCTTCGACGATCCGAGCGAGCCGCTTGATGCGCCCCACGACTGCCATGGGTGACGCATCGAGGTGAGGGGCCTGGTCCGCCCACTGCGCCAAGACGTGGTCTACGTGGTCAGTCATGTCCACAGCCTAGCCACCGCCTTAGCCATGAGATACCTCTCGATAGCCCTTGCCTTAGAGCTAAGATAATGATGAGATATCGCTCATGTTCAATGAGACCGCCTGGTTAACAGTTCCGCAGGCCATACGTGCACGTCGCAGCATCCGCCACTACCTGCCCGACCCCATCCCGACCGAGCAGTTGACCGAGCTGCTCGATCTGACCCTGGAGGCGCCCTCCAGCTGGAACGTCCAGGCCCGCTCCGTCGTGGTCGTCTCCGGTCAGGAGGGCCGTGACGGCCTGGCCTGGGCCACCGGCGGCCAGCCGCACCCGCAGGAAGCGCCGGTGACGCTCGTCTTCGTGGCCTCCAGCCAGGCCTGGCGTGAGGACCTGAGCGACATCTACGGGACGGCGCGTGAGAACGGCGCATGGAACGACCAGTTCATCGCCGGCTTCTCCCAGGCCAGCCTCGACTTCCACCAGGACCTGGAGGAGCGGGAGCTGCTGCGCGAGTACGCGATCAAGGACGCGGTCATCGCCGCCACCTACGCGATGATCACCGCCGCCTCCATGGGCCTCGCCACCTCACCGATGAACGGCTGGGACGAGGGGAAGGTCAAGAAGGTCATCGGCATCGAGGACCGCGACGATCTGCACATCGCGATGCTCCTGCCGGTGGGACGGGCGGCAGAGGAACGCCGGCACCCCGGCCGCAGGCCCCTCCCACAGAACGCTTTCGACGGCCGTTACGGCTACGGCTTCACGCCGGGCCTGACCGCTTCCCCGGCATCGACGGCTTCAGCGACCGCTTCTTCGGCACACCCCGACACGGCTGCGGCCCGATGAAGCGTGACCGAGCATTCGGCGACTCCGCCCTCACCGCTCTCGCACCCGCGATCTGGGGCACCACGTACCTCGTCACCACAGAATTTCTGCCTCCCGACAGGCCACTGCTCGCATCGGTGACCCGAGCCCTGCCTGCGGGCCTGATCCTCCTGGCACTCGGCCGGACGTTACCCCGCGGCATGTGGTGGTGGCGGGCCTTGATTCTCGGCGTGCTGAACATCGGCGCCTTCCTCTACCTGCTGTTCGTCGCCGCCTATCGCCTGCCCGGTGGAGTGGCAGCTCTGGTGATGTCCGTGCAGCCGATGGTGGTGCTGGCGCTGTCGGCGCTGCTGCTGAAGGAGAAGGTGCGCGCAATCCACGTAGCCGCTTGCGTGGTGGGAGCTGTCGGCGTCGGGCTGCTGGTGTTGCAGCCTCATGCCGGTATGGATGCGGTGGGTGTCGGGGCGGGGCTCCTGGGCGCGGTGAGCATGGCGGCCGGGATCGTGCTCACGAAGCTTTGGGGGCGGCCCGAGGGGGTGGGTGTGCTGACCTTCACCGGGTGGCAACTGACGGTCGGCGGTCTCGTCCTCCTCCCGGTCACACTGATCGGCGAGGGCCTGCCCAGCACACTCACCGGCTCCAACCTCGCGGGCTTCGCGTATCTCGGCCTGGTCGGCGCGCTGTTCGCCTACGCGATCTGGTTCCGAGGAGTGGAACGGCTGCCGGCCCTGGCCGTCTCCTTCTTGAGCTTCGCGTCCCCTCTGACCGCAACCGCCCTCGGGTACCTCGTGCTGGACCAGGCCCTGTCCCCACTCCAGGTCGTCGGCGCCGCGGCTGTCGTCGCATCGGTCGTCCTGGCCCAGTCCCGGGGCAGCCGCCGCAAGAAGACAGCACAGGCACAAGAAGCGCCCCCAGAGTTCGCCGACGCGTAACTCCCCCTACAACCCCGCAATCGCATTCCACCTCTTCGAGAATTCCGTCCGTTCCTTGGATGTGATGTCTCGGGCGATGGACAGGCGGCTGCGCATGGTGGCGTCGGGGAAGATCAAGGGGTCCTCGGCGAGGGCTGCCGTTTCCTTGTCCTTGGAGTCGGCCAGGACTTCGCGGGCTGCCGGTACCGGGCATACGTAGTTGACCCACGCCGCCAGTTCGGCGGCTACCGCGGGCTCGTAGTAGTAGTCGATGAGGCGTTCCGCGTTGCGCTTGTGGGTGGCGAGGTTGGGGATCATCAGGGACTCGGCCCACAGTTCGGCGCCCTCTTCGGGGACGACGAACTCGATGTCGGGGTTGTCGGCCTGGAGTTGGATGACGTCGCCGCTGTAGGCCTGGCAGGCGAGAACGTCTCCGCTGGAGAGGTCCTTGATGTAGTCGTTGCCGGTGAAGCGGCGGATGTGGTGGGTCCGCACCAGCTTCTCGACCTGGTCGCACACGTGGTGGAAGTCGTCGGCGGTCCACCGGGTGATGTCGACGCCGTTGCCCTGCATGAGGAGCGCGAAGGACTCGTCGAGGCCGGAGAGAAGGGTGACCCGGCCCTTGAGATCCGGTGCCCACAGGTCGGACACGTGCTTGATCTCGCGTCCGACCTTGCGCCGGTTGTACGCGATGCCGGTGATGCCGGACTGCCAGGGCACCGTGCACTTGCGCCCGGGGTCGAAGTGCGGTGAACGCAGCAGCGGGTCAAGGTACTTGGTGACATGCGGCTGCCGGGCGCGGTCCATCTCCTGCACCCAGCCGAGCTTCACGAACCGCGAGCACATCCAGTCGCTGATGACGATCAGGTCGCGGCCGGTCGACTGGTGGTTCATCAGGGACGGGCTGATCTTCCCGAAGAACTCGTCGTTGTCGTTGATCTCCTCGGTGTACTTGATCCCGATCCCGGTGCGCCGTGTGAACGCGTCCAGGGTGGGGCGCTTCGAGGGATCGGCGTCGTCCACATCCACGTACAGCGGCCAGTTAGCGAAGACCAGGCGCTTGTCGGCGGCGGAGCGGTCGTCCGCGGAGCGGTCCCCGGGTGCCACGTACGCGGCCGGCACCCCGCACCCCGAGGCGAGTCCGCCGACGGCCGTGGCCAGGGCGCCTCCGCCCAGGGCGCGGATCACAGAACGGCGGTTCAGGGACAGGGACTTCGTGGGGTTGCTCCGGGTCGCTCGCACCACCGCAGGATGCCCGCGCCCGGCCGCGCCGGACAATGGACGCTGCGTCAAGCCGCCGGAGGGAGAGCCGACACACTGTCGATCACCCCGGCCGCACACCTGCCCGGACACGCAGACCGCCCCCGCGCGGCCGAAGCCACACGGGGGCGGGAAACCGGAAGACCGCCGTCAACCAGCCGTAAAAGCAAGGCGAGTTGAAGCTCAGCCCTCGATCGACGTCATGACGTGCTTGATGCGCGTGTAGTCGTCGAAGCCGTACGCCGACAGGTCCTTGCCGTAGCCGGACTTCTTGAAGCCGCCGTGCGGCATCTCGGCGACCAGCGGGATGTGGGTGTTGATCCACACGCAGCCGAAGTCGAGGACCTTGGACATGCGCATCGCGCGCGCGTGATCCTTCGTCCAGACCGAGGAGGCCAGCGCGTACTCCACGTCGTTCGCCCACTCGACGGCCTGCGCCTCGTCCGTGAAGGACTGGACGGTGATGACCGGGCCGAAGACCTCGTTCTGGATGATCTCGTCGTCCTGCTTGAGGCCCGAGACGACGGTCGGGGCGTAGAAGTAGCCCTTGTCGCCGACGCGGTGGCCGCCGGCCTCGACCTTGGCGTGCGCCGGGAGGCGGTCGATGAAGCCGCTGACCTGCGCGAGCTGGTTCGGGTTGTTGAGGGGGCCGTAGAGCACGTCCTCGTCGTCCGGCTGGCCGGTCTTCGTGTCGGCGGCAGCCTTGGC
Source organism: Streptomyces sp. NPDC046821 (assembly GCF_040645335.1). Taxonomy (NCBI): domain Bacteria; kingdom Bacillati; phylum Actinomycetota; class Actinomycetes; order Kitasatosporales; family Streptomycetaceae; genus Streptomyces; species Streptomyces sp. NPDC046821. Next base: position 378,563 of record NZ_JBEYYB010000005.1, on the reverse strand, counting down.
GAGGGCCTGGACGAACTCGTCGTGGATGGACTCCTGGACGAGGACGCGGGTGGCGGCCGTGCAGTCCTGGCCGGCGTTGAAGTAACCCGCGACCGAGATGTCCTCGACGGCCTTGGCGATGTCGGTGTCCTCGAACACGACGACCGGGGCCTTGCCGCCCAGCTCCAGGTGGACGCGCTTGACGTCCTTGGCGGCGGACTCGGCGACCGAGATGCCTGCGCGCACGGAACCGGTGATGGAGGCCATCGCCGGGGTCTTGTGCTCGACCATGGCGCGGCCCGTCTCGCGGTCACCGCAGATGACGTTGAAGACGCCCTTGGGGACGATCGAGCCGATGATCTCGGCGATCAGGGTCGTCGAGGCCGGGGTGGTGTCCGACGGCTTCAGGACGACGGTGTTGCCCGCGGCGAGCGCCGGGGCGAACTTCCACACGGCCATCATCATCGGGTAGTTCCACGGCGCGACCTGGGCGCATACGCCGACCGGCTCGCGGCGGATGATCGAGGTCAGGCCCTCCATGTACTCGCCGGCCGCGCGGCCCTCGAGCATTCGCGCCGCACCCGCGAAGAAGCGGATCTGGTCGACCATGGGCGGGATTTCCTCGGAGCGGACCAGGCCGGTCGGCTTGCCGGTGTTCTCGACCTCGGCCGCGATGAGCTCCTCGGCGCGCTCCTCGAACGCGTCCGCGATCTTGAGGAGGGCCTTCTGGCGCTCGGCCGGCGTCAGGTCGCGCCAGGCGGGGAAGGCGGCCTCGGCGGCGGCCATGGCCGCGTCGACGTCGGCCTGGCCGGAGAGCGGCGCGGTCGCGTACGCCTCACCGTTGGCGGGGTTGACCACCTCGGTGGTCCGTCCGTCGGCGGCGTCCCGGAACTCACCGTCGATGTAATTGCGCAGACGACGCAGCTCGCTGGTCACTGGGGCGGCCCTCCTGGTCGGATGTCCATTGGATGAGATTCCACCCTAATCGGTAGCCCCACGGTTTCAACACCCCCCGACGCGCCAGATCTGCGAAATCCGTGAAGTTCAGACCCTCAAACAACGAATTTCATCGATCTGGGCTTGCGGAACAGTCGACCCCTCATGCATGGTGTGGGACGTGGCAAGTCGTAGCGCAGACCCCAAGGGTTCCAGGAACGGCAACGGCGCTCCGCCGTTGGACGCCGTCTCCCTCGCCATCATCGAACAGCTTCAGCAGGACGGCCGCAGGCCGTACGCCGCCATCGGCAAGGCCGTCGGCCTCTCCGAAGCGGCCGTGCGCCAGCGCGTCCAGAAGCTGCTCGACCAGGGCGTGATGCAGATCGTCGCCGTCACGGACCCGCTCACCGTGGGTTTCCGTCGGCAGGCGATGGTCGGTGTCAACGCGGAGGGTGACCTCGACCCCGTCGCGACCGCGCTCACCGCCATGCAAGAAGTCGAGTACGTGGTCATGACCGCGGGCTCGTTCGACCTCCTCGTGGAGGTCGTGTGTGAGGACGACGACCAACTGTTGGACGTCATCAACAAACGCATCCGGGCCATCCCCGGCGTGCGCTCCACCGAGAGCTTCGTCTACCTCAAGCTCAAGAAGCAGACCTATATGTGGGGAACCCGATAGCCGTGAGCAAGGACCTCAGCCAGACCGCCTACGACCACCTGTGGATGCACTTCACCCGCATGTCGTCGTACGAGAACGCGCCCGTTCCCACCATCGTGCGTGGCGAGGGCACCTACATCTACGACGACAAGGGCAAGAAGTACCTGGACGGCCTCGCGGGCCTGTTCGTGGTGCAGGCCGGCCACGGTCGCAGGGAGCTTGCCGAGGTCGCCGCCAAGCAGGCGTCCGAGCTGGCCTTCTTCCCCGTGTGGTCGTACGCCCACCCGAAGGCCGTGGAGCTGGCCGAGCGCCTGGCCCACTACGCGCCGGGCGACCTCAACAAGGTCTTCTTCTCCACCGGTGGTGGCGAGGCCGTCGAGACCGCGTGGAAGCTCGCGAAGCAGTACCACAAGCTCAACGGCAACCACACCAAGTACAAGGTGATCTCCCGCGCGGTGGCCTACCACGGCACCCCGCAGGGCGCGCTGTCCATCACCGGCCTGCCGGGTCTGAAGGCCCCGTTCGAGCCGCTGGTGCCGGGTGCGCACAAGGTCCCGAACACCAACATCTACCGCGCGCCGATCCACGGCGACGACCCCGAGGCCTTCGGCCGCTGGGCCGCCGACCAGATCGAGCAGGAGATCCTGTTCGAGGGTCCCGAGACCGTCGCCGCCGTCTTCCTGGAGCCGGTGCAGAACGCCGGTGGCTGCTTCCCGCCGCCGCCCGGGTACTTCCAGCGCGTCCGCGAGATCTGCGACCAGTACGACGTACTGCTCGTCTCCGACGAGGTCATCTGCGCCTTCGGCCGTCTCGGCACGATGTTCGCCTGTGACAAGTTCGGCTACATCCCGGACATCATCACCTGCGCCAAGGGCATGACCTCGGGCTACTCCCCGATCGGCGCGACCATCGTGTCGGACCGCATCGCGGCGCCCTTCTACAAGGGTGACAACACCTTCCTGCACGGCTACACCTTCGGTGGCCACCCGGTCTCCTCGGCCGTGGCGCTGGCGAACCTCGACCTGTTCGAGCGCGAGGGCCTCAACCAGCACGTCCTCGACAACGAGGCGAGCTTCCTGAAGACGCTGCAGAAGCTGCACGACCTGCCGATCGTCGGCGACGTCCGCGGCAACGGCTTCTTCTACGGAATCGAGCTCGTCAAGGACAAGGCCACCAAGGAGTCCTTCACGGACGAGGAGTCGGAGCGCGTGCTCTACGGCTTCGTCTCCAAGAAGCTCTACGAGTACGGCCTGTACTGCCGCGCCGACGACCGTGGTGACCCGGTCATCCAGCTGTCGCCGCCGCTGATCTCGGACCAGTCGACCTTCGACGAGATCGAGTCGATCATCCGCCAGGTCCTCACCGAGGCCTGGACGAAGATCTGAGCCAACCGGCTGCGAACTCCGGCCCGGCTGCGCCCATCCGAGTGAGATGGGAGCGGCCGGGCCGCGTCCTTTCCCGCCCCGCGCCGCCGAATACCTAGCGTGCCAGTGACCGATCGGCCCTGCCTTCGTTCCCCCATCCGGGGGACGACTCGTCTTACGGGAATTCTGATCTGCAGTCTCTGAACGAGGTGTTAGCCATGGTGGCCCCACCGGACAACGACGTGCTCTGGGCACGTGCCCTGCACTTCTCCCACAACGGCTCGCCCGCCCTCACCGGCGTCTCGCTCGGTGTCCGCGAGAGCGAGATCCTCGCCGTCACCGGACCGCGCGGCAGCGGCAAGACGACGCTCCTGCAGTGCCTCTCCGGGCAGTTCCTGCCGGACCAGGGCGAGGTGTGGTTCAACAGCACCCCCGTGCACACCATGGGCCCGCTCGTCAGAGAACGGCTGCGCCGCGACCGCTTCGCCTGGATCGACCCCGAGCCCCACCTCGTACCCGAGCTGAACGCCTGGGAGAACACCGCGCTCGCCGTCATGATGCGCGGCGGGGGCCGGCGCGCCGCCAAGGCCGCCGCCCTGGAGTGGCTGGAGCGCCTCGACATCGGCATGTGCGCCCGTAAGCGTCCGCACGCCATGGTCCAGTCGGAGCGCCAGCGCGTCGCCATCGCCCGCGCCCTGGTCACCGCCCCCTCGGTCCTCTTCGCCGACGAGCCGACCGCGCCCCTGCACCGCGCCGACCGGGCCCACGTGCTGCGGACGCTGATGGCGGCGGCCCGTTCGCACGGCATCACGGTCGTCCTCGCCACCCACGACACCGAGGTCGCCGCCCTCGCCGACCGCTCGGTGGCGCTGCTCGACGGGCGCCGGGTGAACACGGTCCACCTGCCCGGTGCGGCCGACGGCGGCGACACGGAAGGCCGGGCCGCGTGCTCGCTCTCCGTCTAGCCCGCCGCGGACAGCCCGTCGTCCAGCTCCGCAGGCTTCTGGTCGCCGCCGCCTCGGCGGGCACCGGATTCCTCCTGCTGTGCACGCTCGGCTACGCGCTGGGGCACCCGGACGCCTCCGCCGCGTCGCTGCTGCGCCTCGCGTGGTGTGTCGTGCCGCTGGCCGCGACCGTGTATCTCGCGGTCGCGGTCGCCCGGACCGACCCGGGCACACGTCCGCGACCGGGCCTGTCCGCGGTGGGCCTGGGACCGGCACGTCTCACGCTGCTCGCGGCGGTGTCCACGGCGGTGGCCTGCACGCTCGGCTCGATGCTGGCGCTGCTGTTCTTCCTTCATCTGCGCGGCGACCTGTCGGGCCTGCCGTTCGACGGCGCGGCCCGCGGTCTCCTCGCCGCCGACCGGCCTCTGCCGCTGGCCGCCGCCCTGACGCTCCTCACGCTGGTCCCGCTCGCCGCGTCGGCCGCCTCCGCCGTCGTCCTGCGCCCGCGCGCCGCCAAGCCCGGGGAGCGCCAGGACCCGGCCGACCCCGCCGCCCCCGTACCCGCCCCGAACGGCCTGCCCTGGGGCGTCGCGCTGCTCGCCGTAGGACTCTCCGTGGAGACGTACGCCTCCCGGGCGCACGCCGCCGCGGGGGTTCCGATGCCGGGCGGTCTCGGCGGGAGCCCGAGCGGGGTGCTGGCCGGGTGGACGGTGACGGCCGTCGGGCTCGCGCTGGCCGGCCCGGGACTCACGTACCTGTGCGGCAAGGCGCTCCAGTCGGTGCGCCCCGGGGCAGCTCGGCTGCTCGCGGGGCGGGTGCTCCAGGAGGAGGCCCGGCGTATCGGGCGGCCGCTGGGCGTCGTGTGTGCGGTGGCCGCCGGGGCGTACGCGGGGATCACGCTCTACTCGGGGCGCCACCCGCTCGGTCCGCTGTCCACGCTCGGCGGGATCCTCGTCGTGGCCTGCACCGTGGCGACGCTCGTGACGGCGGCGATCGAGGCGAAGCACGCCCGGTCCGACACGAAGGCCGCGCTGCTCCGACTGGGCGCTCCCGCCGGGCTGCTGCGCGGTGCGGCGGCGCTGCGGGCGTTGGCTCTGCTCGCCGTGTTCGGGCCGCTGACCTGGGCCGTAGCTGAACTGGCCGCGCTCCCGCTCGCTCCCTGAGCGGGCGCGGGCGGCGGCCCGCAAACTGATCGAAAAATAGTTCGCGACGGGCGATGAGTTCCGGGCGGGGCGTCCGTCTAACCCTGCGTACGGAACAGCGACGAGCGCCACGGCGCCAGCGAGCGAAAGAGACGGACACACCATGTACCAGCAGATGATCTTCCCGAACCTCGCCGTGAACGACCTCGAGGCGTCGAAGAAGTTCTTCACCGAGCTCGGCTACACGATCAACCCGCAGTTCTCGGACGAGACCGCCGCCTCCGTGGTCGTCAGCGAGCACATCGTGATCATGCTGCTCACCAAGGAGAAGTACGCCGGCTTCACGACGAAGCCGATCATCGACTCGGCGAAGAGCAGCGAGGTACTGCTGTGCCTGAGCGCCGAGAGCCGCGACAAGGTCGACGAGCTCGTCGACAAGGCGATCGCCGCGGGCGGCACCGAGACGGGCGAGAAGCAGGACCACGGTTTCATGTACGGCCGCGCCTTCGACGACCTGGACGGCCACACGTTCGAGATCATGTGGATGGACCCGACGATGGTCGAGGGCTGAGCTGCGGCGACCGCCGGGCGGGCTCGCCAGCGAGGGCTCAGCTGCCGGTGCTTCTCGGTGGGCTGAGCAGCTGCAACCTCCGGGGGGGGCTGAGCTGCCGCAGGATCCGGGTGGGCTGAGCTGCCGCAGGATCCGGGTGGGCTGAGCCGCCGGCACTTCCTGGCGGGCTGAGCCGCGGCAACCTCCGGGACGGCTGAGCTGCCGCAACCGCCGGGAGGGCGCCGAGCCGCCGCAGCTCCCGGCACGGTTGAGCCGCCCCAGCTTCCGGGAGGGCAGAGCCACCGGTACCTCTCGGCGGGCTGAGCAACGGCAACCTCCGGGACGGCCGAGCTGCCGCAACCTCCGGGAGGGCAGAGCCACCGGGACCTCTCGGCGGGCCGAGCCGCCGGTCTTCTCCCCAGGCTGACCTGCCAGGCCTCCTCGGACGCGGCCTAGCATGGGCGGGTGCAGACCCCTGAACCCGCCCCGCGCAGGCCCGCGATCCCGCACACGGACGCCGGTCGCGAGATCGATTCACTGGACGCGTTCGACGCGGTCGTGGCCGCGCACGGCTCGCTCGCCGGCCGCCGCGTACAGGCGGTCGACCTGACGGAACGCACCACCGAACTACTCGGCCTGGACGCCGAGGGCGCCGTCTTCCTCGGCTGCCCGATGGGCCCCGAGGCCGCGGCGCGTATCCGTGCCACCGGCGCCCTGGTCTTCCCGCCGATCCCGGGGCTCCCCTTCGACCCGTACCGGGGGCATCTCTACTCCCCCGCCGAACTGTTCGACGGGCTCGCGGACGGCGGGTACGAGTCGACGCCCGACGCCCTCGCCAACGAGTGGTTCCAGCGGACCAAGGCCGACGGCGACATCTTCTCGTCGATGCTGCGGGCCGTGCACGACGACTCGGTCTCCGACGCCCTCGACGAACTCCTCGCCGGTACGCGCGTGGTGGGCGTGATGGGCGGTCACGCGATGGGGCGCGGCACGGACGGGTATGCGGGCGCGGCACGGCTCGGGCGGACGCTCGCCCGGTCCGGGGTCACCGTCGCGACGGGCGGTGGCCCCGGCGCCATGGAGGCGGCGAACCTGGGCGCGTACGCGGCACCGTTCCACGACGACATGCTCACGCAAGCCCTCCAACTGCTCGCGGCTGCGCCCTCGTTCAGCCCGTCGGTCACGGACTGGGCGACGGCCGCCTTCGCCATACGGTCGCGCTGGCCGGACGGCGGCGCGTCGGTCGGCATACCCACCTGGTTCTACGGGCACGAGCCGCCGAACGCGTTCGCCGCGCACATCGCGAAGTACTTCGCCAACGCCACCCGCGAGGACGGCCTCCTCGCCCGCTCGAACGCCGGTGTGGTGTTCCTGCCGGGCGCAGCCGGGACCGTCCAGGAGATCTTCGACAACGCGACGCCGAACTACTACGAGTCCCGGGGCACTCCCAGGCCGATGGTGCTCGTCGGCCACGACCACTGGACGGAACGACTGCCGGCGTGGCCGCTGCTCACCTCCCTGGCCCGCGAGCGTTCGATGGACGCGCGGATCGCCCTCGTGGACTCGGTGGAGGAGGCGGCCGACGCGCTGGCGAAGCTGGGGTGAGCCGGCCGGGGCCGGGGGTAGAAGGGCTGGGCCCTGAACTTAAAGGGGGCCTAGACGAACGTCGCCCGCTCCAGCCAGAAGTCCAGCAACTCCCGCTCCCCCAGGACCTCCACCCGTCCCCCGTCGAGCGGCTCACGCCGGTAGAACGCGAGCAGTACGTCGGTCAGCGGCCCCCGCAGCGCGACCGTCGCCTTCTCGTGGCCCCGGCGCCAGCTGAAGCCGTCCTCGTCCAGTTCGATCAGCCACTCGGCGTTCAGCTCCGGCGGGACATCCGTGGCATGAAGGTGCAGGCTGCGCCCGCCGCCGCGCAGCTCCGCCGAAGGCTGGGCCGGGTACGCCTGCTGGGTGTACCGGACGATCTGCAGCCACTCGTCGAGCGCGTCGGCGGCGAACTCCGGCGCCACCTCGAACCCGACGCCCGTCGTGAGCGCCACGTCCGCGCGGTGGATCACCGTCTCGTGCGTCATCCGGCGCGCCCAGAACCCGGTGCTCCGGTGCCACCCCCAGCTCCACACGGGGACGTCGGGGCCCGCGGTGCGCAGCGCGTCCACGACGAGTTCGGCGCCCTCCAGGAGCCAGTCGACGAGCGCGTCCGGTTCGTCGCTCACCGGTCCCTCGCCGCCCGGCACCTTCTCGTCGGGCACCGGCTCGCTGGACCGGGTCCGTACGATCGTGTCGACCCAGCGGTGCACCCCGCCCGTGTGGACGACGAGGTCGCGCAGGGTCCAGCCGGGGCAGGTCGGCACGAGAGCCGAGAGGTCGGCGCCGACAAGATGGCGGGCCAACAGGGCGGTCTGCGCGAGGACTTCGTCGCAGTACTGGTCGTGGGTGAACTGTCCTGGCGCTGCGGTCTCCGTCGTCATGCGACGGACCCTACGCGCGGGCCTCGCCGTCCATCACCACAATTTCCGCCGCGTCGAACGCCACCCCGACCTGGTCCCCGGGCTCCGGCGCGTCCCGCAGCGCGCAGGCCGCTTCGAGCCGGGGGGCCTGCGTCGCCTCCAGGTGCAGGGCGACATGGGTACCGCGGAAGGTGCGGGCTGTGACCGTGCAGGTCAGCTGCCCTTCGGCGGCAGGCACAAGCCGTACGCCCGCGGGCCTGACGAGGATCTGGACTCGGCCCTGCGGAGACTTCGCGGGTACGGGCACCTTGCCCCAGGGCGTGTCGGCCGCCTCGCCGACGACGGTCGCGTCGACGACGTTGTCGAAGCCGAGGAAGCGGGCCACGAACTCGTCGGCCGGGTTCCGCCACACCTCAAGGGGCGTGCCGGACTGGGCGATCCGTCCGTTCCGCATCACCACGACGCGGTCGGCGAGCGCGAAGGCCTCACCCTGGTCGTGCGTCACGGCGAGCACGGTCGTACCCAACTCGCCGAACAGTTCCCGGAGTTCGACGACGAGCCGCTCCCGCAGCGAGCGGTCGAGCTGGCCGAGGGGCTCGTCGAGCATGAGGAGGCGCGGGCGCGGCGCGAGCGCCCGGGCGAGGGCTACGCGCTGCTGCTCACCTCCGGACAGCGAGGTGACGGCACGTCGCTCGGCCCCAGGAAGACCGACGAGTTCCAGCAACTCCTTTACGCGCCCCTGCTGTTCGGAGCGGGCGACGCCGTGCATCCGGAGGCCGAAGGCGACGTTGCCGCCGACGTCGCGCTGCGGAAAGAGCTGGTGGTCCTGGAACATGAGGCCGACGCCGCGCCGGTGCGCGGGCACGCCCGCCTGGTCGCGGCCGTCCAGGAACACGCGCCCCGCGTCGAGGCTCTGGAGCCCGGCGACGACGCGCAGCAGCGTCGACTTGCCGCTGCCGCTGGGGCCGAGGACGCACACGATCTCGTGCTCGGCGACGTCGAGGGCCACCCGGTCGAGGGCGGCGTGGGCGGAACTGGCATTCTCCGCGGCGCCCGCCTTCTTCACTGGCCCACCGAAGCGAACCGTCGCGTCGTCCAACGTAAGCAGGGCCATCAGAACTCCCCCGTCGTGCGGTCCGTCCGCATACGTTCGAGCAGCAGCAGCGACACCGCGCACACCACCATGAGAATCGTCGAAAGGGCCATCGCCTGGCCGTAGTTGAGCTCACCGGCCCGGCCGAGGAGCCGTGCGACGGCGACCGGCAGGGTCGGGCTGTCCGGGCGGGCGATGAAGACGGTCGCCCCGAACTCGCCGAGCGACACCGCGAACGCGAACCCGGCCGCGATCAGCAGCGCCCTGCGCACCATCGGCAGGTCGACCTCACGCCAGGCCCGCAACGGTGACGCGCCGAGAACGGCAGCGGCCTCGCGCAGGCGCCCGTCGACCGCGCGCAGGACCGGCAGCATCGTACGGACGACGAACGGCACCCCGACGAGGGCCTGGGCCAGCGGCACCAGGATCCACGTACCGCGCAGGTCGAGCGGCGGCTTGTCCAGGGTGATCAGGAAGCCGAAGCCGACGGTGACGGCCGAGACGCCGAGCGGCAGCATCAGCAGCGCGTCGAAACCCCGGGCGAGACGGCTGGATCTCCGCGTGAGGGCTGCCGCCGCGAGGCCGCCGATCACGACGGCGATGGCGGTCGCCGCCAGCGCGTACCGCAGCGAGTTCCCGATCGCCTCGATCGGGGGCACCAGGAAGGCGCCACTGTCGGACGTCGTCAGCGCCTTGTAGTAACCGAACCCGAAGCCGCCAGCCCCTCCGGCGCCCTGGAAAGATCGCTGGACCAGCACGCCCAGCGGCAGCAGGATCAGCAAGGCGACCGTGGTGACCACACCGCCGAGGAGTGCCCACTGGCCCGCGCCGCGCGGGCGCCGTGCGGTGTGCGCGGCGTCGACGAGCCGTAGCGCGCTCTCGCGGCGGCGCACGCTCCAGGCGTGCACGGCGAGGATGACCCCGACGGCGGCGAACTGCACGATCGTCAGGACGGCGGCCGTGGAGAGGTCGAAGATCTGCGCGGTCTGCCGGTAGATCTCGACTTCGAGCGTCGAGAACGTCGGACCGCCGAGGATCTGGACGACGCCGAACGACGTGAAGGTGAAGAGGAAGACCATCAGGGCGGCGGCTGCGACGGCGGGCCCGAGCGCGGGCAGCGTCACCGTCCGCCAGGCGGTCCAGCGGGAGGCGCCGAGCATCCGCGCGGCCTCCTCCTGCCGCGGGTCGAGCTGCGCCCACAGGCCGCCGACGGTGCGTACGACGACGGCGTAGTTGAAGAAGACATGGGCGAGCAGGATCGCCCACACCGTGGTGTCGAGGCGTACGCCCCACAGCTGGTCGAGCAGTCCGCCGCGGCCGACCAGCGCCAGGAACGCCGTACCGACGACGACGGTCGGCAGCACGAACGGCACGGTGACGACGGCCCGGAGCACCTGCTTGCCCCTGAACTCGAAGCGCGCGAAGACGTACGCGCCGGGGAGCGCGATCAGGAGCGTGAGCGCCGTCGAGGCGAGGGCCTGCCAGGTCGTGAACCACAGGACGTGCCGGATGTCGGACTGCCCGAGCACGTCGGTGATCCGCCCGAACTGCCAGTGGCCGTCCGTCTTCAGCCCGCGCGAGACGATCGCCGCGACCGGGTACGCGAAGAAGAGCGCGAAGAACACGGCGGGCAGGGTCAGCAGACCGAGCCGCGCCGCGCTCCCGCCGCCTCGCAAGTCCCGCTTGCGGGGCTTTACTTCAGTACGAGTGAGGTCCACGACTTGACCCACGCGTCACGGTTGTCGGCGATCTTCTTCGGCGCCATGGTCTCCGGCTTGTCCACCTTGACCGCGTACTTGGCGTAGGCGGCGGGCAGGGCAGCGTCCGTGGTCACCGGGTCCACGAACATGTTCAGCGGCATGTCCTGCTGGAACTCCTTGGTGATCAGGAAGTCCAGGAGCGCCTTGCCGCCCTCGGTGTTCTTGGCGTTGCTGAGCAGGCCGGCGAACTCGGTCTGGCGGAAGCAGGTGCCGGCGGCGACGCCGGTGGGCGCGGTCTTCGGCTGGGGGTCCGAGTAGATCGCCTCGGCCGGCGGGGAGGACGCGTAGGACACGACGAGCGGCCGGTCGCCGCCCGCCTTCTTGCCGCCGGCGCTCCCGGAGAACTCCTCGTTGTACGCCTGCTCCCAGCCGTCGACGACCTTCACGCCGTTGGCCTTGAGCTTCTTCCAGTAGCCCTGCCAGTTGCTGTCGCCGTAGCTCGCGGCGCTGCCGAGCAGGAAGCCGAGCCCTGGCGACGACGTCGCAGCGTTCTCGGTGACGAGCAGGTTCTTGTACGCGGGCTTCGTCAGGTCGGCGAAGGACGCGGGCGGCGTCAGCTTGTGGTCGGCGAAGTACTTCTTGTCGTAGTTGACGCAGATGTTGCCGGTGTCGATCGGCGTGACCCGGTGCTGGGCCTTGTCGAGCTGGTACTCGGGCCTGACCTGGGCAAGGCCCTTGGCCTCGTACGGCTGGAAGAGGCCGTTGTCGAGGGCGCGCGAGAGCAACGTGTTGTCGACGCCGAAGAAGACGTCGCCCTGCGGGTTGTCCTTGGACAGGATGGCCTTGTTGACGGCCTCGCCCGCGTCACCGTCCTTGAGGACCGTGACCTTGTAGCCGGACTTCTTCTCGAAGTCCTTGAGGACGCTCTTGGAAACGGCCCACGAGTCATGGCTGACGAGGGTGACCGTCTTGGAGTCCGCCTTGGCTGAACCGGAGCCGGAGCCCGAGCCGGACCCGCCGCACGCGGAGAGCGTGACGAGGCCGATACCGGCCGCCACGACGACGGCCGTGGCCTTGATGGTGGTGCTCACTGAGTTCCCTCCTGGGTGTCCAGGAAGAGACGCGGCCCTGCCCGGGTTCCTTCGGGTTCCCGGGCAGGGCGCAACAGCTTGAGTGGTGACCGAACTTCCTACCCAGAATGACCTGGGCGAGGTTCAGAGGGTCTGCGGCCGTGCCGCACTCTCAGCGCTGTGGCGCTCCCCTGTCGGAATATGAAGATGTACGTACAGCGCCCAGATTACCGCTCGGTGGCGGCGAGCTGACCACACGCCCCGTCGATCTCCTGGCCACGGGTGTCGCGAACGGTGACCGGCACACCGTGGGCCGCGATGGCGTCGACGAACGCCTTCTCGTCCTCGGGGCGCGAGGCCGTCCACTTCGATCCGGGCGTCGGGTTCAGCGGGATCAGGTTCACGTGGACGCGCTTGCCCTTGAGCAGCCGGCCGAGCCGGTCACCGCGCCACGCCTGGTCGTTGATGTCCCGGATGAGGGCGTACTCGATGGAGATACGGCGGCCCGACTTCTCGGAGTACTCCCACGCCGCGTCGAGGACCTCGCGGACCTTCCAGCGCGTGTTGACCGGGACGAGGGTGTCGCGCAGCTCGTCGTCGGGCGCGTGCAGCGAGACGGCGAGACGGCACTTGAGGCCCTCGTCGGCGAAGCGGTGCATGGCGGGGACCAGACCGACCGTCGAGACGGTGATCCCGCGCTGCGAGAGGCCGACGCCGTCGGGCTCGGGGTCGGTGAGCGCGCGGATGGCGCCGACGACCCGCTTGTAGTTGGCGAGGGGCTCGCCCATGCCCATGAACACGATGTTGCTCAGGCGGGCGGGTCCGCCGGGGATCTCGCCGTCGCGCAGCGCGCGCATCCCGTCGACGATCTGGTGCACGATCTCGCCCGTCGACAGGTTCCGGTCGAGGCCGGCCTGTCCGGTGGCGCAGAACGGGCAGTTCATCCCGCAGCCGGCCTGCGAGCTGATGCACATGGTGACCCGGTCCGGGTACCGCATCAGGACAGACTCGACGAGCGTGCCGTCGAAGAGCCGCCACAGGGTCTTGCGGGTGGTGTCCTGGTCGGTCGACAGATGCCGGACGACCGTCATCAGCTCGGGAAGCAGCGCCTCCTGCAGCTTGCCGCGCGAGGCGGCGGGGATGTCGGTCCACTCCGCGGGGTCGTGCGCGAACCGCGAGAAGTAGTGCTGCGACAGCTGCTTGGCGCGGAACGGCTTCTCACCGATCGCGGCGACGGCCTCCTTACGCTCGGCAGGCGAAAGGTCGGCGAGATGCCGCGGCGGCTTCTTGGCTCCGCGCGGGGCGACGAAAGTGAGTTCTCCGGGCTTAGGCATAACCCCTCAAGTGTCGCAGACATACGGCGACGGGCCCGCCGCCCTGTGGACAACGAGCCCGTCACCTACATCTGCGCAGGTCAGCCCTGCATGTGGAACCGTCACCCCCGCATACGGGACCGTCAGCCCCGCATAGGGAACCGTCAGCCGTTCCCCACGAACAGCACCAGCAGCAGCCACACCACCGGTGCCGTCGGCAGCAGCGAGTCCAGGCGGTCCATGATGCCGCCGTGGCCCGGGAGCAGGGTGCCCATGTCCTTGATGCCGAGGTCACGCTTGATCATCGACTCGCCGAGGTCGCCGAGCGTGGCGCTGGCCGCGACCGCGAGGCCGAGCAGCAGGCCCTGCCACCAGGCGCCGTCGTCGATGAGGAACTGCATACACAGCGCGCCCGCCACCATCGCGAACGACACCGCGCCGACCAGGCCCTCGCGGGTCTTGCCGGGGCTGATGCGCGGGGCGAGCTTGTGCTTGCCGAAGCGCCAGCCGATCGCGTAGGCGCCGGTGTCGCTGACGACGGTGAGCAGCAGGAACGTCAGGACGCGCTGCGGCCCGTCGTCCGCCGTGAGCATCATCGCCACGAACGTCGCGAGGAACGGCACGTAGAACGCGGCGAAGACGCCGGCCGTGACGTCCTTGAGGTAGCCCTCCGGAGGCTCCGTCATGCGCCAGACGAGGACGGCGAGCGCGGTGAGCGCCATCGCCACCCAGGCGCCCTCGGCACCGCGGACGTATCCGGCGACGACCATCGCCGCGCCGCCGACCGCGAGCGGTACGAGGGGGGCCTTGATCTCCTTGCGCTCCTGGAGGCGCGAGGTGAGCTCCCACAGGCCGACGACGACGGCCACCGCTATCACGCCGATGAACACGGCCTTGACGATGAACAGCGAGGCGACGATCACGGCCCCGAGTCCGACGCCGACTCCTATGGCTGCCCCGAGGTCACGGCCCGCGCTCTTCTTCGGCGGTGCGGGGGCGGGCTGTGCGGCGCTTGGCATGGGCTCCTGCGGGCTCTCGTGCTGCGCCTCGTGCGGCGTCACATACGGCGTCTCGTGCGGCTGCGGCTGCGGGTGCTGCTGCTGGTCGTGGTGCTGCGGGTGGTGCTGGTCGTGCGGGTACGGCTCGTTCTGCGAGTACCCCGGGTGCTGCTGATCCTGCGCGTACTGCTGGTACTGCTGGTACGGCTGATCCAGCGGCGCGTACGACCTGTGCTGCTGATCCTGCTGGTACTGCGGGTACTGCGTCCCGTGCGACTCCCGGCGAGGCGCCTCGTACCGCGTCTCGTCGCGGAACAGGGGACCGCTCGGCGAAGCAGCCCCCCGATCGTCGTCCTGGCCACCGCCACCGGCGGGTACGTCGGGCATTTCGGGCACGATGGTCATGGGCCGAGTCTCCTCAACCGCATGACGTTCGTACGCGGGACCCGCCGGGGAAGCCCCCTGGGAAAGCCCCTGGTCGGGCGGCTCCCAGTACCCGGCTCCGGTCGGCGCTCCCCAGGGAGAGTCGTTCACGGAATTCCTCAGACCTCGAGCAGCTCGGCTTCCTTGTGCTTGAGCAGCTCGTCCACCTGTGCGACGTACTTCGCGGTGGTGTCGTCGAGCTCCTTCTCGGCGCGACGCCCCTCGTCCTCGCCGATGTCGCCGTCCTTGATCGCCTTGTCGATCGCTTCCTTGGCCTTGCGGCGGATGGAGCGGATCGAGATCTTGGAGTCCTCGGCCTTGGTCTTGGCGACCTTGATGAACTCCTTGCGGCGGTCCTGGGTCAGCTCCGGGAACGTCACTCGGATGATGTTGCCGTCGTTGCTCGGGTTGACGCCGAGGTCGGAGTCGCGGATCGCCTGCTCGATGTTGCGCAGGGCGCTCTTGTCGAACGGGGTCACCACGGCCATGCGCGGCTCGGGCACCGAGAACGAGGCCAGCTGGTTGATCGGGGTCAGCGCGCCGTAGTAGTCCGCCACGATCTTGTTGAACATCGCCGGGTGCGCACGACCGGTGCGGATCGCGGCGAAGTCCTCCTTGGCGACCACGACGGCCTTCTCCATCTTCTCCTCGGCCTCGAGGAGGGTCTCTTCGATCACCACTTGCTCCTGCGTGTCTTGAGTGAGGCCCGGCCTGCGCTCAGGGCGGCCGGCTGCGTCGTGTGTCTTTCCTGCACGGTGTCCGACCGGCAGGACATTGTCCATCCCCTGGTGGGGGGTCGGGTCAGGCCCGCGTTCCGTGGTCGCCCACGAGCGTGCCGATCTTCTCACCCTTGACCGCCCGCGCGATATTGCCCTCGGCGAGCAGTTCGAAGACGAGGATGGGCAGCTTGTTGTCGCGGCACAGGGTGATCGCGGTCATGTCGGCGACCTTGAGGTCGCGGGTGATGACCTCGCCGTAGCTGAGCGCGTCGAACTTCACGGCCTCGGGGTTGGTCTTCGGGTCGGAGTCGTAGACCCCGTCCACCCCGTTCTTGCCCATGAGCAGCGCCTCGGCGTCGATCTCCAGGGCGCGCTGGGCGGCGGTCGTGTCGGTGGAGAAGTACGGCATTCCCATACCGGCGCCGAAGATGACGACGCGGCCCTTCTCCAGGTGGCGTACGGCCCGCAGCGGGATGTACGGCTCGGCGACCTGGCCCATGGTGATGGCGGTCTGCACGCGGGAGTCGATGCCCTCCTTCTCCAGGAAGTCCTGGAGGGCGAGGCAGTTCATGACCGTGCCGAGCATCCCCATGTAGTCGGAGCGGGCCCGGTCCATGCCGCGCTGCTGGAGCTCGGCGCCGCGGAAGAAGTTACCGCCGCCGATGACGACGGCGATCTGCGCGCCGCCGCGCACGACGGCCGCGATCTCGCGAGCGATCTTGTGCACCACGTCGGGGTCGACACCCAGACCCCCGCCACCGGCGAACGCCTCGCCGGACAGCTTCAGCAGAAAGCGCCCCGCGCCTTTGCCGTCGTCGCTCTTCTGGTCTTTGTCGACCTTGGTGGTGGTCATGGTGTTCTCGCCTCTTTACTTGGCACACATACAAAGAAGGCCATTGCCGGTGGGGTGTGTTCGCATCCCATGCTCGGCAATGGCCTCCTTGTCACATCTGCGGTCGCCGGGCGCGCACGCGCGCGGTGGCGGCGTACGCGGGCGACTGCTGTCGACCCTACTGGGATCTCGTCGACCCTAGCGGTGTCTTCCGGCTGTCGCGGTACGGACTCAGATGCCGACCTTGATGCGCGAGAAGCGCTTCAGGGTGACACCGGCCTCGTCCAGAACCTTCTGCACGGACTTCTTGTTGTCCAGCGCGTACGGCTGGCCGAGGAGGGTGGCCTCCTTGAAGAAGCCGTTGACGCGACCCTCGACGATCTTCGGGAGGGCGGCCTCGGGCTTGCCCTCGGCGCGGGTGGTCTCCTCGGCGACGCGGCGCTCGGACTCGACGACCTCGGCCGGCACGTCCTCCTTGGAGAGGTACTTCGGCGCGAAGGCGGCGATGTGCTGCGCGATGCCCTTGGCGAGGTCGGCGTCGGCCTTGTCCAGCTCGACCAGAACACCGATCTGCGGGGGCAGGTCGGGCATGGTGCGGTGCATGTACGCGGTGACGAACGCGCCCGAGAACTGCGCGAAGCGGTCGAGGACGATCTTCTCGCCGAGGTTGGCGTTGGCCTCGTCGACGTACGCCTGGACGGTCTTGCCGGGCTCGATCTCGGACGCGAGAAGCGCCGCGATGTCGGCCGGGTTCGTGGCGGCGACGTGGGCGGCGAGCGCGTTGGCGACAGCCTGGAACTTGTCACCCTTGGCGACGAAGTCCGTCTCGCACTTGAGCTCGAGGATGACACCGGTGGCGTTGTCGTCGGCGATGAGGGAGACCACGGCGCCGTTCTCGGCGGAGCGGCCCTCGCGCTTGGCGACGCCCTTCTGGCCCTTGATGCGCAGGGCCTCGACGGCCTTGTCGACGCTGCCGTCGGCCTCGTCGAGCGCCTTCTTGCAGTCCATCATGCCGGCGCCCGTGAGCTCGCGGAGCTTCTTGACGTCAGCGGCGGTGTAGTTCGCCATGATCCTGAAATTCTCTCTCGAAGTCTGGAAGATCTACGGGTGAACGGCGGGGGCCGACTCGGCCCCCGCCGTCAACTACCGAACCGGTGAGGGTCAGGCCTGCTCGGCGTCCGCGGCCGGGGCAGCGGCCTCGGGAGCGGCAGCCTCGGCGGCCTCGGCGGCCGGAGCGGCCTCCTCAGCCTTCTCGTCGGCCTTCTTCTCGCCCTCGAGCAGGTCGCGCTCCCACTCGGCGAGCGGCTCGCCCGCGGCCTTGTCGCCCGGCTTCTGGTCGCCCGTGGCGGCACCGGAGCGGGCGATGAGGCCCTCGGCGACGGCGTCGGCGATCACGCGGGTGAGCAGGGTGACGGAGCGGATCGCGTCGTCGTTGCCCGGGATCTTGTAGTCGACCTCGTCGGGGTCACAGTTGGTGTCGAGGATGGCGACGACCGGGATGTTGAGCTTCCGGGCCTCGCCGACCGCGATGTGCTCCTTCTTGGTGTCCACGATCCAGACGGCGCTGGGCACCTTGGACATCTCGCGGATACCGCCGAGGGTCTTCTCGAGCTTGGCCTTCTCGCGGGAGAGGACCAGGAGCTCCTTCTTGGTGAGGCCGGACGCGGCCACATCCTCGAAGTCGATCTGCTCGAGCTCCTTGAGGCGCTGCAGACGCTTGTAGACGGTCGAGAAGTTCGTGAGCATACCGCCCAGCCAGCGCTGGTTGACGTACGGCATACCGACGCGGGTCGCCTGCTCGGCGATCGCCTCCTGCGCCTGCTTCTTCGTACCGACGAACATGACCGTGCCGCCGTGGGCGACGGTCTCCTTGACGAACTCGTAGGCGCGGTCGATGTACGACAGCGACTGGAGCAGGTCGATGATGTAGATGCCGTTGCGCTCGGTGAAGATGAAGCGCTTCATCTTCGGGTTCCAGCGACGGGTCTGGTGACCGAAGTGGACGCCGCTCTCCAGCAGCTCCCGCATCGTGACGACGGCCATGGCCGTACTCCTTGTGTTCTCGGTTGCCGCGACCGCAGGATTGCTGTCGCGCCTGACGCCCCGCGCGCTGTGCCACGAGGGACCGAGTTGCGCGGACACCGTCACGAATGAACTGGTGTTGGGGCGTGCGAAGTCGATCCGGTGACCCGGATCGCCATCAGAAGTGTACGGGACCCGCAGGGTGCCGGGTGACGGGCCTGTCCACAACCGGCCGGTAGTCCACAGTTCCAGGCCATGATCCCCGCGCGACGCGCCGGAAGAGGGACCGTTCGGGGCATGAGACTGATGCTGATGCTGTTGACGGCCGCGGCGCTCACGGGCCTCGCGACACTGCCGCCCGTGCCCGCTGCGAGGCCTCCCGCGCCGCCTTCTTCGCCCTCCGCGCCGGCTCCTGCGCCCGGGGCGCCGGCTCCGGTTCCCGCCGTGGGTGAGGTCTGGCCGGTGGGGACGCGGCCGGCGGTCTTACGTGGCTGGGCGCCGCCGGCGACGGAGTACGGGGCGGGTCACCGCGGCGTGGACCTGGCCGCGCCCGTGGGCGCCCCGGTCAGGGCGGTGGCACTCGGGCGGGTGTCCTTCGCGGGCCGGGTGGCCGGGAGAGGGGTCGTGGCGGTGGAGCTGTCGGGGACGGGTGAGCTGCCGCTGCGGACGACGTACGAGCCGGTGACCTCGTCCGTGAAGCCGGGCGAGACGGTGGCGCCGGGCGCCGTGGTGGGGGTGCTCGAACCTCCGACGGGCCACTGCGGTGCCGCGTCATGCCTGCACTGGGGGCTGCTGCGGGGAGCCGAATATCTGGACCCGCTGATGCTGTTGCCGCCGTGGCTCCTGCACCGGGGGCCGTCGCGCCTGCTGCCGGTACCGGCGGCGGGCCCCGGCTTCCTTACGGAGTGAACCGGTTTCTTACGGAGTGAACCGCTCAGCCGCGAACGCCTCGCAGGGCCATGCTCACGGCCGCCTCTGTGATCGTCGTGGGGTCCTCGGCCGCGCCCAGTTCGATGCGCCGGACCGCCGCGTCCACGACCCCCTGGAGGAGCATCGCCGCGAGCCGCGGCTCCGCGTGGCCCATCTCGCCCAGCGCCTCGACGATCAGCGCGACCAGGCCGCCGTGCGCGGCGCGGATCTTCTCGCGGGCCCCGGAGTCCAGCTCGCTCGCCGAGATGGCCACGACGGCGCGGTGGCGCCGGTCGCCCACCAGCGAGAGTTGCTCCCGCACATAGGCCTCGACCTTGCCCTCGGGCTCGGCGGCCCGCTCCATCGCGGCGGAGACCTCCGCCGCCCACACGGGGAAGTCGACCTCGCAGAGCTCTTCGACGACAGCCGCCCGCGACTTGAAGTACTCGTACACGGAGGACCGGGCGAGCCCGGTGCGCTCGGCGAGCGCGGGGAAGGTCAGCGCGTCCGTCCCACCCTCGGACAGCAGGGTGCGCGCCGCGTCCAGAAGGGCGCCGCGCTGCATCGACCGGTGCTCGGCCACTGAGGCCGCTCGAATCCTTGGCACCCCACCACTTTACGGACGGGACGCGCGGCACGGGAGCCGTCCGGTCGGGGCATCGCCCTCTCATGGCCCCCACACGGCCCGGCAGGGACGATTCCGCATCGCCTGCGCAGCAGGCCGTCAGCGTCGGAAGCTCGCCAGCTTCCCGCGGAGCTGGAGGACGGACTTGGTGTGGATCTGGCTGACGCGGCTCTCGGTCACCCCGAGCACGTTGCCGATCTCCGCGAGGGTGAGGCCCTCGTAGTAGTAGAGCGTCACCACGGTCTTCTCGCGCTCCGGCAGTGTGTTGATCGCCCGGGCGAGATAACGCCGCAGTTCGCGGTCCTCGGCGACCTCCACCGGGTTGTCCGCGGCCTGGTCCTCGAGTGTGTCCATGAGGCTGAGGCGGTCACCGCTCTCACCCCCGGCGTGCAGCAGTTCCTCGAGCGCCACGACGTTCGCGAGGGACAACTGGCTGAAGACCGCGTGCAGTTCCTCGACCTTGATGCCGAGCTCTTCGGCCACCTCGCTCTCCGACGGGGTGCGCCGAAGCTTGGCCTCCAGGGTGGCGTAGGCCCGCTCCACGTTGCGCGCCTTCTGGCGCACGGAACGCGGGATCCAGTCGAGCGCCCGGAGTTCGTCGATCATGGCGCCCCGGATCCGGGTGATCGCGTACGTCTCGAACTTGATCTCGCGCTCGATGTCGAATTTCTCGATCGCGTCGATCAGCCCGAAGACCCCCGAGGACACGAAGTCGGCCTGCTCCACATTGGGCGGCAGTCCGACGCTGACGCGGCCGGCGACGTACTTGACCAGCGGCGAGTAGTGCAGGATGAGCTGCTCTCGTAAGCGCTGGTCGCCCGTCGCCTTGTACGACCTCCACAGCTCCTCGAGCGACGAGGGAGCCGGAGGCCGCACGCTGCCACGGGCCGCGGGGGGAACCGCGGCCCGGTCAGACCCGGAGGTGTGCTGGGGCATTCGTCGCCTTGTGCCGATCTGCTCTGAACTGGGGATGTGGGTGCCTGGCGCGGGACAGGTGGGGAAGGTCCCGAGGTGCCTGTCGGATGTCGGTTGCCGATCTGGTCGTGGTTGCTTGCCATTGCCGGACTGGTGCCGGATTGAACGGAACGAGCCGGAATCCTTGTGAGCGTAGCGTGACTGCAGTGTCGCAGTGTGCGAAGGCGATGGGATCGGCTGTGCGCAGATACGTTCCGTTGGGCGACTTGCATGGCCACGTCCGTAGCTGTACGTGACGGCCGCGGATCACCCACACCCCGTAACGCCAAGGGCAGAGACTCGTCATCCGTACGGCCCAGCACGCTCCGTCACCAATCACCCCCTTCCGGCAAGACCGGTTGGATCGCCTGGCGTGTCAACTGCCAGCCATCGCCATGTCGTTCGACGAACCCCAGTGAGCGCAGTTCGTACAACCTCCCGATCGCGTCGTCGACCCGGGTGCACGCGGCCCGGGCGATCTCCCCGGCTCCGACGGATCCGCTCGCGGGCAGTACGGCGAGCACGGCGGCCGCGTCCGGATGGAGCAGGTCGTGCGGCAGGACGGGGCCTCGGCGTGGCGGGGCCAGCTCGCCCATGTCCCCGACGAGTTCCATGACTTCCGCGGCGTCGGTGACGAGGACGGCTTCCCCGCGCAGCAGTTCGTGCACCCCGGCCGATCGGGTGCTCGTGACCGGTCCGGGCACCCCCATCGTGTGACGCCCGAGCCGCTGCGCCCACCGCGCCGTACCGAGAGCGCCACTGCGGTACGCGGCCTCCACGACGACGGTCCCCCTGGTCAGGGCGGCGATCACACGGTTACGGAGGATGAATCTGCTGCGCGTCGGATGATCGCCGGGCGGCAACTCCGCGATGACGAGCCCCTGTTCGGCGATCCGCTCGATCAGCTCGATGTGTCCGCGTGGATAGGGCCGGTCGACCCCGCAGGCGAGGACCGCCACGGTGGCGCCGCTCGCCCCGAGCGTGCCCCGGTGGGCGGCGGCGTCGACCCCGTACGCCCCGCCGGACACGACGACGCTGCCGCGTTCCGCCAGCCCCGCGCCGAGCGTCGCCGCGACGCGCGCCCCGTAGTCCGTGCAGGCCCGCGCCCCTACAACGCCGACGGAACGCAGCGCCCACATCCGCAAGGACGGCCGCCCCCGCACCCACAGGGCCACGGGCCGTGCGTCACCCAGATCGTCCAGCTGGGCCGGCCACTCGGCGTCCCCCGGACACACGAGCCGCGCACCCACACCCGCCGCCAACTCCAGATCCCTCTCAGGCCGTACGCCGACCGCCCTGGCCCGCAGCCCGGCCCACCGGCCCTCACTCACCCCGGGCAGCGGCTCCCCGCCCTCGACTACGCGCCGCACGACCTCCTCGGCCCCGAACTCCCGTAACCACCGCCCCACCGTCTCGTCACCTGGCTCGACGATCCGGGTGAGCGCGGCCCTGGCAAGCCGGGTCTCATCGCCGACGCCCGAGGCCGCCTCACCGACGTCCGAGTTCACCTCACTGGCCCCCGAGGTTGCCGCTCGGACTCCCGGCATCGCTCCTCGGACTCCCGAGGTCCCCGCACCGACCCGCGAGGTCAACCCACCGGCACCCGAAGTCCCCTCACCGACGCCCGAGGTCGCCCCTCCGACGCCGGAGATGTCCTCACCGCCCCCTGGTGTCGCCCCTCCTCCCGAGGTTCCCGCACCGACGCCTGAAGTCGCCCCTCCGACGCCCGAAGTCCCCGCACCAGCGCCCGAGGTCGCCCCGCCGAGTGGTGACAAGGTCCCCTCACCGCCCCAGGGCGTCGCTCCTCCGACTCCCGAGGTCCCCGCACCGGCCCGCGAGGTCGCCCCTCCGACCCCCGAGCGCGCTCCTCCGACTCCTGAGGTCACCTCACCGGCCCACATGGTCGCCCCTTCGATTTCCGAGGCCGCCTCACCGACGCCCGGCGTCACTCCTTCGATTCCCAAGGTCCTTTCGCCGTCCCCGGAGATCGCCCCTCCGCCCCTGGAAGTCCCCTCACCGACCCCCAAGGCCCACTCCCCGACGCCTGAGGTCCCCTCACCACCCCCAAACACCTCCGCCCCACTCATGCCGACCCCCCGATAGCGAGAGCGACCCCGCGCGAGATCCCGGTGCGGAGCTGAAGCGCCAGCGCCACGTCCTCCTCGCCGGGGCGGCCGTGGCCGCGCAAGTCCGCGACCGTCCACGCCACGCGCAGCACCCGGTCGACCCCGCGGGCGGTCAGGAAACCGCGCTCCAGATCCGTCTCGACCACGTCCATCGCCCCTGGCACCGCCGGCCACCGGGTGCGCAGCGCGTGGCCGGGGACCTCGCTGTTCGTCCGCCAGGGCGTGTCCGCGAGCCGGGCGGCGGCGCGCTCGCGGGCGGCCCGCACCCGCTCGCGGACGACCAGGGTGCTCTCGCCCCGCGTGCCCGTCCCGGACAGTTCCGCGCGGGTGACGGGCTCCACGTCCACCTTGAGGTCGACCCGGTCGAGCAGCGGGCCGGAGAGCCGCGCCTGATAGCGGCGAACGGCCGCCGGCGGGCAGTCGCAGCCACCGCCCACGAGCGTGTGGTTGCCGCACGGACACGGATTCGCGGCCAGCGCCATCAGAAAGCGCGCCGGCAGGCGCACCACCCCGGCGCTCCGGGCGATGACCACATGTCCCGACTCCAGAGGCTGGCGGAGCGCGTCGAGCGCCTGGCTGCTGAATTCCGGCGCCTCGTCCAAAAAGAGCACCCCGCGATGGGACAGGGACACGGCGCCAGGCCGTGGCATCCCCTGTCCGCCGCCGACCAGGGACTGCATGGTCGCCGAGTGGTGGGGCGCGCAATAGGGCGCGGCGTCGACCATCGGCTTGCCCGGCGGCAACATGCCCGCCACCGAGTGGATGGCCGTCACTTCGAGGGCCTCCTCCCGGGTGAGCGGCGGCATGACCAGCGGGAGCCGCTCGGCGAGCATGGTCTTGCCCGCGCCGGGCGGCCCCTGGAGCAGGACATGGTGCGCCCCGGCCGCCGCGACCTCGATCGCCGTGCGCGCGGCGCGCTGCCCGACCACGTCGGCGAGATCGAGGACGTGGGCGTCGTGCGGCATCCCGGCGAGGCCCACGCCGAGGCCCTGGCCCGGGATGCTCAGGCCGGCGAGCAAGGGGTCCGGGCGCCCCGTCTCGTCCGGTGGCTCGTCCGGCACCGGCTCGTCCGTGAGCACCGCGATGAGCTGACGCAGGCTGCGTACGCCGAGGACGGAGACGCCCGGGACGAGCGCGGCCTCGCCTGCCGAGCACTCGGGGACCACGACCTGCTCGTACCCCGCGTCGGCCGCGGCGAGGACGGCGGGGAGGATGCCGCGGACGGGCCGGACCCGGCCGTCGAGCCCCAGCTCGCCGATCATCACGAGGTCGGCGAGGACGCGAGGGTCGATCCGCTCGGCCGCGCCGAGGACCGCACTGGCCACGGCCAGGTCGAATCCGCTGCCGCTCTTGGGGACGGAGGCCGGGCTCAGCCCGACCGTGAGTTTCTTCTGCGGCCACTCGCCGCCGGAGTTCGTGACCGCCGCCCTGACCCGGTCGCGGCTCTCGGACAGGCTCTTGTCGGGCAGCCCGACCAGGGTGAACGCGGCCACCCCGGGTTCGAGGTCGGCCTGGACCTCGACGACCACGCCCTCGACGCCGACGAGGGCCACGGAGCACGTGCGCGCGAATCCCATCAGGCCACCCCCCGCGCGTGCTCGACGACGGGTGCGCCGCGCTCCGGGAGCAGGACGCCGACCAGATCGATGCGCACGCCGCCCGGCGGCGCTCCCCCGTGTTCCTGCACCCAGCGCTGGGCGAGATCGCGCAGCCGCTGGGCCTTGACCGGCGTCACCGCGGCCATCGGATGCTCGTACGTCCCGGCGAGGCCGGTCGCCCTGCGGGTCTTCACCTCGCAGACGACCACGGCATCGCCGTCCCGGGCGACGATGTCGATCTCACCGGTCCTGCCCGCGCGCCAGTTGCGCTCGATGACCGTCATTCCGGACTCGGCCAGCCGTCGTGCGGCCAGCTCCTCGCCGTACCTGCCGAGTGCGCTGCGTGCGTTGGACGCCTTCACGTCGTTCATGTCGGAACCACCTCCGACGCCCACGCTGAGGCATGGACGCCGAAGAAGTGGATCTTGGTGAACTACTCACGGGTTGTGGATAACCCGGTCACCCGACCGAACGACCACCACGCGAACACCACACGACCAGACGACCACACGCCGAGATCCGGCGGCTCACCCGCCCGGCAACTCCAGATCGCTCTTGTTCAGCTCCTCGATGTTCACGTCCTTGAACGTGAGCACCCGTACCTGCTTGACGAAGCGTGCGGGCCGGTACATGTCCCACACCCAGGCATCCGCCATGGATACCTCGAAGAACACCTCACCCTGGACCGAGTGCACCTGCATCTCGTAGTCGTTGGTGAGGTAGAAGCGCCGTTCGGTCTCGATCACGTATTTGAACAGACCGACGACGTCGCGGTACTCCCGGTAGAGCTTCAGCTCCATCTCGGTCTCGTACTTCTCGAGGTCCTCGGCGCTCATGGCATGTTCCCCTTCAGCCGTGCGTCCCCCTATTGTGCGTCAGCCGCACATGCCTCTAAACGATTTCCGTGTCGAGGACTTCGGGCTGACCGGGGGGACCCTCGTCGAGCAGCCGCCTCAGCAGCCCGGCGAGCCTGGTCGGATACACCGTCTCATGCGCCTCGGCCAGTTCCCGGCACGTCCACCAACGTGCTCCGGCGACACTGCGCCGTTCCAGGTCGGTCAGGCCCTCGCCGGCGATCTCCGCCCCGGCCACCGCCGCCGTCGTACGCGCCAGGAAGTACCACTCGTCCTGGTCCCAGCGCCGCCCGGCGAACGGGAACGAGCAGGTGCGCCGCCACAGGACCGGGCCGAGCTCGACGTCCGTGATGCCCGTCTCCTCGGCCAGCTCACGCAGCGCGGCCTGCTCGTGCGTCTCGTCGCCCTCCAGGCCGCCTCCCGGGGTGAACCACCAGTCGTCGGCGGTGTCCCCAGGCTCATGGCCGTGCAGCAGCAGAATCCGGTCGTCAGGGTCGAGCAGAACGACCCGCGCGACCTTCCTCAGCTCCGGCCCACCACCGGACGACAGCCCCGGACCCTCGCCCGACGGCAGCTCCCCGCCACCCCCGGACGGCAGGCCACCGCCCGCCTCAGCCCGCAAGAGCCCGCTCCCGCGCAGACGCCCCCGCCCGGCCCCGGCCGCCGCCCATGAGCTTGGCGATCGGCCCGTACGCGGCGCCGCCGAGCACGAGGACCGCGCCGCCGATCACGGCGGCCAGCATCAGCTTCAGGGGCCCCGGCTCCGAAAGCCCGCCCGGCAGCGAGGCGAAGCCCGTGGGGCGCTCGAGCATCCCGTCCATGGGCCACGCCACGGCGTCCACACGCGCGGCCACCGCACTGCGCGGCACCGTGCCGTTGTTCGAGTCGCCGAGGTGCACGCTGGAGTCGAGGGAGCCGCTGCGCTCGTCACCGAGCAGGAAGAGGCGCCCCTCGGGGACGGTCGTGGTGGGGATACCGGTGGCCGAGGGAGCCTGCCCCTTGGGGAGATACGGTTCGGCAATCTCCTTGCCGTTGACGGTCAGCTTGCCGGCCGTGCAGCAGGCGACCTTGTCTCCGCCGATACCGACGACGCGCTTGACCATGGGCATGTTGCCCCACGTCGACTCCGTGAAGACGACGACGTCGCCGCGCTTCACCTCACTGCCGTCGATCCGCTGCGCGAGGACCCGGTCACCCGCGCCGATCGTCGGCGTCATCGACTCGGTGGGCACCGTGTACGGCTGGTACACGATCGCGCCCCATACGAACCCGCCCAGGAACAGCACACAGCCGAGGGCCACGGCCAACCCCGACAGCGTGCTGCCGAGCCGACCCTGGCCCTCGTCCGTACGACGTGTCCTGCTCATCCCAGTTGCTCCCCGCCTCGGAGATTCGCCGTAGAAGATCGGCGATCTGGGACGGCACCCTACCCGGCGGTACTCGCCTCAGAAACCCGGGTGTTCCCCTGGGTAAGGCGACGCCTGCGCCAGAGCACGAGCGGAGCGGCGCCCGCGAGCCCGAGCGCGCCCGGGGCCGCGCCCATGGCGGCCTTGATTCCCGGCTGGTCGAACGTGTCCGGAATCGGAAGCGTCGTCCAGTGAGTGGGCGGCCACGCGACCACGATCGCGCGTCCCACGACGTTGTCCACGGGGACGAAGCCCTGGTTGCGGTCCTGCTGGTGGTACCGGGAGTCCATGGAGTCCTGCCGGTGGTCACCCATGACCCAGAGTTTGCCGATGGGGACGGTCACCTTGAACTTGCCGCCCATGTTGTCGTCGGTGCACGGGGTGTTCCCGGCGAAGACGTAGGGCTCGTTCAGTGCCTTGCCGTTGACCTCGAGCGGGCCCGTGCCGTTGCACTCGATGGTGTCGCCGCCGACACCGATGACCCGCTTGATCAGGTCCTTCTCGTTCGTGGACGGCATGAGGCCGATCCAGCCGAGGACGCGCTGCACCGGGTTCGGCTGCGGGGTCGGCTCGTCCCTGAGCCAGCCGTCAGGGTCGTGGAAGACGATGACCTCGCCGCGCGACGGCTCGGAGCCGAACCACGGGGTCAGCTTGTCGACGAGCACACGGTCGCCGATCTGCAGCGTGTTCTCCATCGACGCCGACGGGATCGAGAACGCCTGCACCAGGAACGTCTTGATCACCAGCGCCAGGACCAGCGCGATGACGACGAGGAGCGGAAGCTCCTTCCAGAAGGAGCGGGGCTTCTTGGGAGCCCGCCCGCCTGTCCTGCTGCCGCCGCTCGGGCCACCGCCCGAACCGCCGCCGTGTCCGTCACCGTCCATGTCGTCACTCTCGAGGTTCACGGCGCCCGTCACGGCCTGCCCCGCTCCGTCGTCGGATGGTCCGGGCTGCTCGTCGGGCCCGTGCCCCGACCGTGCTCCGACCGCCAAGTCCCCCACATCCACTCCTCACTCCGTGCCGCCGCCTGTCCCATACGCGATGCAGGCCCACCACTCCCATAACGAGCGGGAGTTCCGCAGGGCTCGGGAAAGGGATCAATCCGTTGAGATCCGCGGAGGCCAGCCTATGCGACGGTGCCCTTGCCGCGGCCGCCCCACTCCTCGGGTCGGGGACCGAAGCGAACGTGTCCGGCTCCCCCAGGGTGCGCCAGTGACCGATGGGCCAGGCGATCACGCGGGCCCGGCCCACGACGGTTTCCTCCGGGACGGTTCCCCCGAAGCCCATGGACGTGTGGAAACGGGAGTCGGCCGAGTTCGAGCGGTGGTCGCCCAGGACGAACAGCCGCCCCTCGGGCACCTTGATGTCGAATTTCGACTCGGAGGGCACGTCGCCGGGATTGATGTACGGCTCGTCGAGAGGCTTTCCGTTGACCATTACGTGGCCCTGCTTGTCACAACACTTGACGGTGTCGCCGCCGACCGCGATGACGCGTTTGATCAGGTCCTTCTCGTCGTCCGACGGCAGCAGGCCGATCCAGGTGAGACCTTCCTTCACCTGCTTGATGACGACAGGGGACTCCTTCTTGGGAGCCTGTTCCTGTTCGAGCCACCCGCCGGGGTCCTTGAAGACGACGACGTCGCCGCGGTGCGGCTTCGCGCCGAACCACGGGGTGAACTTGTCGACGAGGACCCGGTCGCCGATCCGGATCGTCTGCTCCATGGAGCCCGACGGGATCACGAAGGCCTGGACGAGGAACGTCTTCAGGACGAGGGCGATGAGCAGTGCCACGCCTATGAGGAGCGGGATCTCCTTGAGCGCGGAACGCTGTCGGCGCCGCTTGACCTTGCGTGCCAGTTTGCGGCGCGCCGCACGCCCAGGAAGCGCGGGCTCATCACCGCGCGCCCCCGTAGAACCCGTGTCAGCGCCCGCGCGACGCCTCCCCGACGGCCCGCCCGTGTCGCCGACGGGGGCGCGGCCGCGCTTACCCATGGGCACCGCCAGGCGCGGGCACACGCGCGTAGACGTCGTTTCGCGACAGGGAGCCCCAGTGAGACGTCGGCCAGGCGATCCAGCGGGCCTTGCCGATGACGGCGTCCACGGGGATCATGCCGCCGCCGGGCGCGCCCAGGTAGTCACGTGAGTCGCGGGAGTCGCCTCGGTGGTCACCGAGGAGAAAAAGCGTTCCGTCAGGGACGACGAGGTCGAAGCGGACCGTCGAGGGGGCATTCCCCGGGTACAGGAAGGCCTGTTCGTCGACCGGTTCGCCGTTCACCGCGATCCTCCCCCTGCTGTCGCAGCAGACCACATGGTCTCCGCCCACGCCCACGACCCGCTTGA
Source organism: Streptomyces sp. NPDC046821 (assembly GCF_040645335.1). Taxonomy (NCBI): domain Bacteria; kingdom Bacillati; phylum Actinomycetota; class Actinomycetes; order Kitasatosporales; family Streptomycetaceae; genus Streptomyces; species Streptomyces sp. NPDC046821. The sequence continues at coordinate 349,561 of NZ_JBEYYB010000005.1, read as the reverse complement.
TGTAGTCGGCGTCTCCGAAGTAGTCGGTTCCGTCGAAGACCACGACGTCGCCCCGCTGCGGCCGGGCACCGAAACGGTACGCCAGCTTGTCGACGAGAACGCGGTCACCGGCCCGCAGAGCGGGCTCCATGGAGCCGCTGGGGATCTGGAAGGGCTGCATCACGAAGACGCTCACGAGGAGCAGCAGAACGAGGCACAGGAGCGCCGACAGCGTCAGCCGGCCGCCCGGCAGCAAGGACACGACGTCCGACAGGAACGCGAAACGCGACCGCTCCTCCTCCCCCTCGTGTACGGAGGGGTCGGAGGCGCGGTCGCGTTCCGTCGGCTGTGCTTGGGTGTCCATCGAGGCCAGATGCTATCCGGCCTGCCTGTGACCCCGTGCGCGAGCTCAGTTGTCGCGCTTCTCCTTGATCTTCGCAGCCTTGCCGCGCAGCTCACGGAGGTAGTAGAGCTTGGCGCGACGGACGTCACCGCGGCTGACGAGCTCGATCTTCTCGAAGATCGGGCTGTTCACCGGGAAGGTGCGCTCGACGCCGACGGAGAAGGAGACCTTGCGGACCGTGAAGGTCTCGCGGACACCGGAGCCCTGACGGCGGATGACTACGCCCTTGAACTGCTGCACACGGGAGCGGTTGCCCTCGATGACGCGGACGTGGACGTTGACGGTGTCACCCGGGCGGAAGGCCGGGATGTCGCTGCGCAGCGACGCGGAGTCGACGGAGTCGAGCACGTGAGACATGATCGTCTGCTTTCTTCACCGATGCCACAGGTCATCGGCGGGAATGTTCGAAATGAGGATTCGGTAGCTGATCGCGTCGGGCGGGCGTCATTCCCCCTGTGGCAGGGGCGCACGCTGGACGTACAGCAGCGGCTTATTCTTCCACGGCTTGCGGGTCTCGCCCAAATCGGCCGTCGGGGCCGGGCCGCCAGCCCAGGATGGAGAGCATCTCGCGGTCCTTCTTGTCGAAGGCCGAGGGATCGCAGCGCTCCACGAGGTCGGGCCGGTTGCGGGTGGTGCGCCGCAGCGCCTCGTCCCTGCGCCAGCGCGCGATCTTGCCGTGGTGGCCGCTGAGGAGCACCTCGGGGATGCCCTGGCCGCGCCACTCGGGGGGCTTGGTGTAGACGGGTCCCTCGAGGAGGTTGGCCATGGCGCCGGGCGCGAACGAGTCGTCCCGGTGGGACTCGGCGTTGCCGAGGACGCCGGGCAGCAGCCGGGCGACGGCCTCCGTGATGACGAGGACGGCGGCCTCCCCGCCGGCGAGCACGTAGTCGCCGATGGACACCTCGTAGACCGGCATCCGGGTCGCGTACTCGTCCATGACACGGCGGTCGATGCCCTCGTAGCGCGCGGGCGTGAAGACCAGCCAGGGGCGCTCGGAGAGCTCGACGGCGAGTTCCTGGGTGAAGGGGCGGCCGCTGGGCGTGGGGACGACGAGGGCAGGGCCGTGCGACCCGTCCTCGTAGCCGTCGGCGAGCACGTCGTCGAGTGCGTCGCCCCAGGGCCCGGTCTTCATGACCATGCCGGGCCCGCCGCCGTACGGGGTGTCGTCGACCGTGTTGTGCCGGTCGTACGTCCAGTCCCTGAGGTCGTGCACGCGTACGTCGAGCTGCCCGCGCGCGCGGGCCTTGCCGACGAGGGAGACGTTCAGCGGGTCGAGGTACTCGGGGAAGATCGTGACGACGTCGAGGCGCATCAGGAGTCGCCCGCCTTGCCGTTTTCCGCCTTGCCGTCGTCCGCCTCGCCGTTCTCGGCGGGGCCGTCGTCGCGGGTGGAGACGATCTCGGCGCGGTCGTCGATGAGGCCGGGGGGCGGGTCGATGATCGCCCGCTGCTCCTCCAGGTCGATCTCGGTGACGATCTCCTCGACGAAGGGGATCATGACCTCGCTGCCGTCGGGGCGCTCGACGATGAACAGGTCCTGCGAGGGCAGGTGCGAGATCTCGGTGATCCGGCCGACCTCGACGCCGTCCGTGGTGACCACGTCCAGGTCCATCAGCTGGTGGTCGTAGAACTCGTCCTCGTCCTCGGGGAGTTCGTCCGGGTCGACCTCGGCGATGAGGATCGTGTTGCGCAGCGCCTCGGCGGCCGTACGGTCGCGTACGCCCTCGAAGCGCAGCAGGAGGCGGCCGCTGTGCACGCGGCCGGTCTCGATCGTCAGCGGCCCCGTGGAGGCGGGGTCGGTGGCGAGCACGGCACCGGGGCCGAGCCGCAGCTCGGGCTCGTCGGTGCGTACCTCGACGGTGACCTCGCCCTTGATGCCGTGGGCGCGGCCGATGCGCGCGACTACCAGCTGCACGTCAACAACTCTCCTGTCATACGGCCACGGGCCGGGGAGGGCCTGAGGCCCTCCCCGGCCCGTGCCGGTGCTTCATCTATCGCCGAACCAAAGGTCCGGCTCAGCGAACCTGGTCCACGTCGACGAGGTCGACGCGGACACCGCGGCCGCCGATGGCGCCCACGACGGTACGCAGGGCGCGCGCGGTGCGGCCGTTACGGCCGATCACCTTGCCGAGGTCGTCGGGGTGGACCCGGACCTCGAGAACGCGCCCACGGCGCAGGTTGCGCGAGGCGACCTGCACATCGTCGGGGTTGTCGACGATGCCCTTCACGAGGTGCTCAAGAGCCTCCTCGAGCATGCTCAGGCCTCGGTGGACTCGGTGGACTCGGCCGCCGGGGCCTCGTCCGCCTTCTTGTCAGCCTTCTTGGCCTTCGGGGTGATGGCCTCGCCCTTGCTGTCGTCGCCCTCGAGGCCCTTGGTGAAGGCCTCGAACGCGGCGCGCTTGTCCTTGGGCTCCGCGACGAGCAGCGGCGCGGGGGCCGGCAGGCCCTTGTGCTTCTGCCAGTCACCCGTGAGCTTCAGGATGGCCATGACCGGCTCGGTCGGCTGGGCGCCGACGGACAGCCAGTACTGGGCACGCTCCGAGTTGACCTCGATGCGCGAGGGGTTCTGCACCGGGTGGTACAGGCCGATCTCCTCGATGGCCCGGCCGTCACGGCGGGTACGGGAGTCGGCGACGACGATGCGGTAGTGAGGCGAACGGATCTTGCCCAGACGCTTCAGCTTGATCTTGACTGCCACTGGAGTGGTGTCTCCTGGTCTTGACGTGGTTGGGCACAACGGGATGCCACGTGGGGTTGCGGTACTCGGAGTGCCCGATGGACGCGTCAGCCGGAGGCGAGAGGGTTCCTGTGCGGCTGTCGAGTACAGCTGCTCATTGTGCCATACGTCGCCGGGGCGGCCGAACGGGGTCCGGCCACCTCACAGCGGGTCCCGGACCCACTCACCCGACGCCGGCGCCGACGGCTTCCGGGATACGGAACGGCTTGCCGCAGCCGCCGCACACGATGGGCGCCTGGGCGAGGACCGAGGGCACCACGCGCACATTGCGCCCGCAGTCGCAGACCGCCTTGACGCGGACGCCGCCTCCGGAGGAGCCGTGCCGCGCGGCCGGACCACGGAAGCTGCGCTTGGTGTCCGCGGCCGTGGCCGCGGTGTGCGCCTTGAGGGCGCCTTTGAGCCGCTCGATCGTCTGCCGGTAACGCTGCTTCGCCTCGGGGTTGAGCGTGACCAGCGAGAAGCCGCTGCTGGGGTGCGGCTCTTCGGGGTGGTCCAGGCCCAGCTCCTCGGCGATGGCGAGGAATCTGCGGTTGTGGTACCTGCCGGCGCGGGAGGTGTCACGCACTCCTCGGGCGGCGGCGATGCCATGGACTGCCTCATGGAGGAGTCGTTCGAAGGAGAGCTCGTGTCCGCAGGCGGACGACGACTCTCCGATCAGGGATTCGGGCGCGGCAAGATCCGGCAGCTCGGGGTGGTGCCGCTGAATGTCGGCCCACGCCTGTGCCAGCTCTGCGGCGAGAACAGGTGGTGTCGTGCTCACGTCGTGACAACGAGCCGGGATGCCTCTGTGTTCCTATTCCGGGCCATCCCAAATAATTTGCACGTACCCGTCAGTTGCCGCTGATGCGTCCTGACGAGGGCGGGTGCGCTGATCTGCGGAGAAGCCTCACAGCTCACACCAAGGTGGTGCGTAGGTGTACGTACGCCCCGGCGCGTAGTCCAGGAGGTGCGGCGGGCTCAGTACGCGCGTGCCACGACCGCGACGTTACCTTCCGCGTCGTCCGCGTCCGGCACCGCCCCGTCCTCGGTGACCAGACAGCGTACGGAGACGGAGTGCTCGGCGAGCGCGGCCTCGCCTTCCGCGCCGAGGGTGGCCCACGGGATGCGCGCCCAGCCTCCGGCGGTGGCGGCCTCGACGGCCTCGTCGACCGTCCTCACCTCGGCCGTACGGGATTCGCGCCGCTCACGGGCCTGCTTCAGGAGCAGTGCCTGGTCCTCCTCCAGGGCGGCGGGCAGGAGGGCCGCGAGCCTGTCGACGGCGACGGGTTCCTTGCCGCCGGGGATGCGGCGGGCCACCATCGCGGTGCCGTTCTCCAGGTCGCGCGGGCCGATCTCGACGCGTACGGGCACGCCCTTGAGTTCCCAGTCGACGGCGCGGCGGCCGAACGGGGTGTCGGTGCGGTCGTCGACGTGGACCCGGAGGCCGGCCGCCCGGAGTGTGTCGCCGATCTCGCGGACCTTGGCAAGCACGGCCTCGTCGCCCTTGATGGCGAGGACCACGACCTGGGTGGGCGCGAGCCGGGGCGGGACGCGCAGGCCGTCGTCGTCGCCGTGCATCATCACGAGGGCGCCGATCATGCGGGTCGTGGAGCCCCAGGACGTCTGCCAGACCAGCTCCTGCTTGCCCTCCTTCGACAGGTACTGGGTGTGGAAGGCCCGCGCGAAGTTCTGGCCGAGTTCATGGCTGGTGCCCAGCTGGAGGGCCTTGCCGTCGCCCATCATCCCTTCGAGCGTGAGCGTGTTGATCGCCCCGGCGAAGCGCTCCCTCGGCGTCTTGCGGCCGAGGACGACGTCCATGGCGAGGACGTTCTCCATGAAGTCCGCGTACACGTGCCGGTGCACGCGGGCCGCGAAGTCGCGGGCCTCCTCGTACGTGGCGTGGGCGGTGTGGCCCTCCTGCCAGAGGAACTCCGTGGTCCGCAGGAAGAGGCGGGGCCGCAGCTCCCAGCGCACGACGTTCGCCCACTGGTTGATCAGGAGGGGCAGGTCACGGTAGCTCTGCACCCACTTCGCGAAGTACTCGTTGACGATCATCTCGGAGGTGGGGCGGACGACGGCGGGCTCCTCGAGCTCCTTGCCGCCGCCGTGCGTGACCACGGCCAGCTCGGGGGCGAACCCCTCGACGTGCTCGGCCTCCTTGTGGAGGTGCGACTGCGGGATCAGCAGCGGGAAGTACGCGTTCTGGGTGCCCGTCTCCTTGATCCGGGCGTCCATGTCCTGCTGCATCCGCTCCCACAGGCCGTAGCCGTACGGTCGGATGACCATGGTGCCGCGCACCGGACCGTTGTCGGCCAGCTCGGCCTTGTTGACGATGTCCTGGTACCAGCGCGGAAAGTCCTCGGCCCGGGGCGTGAGGACGGGTGTCTTGGCCATGGCGCGCAGCCTACGGCGGGATCGCGCCCGATCCGCACTCATTTTTGCCAGTCCGCGCGGCCTCGCGAACGACCCCTGGACGCGTCGGCGGATGGGGAGTTCTCTGGCAGTGACTCCCGGCGGATTGGGGCAATTTCGATGACACCTGCGCTCGCGGAGAGCGTGCCCGGTGTGGACCCGCGCGCACGCGCGCGTGACTGGGCGGAGATTCAGGAACGGATGCTGGTGCCGCTCTACGAAGCGGTCTACGAACGGCTGGCGGTCGGTGGCGCGGCCGGCACCCGGCTGCTCGGCCTCGGCTGCGGTTCGGGGCTTGCCCTGTTGATGGCGGCGGCGCGCGGCGCGGAGGTCACGGGCGTCGAGACGGTCGCACCGGAACGGCTCGCGCTGGCGAGGGAGCGCCTGCACGGCGAGGGCCTTCCCGGCGGGCCATCGGGGACGCGGGCACGACTGGTCGGAGCGGCGATTCCGGACGACCCGCCGTACAACGTGGTCACCGCGTTCCAGCCGATCGGCTGTACGGCGGGTGACTCCGAAGGGCTCGGCGCGCTGCTTGAGGCGGCTTCGCCGTTCGCCGCGCGGGGTGCTGCCGTGGTGCTCGCCGGGTGGGGGCCGCCGGAGCGTTGTGCGACGGCGTCGGTCCTGCGGGTCGCGGCGAGGCTCGCGGATCCGCTGCGCGGCGCGGGCAGTTGGCGGCCGGCGCTGCGTGACGACCTGGAGGAGGTCACGCACCGGGCCGGTCTCACGCCGGACGGCTCGGGCCGGGTGGCCTGCCCGTTCGGTTACGCGGATCTGGAGAGCGCGGTGCGGGGGCTGCTGTCGACGGGGCTCTTCGATGCGGCGATCCGCGCGACGGACCTGTCGCAGGTCGAGAAGGAGCTGACGGAGGCGCTGCATCCGTATGAGCGGCGGGACGGGACGGTGTGGATGCCGAACGTCTTCCGGTACGTGATCGCGCGCGTGCCGTGACGCCCGTTACTGGTCCTTACTGGTCCTTCGTGAGGCGGGTGATGCCGGCGACGCGGTAGGCCTCCGCCTCGTCCAGGGTCTCGCTCTCCATGAGCGCGGTGGCCAGAGCGTCCAATTGGCCGCGGTGCTCACGGAGTTTGGCGCAGGCCTCCTCGTAGCACTCGTCGACGATGCGGCGCATCTCCTGGTCGATGGAGTCGAGGGTGTGCGGGGCGGCGGCGAGGCCGTAGGCCTGCTGGGCGTCGCTCGGGAGGGCGGAGAGGCGGCCGATGCGGTCGCTCATGCCCCAGCGGGCGACCATGCCGCGCGCGATGTTCGTGACCTGTTCCAGGTCGTTCTCGGCGCCCGTGGTGACCACTCCGTAGACGACGTGTTCGGCCGCCATGCCGCCGAGCGCGCCGATGATGCGGCCGCGCAGGTACTCCTCCGTGTAGGCGTAACGGTCGACCTCGGGGGTGGAGAGGGTGACGCCGAGGGCGCGGCCGCGCGGCACGATGGTGATCTTGCGGACGGGGTCGGCGCCGGGCTGGAGCATTCCGAGGAGGGCGTGGCCGCTCTCGTGGTACGCGGTGCGGTGGCGTTCCTCGTCGGGCATGACGAGGGGCCGTTCGGCGCCCAGCTGGACCTTCTCCAGGGCCTGGGAGAGGTCGGACTGGGTGACGGTCTTCTGCTGCCGCTTGACGGCGATGAGGGCCGCCTCGTTGGTGAGGTTGGCGAGTTCGGCGCCGGTCATGCCCGGTGTCGTACGGGCGACCTGGGTCAGGTCCACGTCGGCGGCGAGCGGGATCTCCCGGGTGTGGATCTTGAGGATGGCCTCGCGGCCGCCGCGGTCGGGCGGGCTGACGGTGACGACGCGGTCGAAGCGGCCGGGGCGGGTGAGGGCAGGGTCGAGGACGTCCGCGCGGTTGGTGGCGGCGATGACGATGACGCCCTCGGAGCCGGAGAAACCGTCCATCTCGGTGAGGATCTGGTTGAGGGTCTGCTCGCGCTCGTCGTGGCCCCCCATGCTGGCCCCGCCGCCGCGGGCCCGGCCGATGGTGTCGATCTCGTCGATGAAGATGATCGAGGGGGCCACCTTGCGGGCCTCGGCGAAGAGTTCGCGTACGCGCGAGGCGCCGACTCCGACGATCATCTCGATGAACTCGGAGGCGGACGCGGAGAAGAACGGGACGCCGGCCTCGCCCGCGACGGCGCGAGCCAACAGCGTCTTGCCGGTGCCGGGCGGGCCCGACAGGAGGACGCCGCGCGGCATCTTCGCGCCCATCGCGCGGTAGGCGTCGGGGTTCTTGAGGAAGTCGACGACGTCGTTCAGCTCGCCGGCGACCTCGTCGATGCCGGCGACGTCCGCGAACGTGGTGCGTCTGATGCCGGGCTGCAGCTCGACCGGCTTCGGTGGCTGTTTGCGCCCGAGCATTCCGCCGCCCAGGCCACCGCCCATGCCTCCCTGCCGCAGCCGGCGCGCGATGAAGATCCACACGAAGACGAGCACGGCCATCGGGGCGAGCGACAGGAGGAGGTTGACGAGGAAGCTGCGTTCCTTGACGACCGGTTCGGCCGTCACGGTGACGTTGTGCTTCTCCAGGTTCGCCCAGAGGTTGTCGCCCGCGAAGGACGGGCGCTGGGTCCGGAACTTCGTGTAGTGGTGACTGCCGCTTCCGCTGCCCGAGGGCGTGGGCTGCTCCTTCTTGAGCTGCCCCTGGATCGCGTCGCCCTTGGAGTAGATCTTGGAGATGTTGTTGGCCGCGACCTGCTTGCTGAACTCGGTGTACGAGATCGTCGGCTCGTTGCCCCTGTTGAGGAGCGACAGGACGAGGTCGGCGATGAGGAAGACGACGACCGCGGTGAGGACGAGGCTGCCCCAGCCTCCGGGGATCCTCCGCCTGGGCGGCTTCGGGGGTGACGGAGGCGGGGCCCCTTCGGAGCGCCAGGGCTGATCTGTCCGGTCGCGCGGGGGTACGGGGTTGGCCACGCCTGCTCTCCTCCTGCCGTCACGCCTCCCGCCCATGACCGCACAGATCGCGGAGCGCTGCCAGTCGGGGAGCAACCTTGCCGGGGAGGCACGGGCGGCCTGGCGGGAAGACACGGGCGGCCTGGCCGGAGGGGCATACGTAAGGGGCGCCCGCAATGGCGAGCGCCCCTTACATCGGCCTCCGGAGTGGCCGGTCACGCGTCTACGGAGTGACCCGTCAGCCCATGAACTTCTTGAACTCGTCGGGCAGCTCGAAGTCCTTGCCCTGGTCCGCGGCGGGCAGCCCGAACGCGTTGCCGCCCTGCTCGGCGGCCTCGCGGCGCGCGGCCTCCTCCTGCTCCTGCTGCTTGCGCTTCATCGGGTTGCCGGAGCGCTGCTTGCCCTTGGCCACCTTCTGCTTCTTCTTCTGCCGGCCGGGACCGCCGCCCATGCCCGGCATCCCGGGCATCCCCGGCATCCCGCCGCCCTGCGCCATGCGGGACATCATCTTGCGGGCTTCCATGAACCGCTCGACGAGGTTCTTGACGGCGCTGACCTCGACACCGGAACCACGGGCGATACGGGCGCGGCGCGAGCCGTTGATGATCGTGGCGTCGGCGCGCTCGGCCGGGGTCATCGACTTGATGATGGCGGCCGTGCGGTCGACGTCACGCTCGTCGAGGTTGTTGATCTGGTCCTTCATCTGCGCCATGCCGGGCAGCATCCCGAGCAGCTTGGAGATGGAACCCATCTTCCTGACCTGCTCCATCTGGGCCAGGAAGTCGTCGAGCGTGAAGTCCTGGCCCTTCTTGGAGGCCAGCTTGGAGGCCATCTTCTCGGCCTCCTGCTGCGAGAAGGTCTGCTCGGCCTTCTCGATCAGCGTGAGCATGTCGCCCATGCCGAGGATGCGGGACGCCATGCGGTCCGGGTGGAACGCGTCGAAGTCGTCCAGCTTCTCGCCGTTCGACGCGAACATCACCTGGCGGCCGGTGACGTGCGCGATCGACAGGGCGGCACCACCGCGGGCGTCACCGTCGAGCTTGGAGAGGACCACGCCGTCGAAGCCGACGCCGTCCCGGAAGGCCTCGGCCGTGTTGACCGCGTCCTGACCGATCATGGCGTCGACGACGAAGAGGACCTCGTCGGGCGAGACGGCGTCGCGGATGTCCGCGGCCTGCTGCATCAGCTCCTGGTCGATACCCAGGCGGCCGGCGGTGTCGACGATGACGACGTCGTACTGCTTCTGCCGGGCGAACTCGACGGAGTCCTTGGCGACCTGGACCGGGTCGCCCACGCCGTTGCCCGGCTCCGGGGCGTAGATGCCGACGCCGGCGCGCTCGGCGACGACGCTCAGCTGGTTCACCGCGTTCGGGCGCTGGAGGTCACAGGCGACGAGCAGCGGCGCGTGGCCCTGCCCCTTCAGCCAGTGGCCGAGCTTTCCGGCGAGGGTCGTCTTACCGGCGCCCTGGAGACCCGCGAGCATGATCACGGAGGGCGGGTTCTTGGAGAACCGCAGGCGCCGCGTCTCGCCGCCGAGGATGCCGATGAGCTCCTCGTTGACGATCTTGATGACCTGCTGGGCGGGGTTCAGCGCCTGGGAGACCTCCGCGCCGGCCGCACGCTCCTTGATCTGCTTGATGAAGGCGCGGACGACGGGCAGGGCCACGTCCGCTTCGAGCAGGGCGATACGGATCTCACGCGCCGTGGCGTCGATGTCCGCCTCGCTGAGGCGCCCCTTGCCGCGGAGGTTCTTGAATGTCGCTGCGAGGCGGTCGGAAAGAGTGTCGAACACGGCGGTCGCGAATCCTCGGGTTGATGGGCGGGCGGACAGGTCGTCCTCCAGGGTATCCGGAGGTGTCCAGTGGGGTCTCCACCCCATTCGCACGAAGCGCTCCGGTACGGAGGCGGGGGCCGATTCGCACGAAGCGCTCCGCCGCGGGACGGAGGTCGCCGCCGGCCCGCGCTCACTCCCGTAGCGCCGCTTCCAGGGCCCGCGCGACCGAGGCCGCGTCCGGCTCGGGGAGCGGGGTGCCGTCGGCCCCCGTGACATAGAACGCGTCCACGGCGTTCGCCCCGAGCGTGGACACATGTGCGGACCGCACCCGTACCTCCGCCGTCTCAAGGGCTCGGCCGATCCGGTGCAGCAAGCCCGGGGCGTCCTGCGCCCGTACCTCGATCACGGTCGCGTGCCGGGAGGCGGCGGGGGCGACGGTGACCCGGGGCGGCGGGGCTGCGGTGCCGCGTCGGCGGGGATAGGCGGCGTCGCGTTCGGCGAGCCGCCCTGCGATGTCGAGGGTGCCGTCCAGGGCGCGTACGAGGTCGGCGCGCAGGCGTGTGGCCTGGGGCAGGGAGCCGTACTCGGCGGCGACGCGCCAGTCGAGGAGCAGGACCGAGCCCGGTGCCTGGGGAGCGGGTGGGTCGAGGGTGCGGAGCTCGGCTGTGCGGACGGTGAGGCGGTGCAGGGCGAGGACTCCGGAGGCGGCGGGGAGGACGCCGGGGCGGTCGGGGACGGCGATGAGGAGTTCTACGCCGAGGGGCTCGGGGTCGGCCCCGTCCCGCTCCCCCGCGCCTCCGGTACCGCTCGCGCCGTCCCGCTCCCCCGCCCCCGCCCCCTCGCCCTGCGCCCGCAGCGACAGCACCGGCCCACCCGTACGCAACGCCTCCACGGCCAGCCGCTCGTGCTCGGCCGTGGGCTCGGCCTCATCGGAATCGCACCCCGCACCCTCCCCGGAGAGAACCCCCGCCACCCGCCTGACCAGGTCCGTGACCAGCGACCCCCGCCACGACGACCAGGCCGCCGGCCCCGTGGCCAGCGCGTCCGCCTCCGTCAGCGCGTGCAGCAGCTCCAGCGTCCCCACCGATCCGACGGCGTCGGCAACAGCACGTACCGTCGCCGGGTCGTCCAGGTCACGCCGGGTCGCCGTCTCGATGAGCAGCAGGTGATGGCGTACGAGAGTGGCGACGACGTCGACGTCCGTGCGGTCGAAGCCGATGCGGGCGGCCATGTCGCGCGCGATGGTCTCGCCGGCGACCGAGTGATCGCCGGGCCACCCCTTGCCGATGTCGTGCAGGAGCGCGGCGATGAGCAGCAGGTCGGGCCGGCCGACGCGGCGGGTCAGCTCGGCGGCGCGCACGGCGGTCTCGACGAGGTGCCGGTCGACGGTCCAGGTGTGGACGGCGTTGCGCTGGGGCCTGCACCGCACGCGCTCCCAGTCGGGCAGCAGCCGGGTGACAAGGCCCTCGGCCTCCAGCGCCTCCCAGACCTGGACGGTGGGCCGCCCGGCGCCGAGCAGCGTCACGAGCTGCTCGCGGGCCTCGGCGGGCCAGGGGGTGGGCAGCGGGCGCGCGGCGGCGGCCAGCCTGCGGACGGCGTGCGGGGAGAGCGGTAGACCGGCCTGGGCGGCAGCGGCGGCGGCGCGAAGCGGCAGCACCGGGTCCCGCTCGGGCCGGGCGGCGCGGGCGAGGACGGCCTCTCCGTCCTGCTCGACGACACCTTCGGCGAGCGGCGACCGTTCGGGGGCGAGCCTGCCACCGCCCAGCCTGCCCCCACCCGGCCCGCCCTCACCCAGCTTGCCCCCACCCGGTGTGCCACCCCCCAGCCCACCCCGGCCCAACAACCCCCGCAACCGAGGCCGCCCCGCCCGAGCCCTCAGCACCCGCCCCACCTCGCGCCACGTCACCTCACCCGCGTACGACACCGTCCGCGCAGCCTCGTAGACCCGGCGCAGCAGCGCGTCGGCGTCGAGCAGCCCGAGTTCCGCCGCGACCTGGTCCTGTTCCTGGAGGGCGAGGCGGTCGGTGGCGCGACCGGTGGCGAGGTGGAGCGCGTCGCGTACGTCGAGCAGCTCGCGCCGCGCCTCGGCGAGGCCTTCCCTCGGGGCGTCGGCGAGCCACGACGCGGCGACGGCGCGCAGCGCGGTGGCGTCCCTGAGCCCGCCCCTGGCCTCCTTGAGGTCGGGTTCGAGCAGGTACTGCAACTCGCCCTGGCGCTCGGCCCGTTCGTCGCACAGGTCACGTAGTTCGGGCAGGCGCTTGGGTGCCTGGTTGCGCCAGTCGGCGAGGACGGTGGTGCGCAGGCCCGCCGTCAGTGCGGGGTCGCCCGCGAGGTGCCGGGCGTCGAGGAGGCCGAGCTGCGCCTTGAGGTCCTCGCCCGCGGTCCGGCGCGCCTCGGCCGGGGTGCGGACGGAGTGGTCGAGCGCGAGCCCGAGGTCCCACACGGGGTACCAGAGGCTGTCCGCGAGAGTCGCCACGGCGCCGGGCCCGGCGGAGCCGTCGTGCAGGAGCAGCAGGTCGAGGTCGCTGCGCGGGGACAGCTCCCCACGCCCGTAACCGCCGACCGCGACCAGGGACGCACCCGTCAGCCCGCCCGCCCCGGCGCCTGCGTCGAACAGCCCCGCGAGCCAGTCGTCCGTGAGCCCGGCAAGCGCCTCGCGGCGCGACGGTCCTGGCGAAACACCCGCTTCCCCTCGCAGGAGCCGCACCCGGGCCGCCGCGTACCCGCCCGGCGCCGAGTCGTCGTCCGGCTTACCGGCGAGCGCGTCCACAGTCGTCATCGCAGAACAACCCCTTACACAGCAACCCCTTACAGGGCGTCCGGTCCGCGCTCGCCCGTGCGGACCCGGACCGCCGTCTCGACCGGGACGGACCAGACCTTGCCGTCACCGATCTTGCCGGTCCTGGCCGCCTTGACCACGACCTCGATGAGCTGTTCGGCGTCCTCGTCCTCGGCCAGGACCTCGATACGGATCTTCGGCACGAGGTCGACGGTGTACTCGGCGCCCCGGTAGACCTCGGTGTGCCCGCGCTGGCGCCCGTAACCGCTGGCCTCGGTGACGGTCAGGCCGTGGACGCCGAAGGCCTGGAGGGCTTCCTTGATCTCGTCGAGCCGGTGCGGCTTCACGACGGCCGTGATGAGCTTCATGCGTCCACCTTCTTGTTCTGCGTAGAGGCCTGCGCCAACGCGGCCGCCGCGTGCTGAACCGAGCGGAGCGCCGCGCCGCCGCCCGCACCGCTGAAGTCGTACGCGGTCTCGGCGTGCTCGACCTGGTCGATGCCGGAGACCTCGTCGTCCTCACTCACTCGCATCCCCATCGCCTTGTCGATCAGGAAGGCGAGGACCGCCGAGGCGACGAGGGAGTACGCGAAGACCGCGCCGACGCCTGCGAGTTGCTTCCACAGCTGGGTGAGCCCGCCCCCGTAGAAGAGCCCCTTGGCGTCGGACTGGCCGCCGCCGGTGGCGAAGAAGCCGATGAGGACCGAGCCGAGGATGCCGCCGACGAGGTGGACGCCGACGACATCGAGCGAATCGTCATAGCCGAAGCGGTACTTGAGGCCGACGGCCATCGCGCACACGAGTCCCGCGATCGCGCCGATGGCGATCGCGCCGAGCGGTGAGCAGGAGCCGCCGGACGGAGTGATGGCGACGAGGCCCGCGACCGCTCCGGAGGCGGCGCCGAGCGTGGTGAACGCGCCGTGCCGGATCTTCTCGTAGGCCAGCCAGGCGAGCATCGCGGCGGCGGTGGCGACCTGGGTGTTGACGAACATCAGCGCGCCGACGCCGTCGTCGTTGCCGAGCCACGAGCCCGCGTTGAAGCCGAACCAGCCGAACCACAGCAGCGCGGCGCCGAGCATCACGAGCGGCAGCGAGTGCGGCCGCATCAGGTCCTTCTTGAAGCCGACGCGCTTGCCGATGACGAGGATGACGCCGAGCGCGGCCGCGCCCGCGTTGATGTGGACCGCGGTGCCGCCGGCGAAGTCGATGACGCCGAGGTCGAACGCCCAGCCGCCGGTGCCCCACACCCAGTGCGCGACGGGGAAGTACACGAGCGTGACCCACAGCGTGATGAACAGCGCCCACGCGCTGAACTTCACGCGGTCGGCGAGCGCGCCGCTGATCAGGGCGGGCGTGATGATCGCGAACATCAGCTGGAACACGGCGAAGACGTAGACCGGGATCGTGTAGCCGGGCCACAGCTGGGTCAGGCCGATGCCGCTGAGCCCGACGTAGTGCGAGGACCAGCCGATGAGGCTGCCGTGGTCGGTGCCGAAGGCGGCGGAGAAGCCGTAGAGAACCCACAGGACTGTGACGATCCCGAGGCTGATGAAGCTCATCATCAGCATGTTCAGGGTGGACTTGACGCGGACCATGCCTCCGTAGAAGAAGGCGAGTCCCGGTGTCATGACCATCACCAGGGCTGAGCAGATGAGCATGAACCCGGTGTCGGCGGCGGACAGCGTGGGCGCGGCTGCGGCGATCGGGATGCCTTGGGGCATCGGCGTCTCCTCGTGGGTGCGGCCCCGGCGGGCGAAGCCCGTGCGGTGGGGAGGGGCGGGCCGGTGATGCCACGAGAGTCGCGCGCCGCCGTTTCCGCGGACGCCCCTCGATGTTTCGCCGCAGTGACGAAGAGGTCGTGCGTGTTACGCGTCAGTGAACTGCCTGGTCAAAAGCCAAGAAGGCTTTCACGCATGAACCGGCCGCGGCGGGCCGTCCCGTCGACCTGGCATGGGGGAGCCGAGTCTTGGCTGTCCGGGACGGGCCCGGCCGCGGCCGGGGACCGGGGTCAGACCGCTTCGGCGGTCTCGGGGAGGTGGATGGCGAGCTGGTCGGTGAGGTACGTGACCTCGGCGACGTCCCCGAAGTCGCGGACGGCGGTGTCCACCGTCTTGCGGATCCGGGTGTTGACCCGCTCGGAGCGGACCTTCTTGGCGATGACCATGGCCTGCTCGGCGAGCACCGTGGACTGCTCGGGCTCACGCTGGAGCAGATGCACGGTCGCCATCCCGATGAGGTTCAGCGCGTACGACCGCTGGTGCTCGGGGTCCTTCTCGAACAGCTCCACGGCCCGCCGCATCAGCGGCTCGGACATCGAGGCGTACGTGGGGCTGCGGCCCGCGACATAGGCGAGGTCGCGGTACGAGTGGGAGTTCTCGCCGTGCAGTTCGGCCTCGGAGAAGAAGCGGATCCAGTCGGGGTCCGGCTCGTCCCAGTCGTCGGCGTCGTGGAACGTCTCCTCGGCCATGCGGACGGCCCGCTTGCACTTGCCGGGCTGCCCGATGTTCGCGTACGCGCGGGCCTCCATCGCGTAGAGCATGGCCTGGGTGCGCGGGCTGGCGCAGTCGCGGCTGCCGTACTGGGCGAGGTGGATGAGTTCGAGAGCGTCGTCCGGCCGGCCGAGGTGGATCATCTGCCGGCTCATGCTGGACAGGATGTACGAGCCGAGCGGCTTGTCGCCGGCCTCCTTCGCCGCGTGCAGGGCGAGGACGAAGTACTTCTGGGCGGTGGGCTGGAGGCCCACGTCGTAGCTCATCCAGCCCGCCAGCTCGGCCAGTTCGGCCGCGACCTTGAAGAGGCGCTTGGTGGTGGCTTCCGGCTGGGGCTCCTGGAGCAGGTCGGTCACCTCGTGCAGCTGGCCGACGACGGCCTTGCGGCGCAGGCCGCCGCCGCACTGGGCGTCCCACTGGCGGAACATGACCGTCGTGGACTCCAGGAGGTCGAGCTCCGGCTTCGACAGCCGGTTCCCCCGGCGCAGGGACGAGGGGTCGGGCTCCGCCACCGGGGTGCCGGGCGTGGGGACGAGCCAGCGCTGCATGGGCTCGATGAGCGCGGGGCCCGCGGACAGCGCGAGGGCACTGCCGA
Source organism: Streptomyces sp. NPDC046821 (assembly GCF_040645335.1). Classification (NCBI taxonomy): domain Bacteria; kingdom Bacillati; phylum Actinomycetota; class Actinomycetes; order Kitasatosporales; family Streptomycetaceae; genus Streptomyces; species Streptomyces sp. NPDC046821. The sequence continues at coordinate 333,517 of NZ_JBEYYB010000005.1, read as the reverse complement.
GGAAGCCGCGCCGCGCCAGCATCAGGTCACTGCGGGAGAACTCGCCGATCAGGGCCACGGTCTGCGGGCCGGTCCACGGCAGGTCGACGCCGGACGAGGAGGGCGTCTGGCGCGCGGACCGCAGTCCGAGGTCCTCGACCGCGACGACGCAGCCGAAGCGCTCGGAGAACAGCTCGGACAGGATGCGCGGGATCGGCTCGCGAGGATTCTCGCCGTCGAGCCAGCGGCGTACGCGCGAGGTGTCCGTGGAGATGTGGTTGGCGCCCAACTGGCGGGCGCGCCGGTTCACTTGGCGCGCGAGCTCGCCCTTCGACCAGCCGCTGCGCAGGAACCAAGAGCTCAGCAGCTCATTGGGGCGCTTCTCAGCGTTCGTCACGCTTCCGTCGCTGCCGCCCACTGGAACGCCCCCATCCCGAAGCCACCTCATTCGCCACCCCACTGTTGCGCGGTGCGATGTGCGTCACAAGCCCTACCAGGATGCCGCCAACCACGGCCGCCCGTCCGGTGGTTGTCACTCCTCGAACAGGGAACCGACTTGCCTCCGGCATACCCGAGAGTGTGTATACCTCCGGGGCTTGTGTACCGAAAGTAATCCTACGATCACCCCTCCAGCCATGGCGAACCCTGAAACGCCACCATTCGCCACCCCTTCGAGGGAACTGGCAGGGCGCTACACACGATTCACTTGACATAGGACGGCAGAAAGTGGGCGGAGCGGTGTACGCCGGGGCGCGCGGCACCGGGTGCACCACCCCCTAAGCGACACGAAGCCGCCCCGAGCCGGTGGCCGGTGATCCTCGCAGAAGCCGAAGCAGAAGCCAAAGTCGAAGCAGAGACAGAGACAGGGGCCGAAGCGGAAGCAGCAGCCGACGCGGAAGCCCGAGCAGCTACGGAAGTAGCTGCCGAGCAGAAGCGGAAGCAGAGGGTCACGATCCGATTCCGTCTCGTAACCACCGGTGCGCAGGACCCGTTGGAGGGGGCATGGGCTTCACGATCGGCAGCAGCCGCGGGATTCTCGACATCCGGACAGGCGTCCGCCGCCGCGGCCGCACGTCCGTCCGCTCGTCGGACTGCACTTCGGTGGCCGAGTTCACCGGGCTCTGGGGCTGGGCGGTGGTGCCGGGCGCGCGCGCTTCGGCCGGCGCCTGTTCCTGCGGCCGGGCGAACTGCTCCGCCCCCGGCGCACATCCCCTCGACAAGGCGCCGACGGTGCCCGCCGGGGCGACGCTCGACGAGGTGACCATTTCCTGGCGCCAGTTCCCCGGCGCCGCGGTGATGCTGCCCGTCGGCGCCGCGTTCGACATCCTCGACGTTCCCGAGGCGGCCGGCCGGCGCGCTCTCGTCCGCATGGAGCGCATGGGCCTGCCCGTCGGCCCGGTCACGGTCACCCCCGAGGGGCGCGCCCACTTCTTCGTCGCGCCGGGCTCCGCCGCCGAGCTCGGCTCGCTGCTCTACCGCATGGGCTGGGACGACGCCTCCCTCGACCTGCACGCGCTCGGCCCGGGCAGCTTCATCACCGCCCCGCCGTCCGACCGCGGCGGTCTCGGCCCCGTCCAGTGGCTGCGCTCCCCCGCGCTCGACGCGGCGTCCGAGCCGCCGCAGGCCCGCCTCGTCCTGGGAACCCTGGCGTACGTCGCCCATCGCTCCCCGACCGTCTGACGGCAGCCACCCACAAGAGCAGCCCGTCATACGAGAGCGCCCGCTCCCTGACCGTGTCAGGGGCGGGCGCTTCTTCGTCCTTCCTCGTATCGCCGCGGCAGCTCGACTACTCGCCGATGAGCGCGTCCACGAACGCCTCGGGCTCGAAGGGAGCCAGGTCGTCGGGGCCCTCGCCGAGGCCGATCAGCTTCACCGGCACGCCCAGCTCGCGCTGGACGGCGATGACGATGCCGCCCTTGGCGGTGCCGTCGAGCTTGGTGAGCACGATGCCGGTGATATCCACCACCTCGGCGAAGACGCGGGCCTGGACCAGGCCGTTCTGCCCGGTCGTCGCGTCGAGGACGAGGAGGATCTCGTCGAGCGGCGCGTGCTTCTCGACGACCCGCTTGACCTTGCCGAGCTCGTCCATGAGGCCGGTCTTGGTGTGCAGCCGGCCGGCGGTGTCGATGAGGACGACGTCGGCGCCCGCCTCGATGCCTTCCTTGACCGAGTCGAAGGCGATGGACGCGGGGTCGCCGCCTTCGGGGCCGCGTACGGTGCGGGCGCCGACGCGCTCGCCCCAGGTCTGCAGCTGGTCGGCGGCGGCGGCGCGGAAGGTGTCGGCGGCGCCGAGCACGACGTTCTTGCCGTCGGCGACGAGCACGCGCGCGAGCTTGCCGGTGGTGGTGGTCTTACCGGTGCCGTTGACGCCGACGACCATCACGATGCCGGGGGTGTCGAGGGGCGAGTCGGTGTTGACCGAGCGGTCGAACTCGGGGACGAGGAGCTGGAGCAGTTCCTCGCGCAGCAGTCCGCGCAGCTCGTCGGGCGTGCGGGTGCCGAGCACCTTGACGCGCTCGCGGAGCCGGTCGACGAGCTCCTGGGTGGGCTGCACGCCGACGTCGGCGGTGAGCAGGGTGTCCTCGATCTCCTCCCAGGTGTCCTCGTCGAGGTGCTCGCGCGAGAGGAGCGTGAGCAGCCCCTTGCCGAGCGCGTTCTGCGAGCGGGAGAGCCGGGTGCGCAGGCGCACGAGGCGGCCCGCGGTCGGCTCGGGGATCTCGATCTCGGGGGCGGCCGGAGCCGGGGGCTCCGCCACCGCGGTGGGCGCGGACGGTTCCTCGTCGAGCGGGAGGTCCTCGATCGTGCGGCGGGGTTCGTCGCGCGGCGTCTCGGCCTCGTCGCCGACGTGCGGTTCGGCCGGAGGGGCGGTGATGTCGGGCGTGGCGGGGGGCGGCGGGGGCAGCTGCTTCTTCCGGCGGCTGCCGATCACGAGCCCGCCGAGCGCGCCGATCACGACCACGGCGATGACTACAGCAAGGATGACGATTTCCATAACTCGTCCAGTATCAGTCATGGGCCCCCGGGACACGGTGCTTGCGCGGGCCTGTGGTTTCCTCCGAAGAACATAAGCCGCCTGAGGGAACTACTCGGACTAAAGTACGATGGAAGAGGCCGCGTCAACGCGCGTAGAGTCCATCGCGTCCCCTCCCCCACCCCCACCGGCCCCCCTTCCCCCGAGGTTCCCCGAGGTTCCCCGAGGGAAGAGCGCCGAGCGAGAGGCACGGAACCCCATCGCATGAGCAAGACCGCCGAATCCGAAGGCGCACTCGAGACCCGGGGCATCGAGCCCGTCCCCGAGGCCGAGCGCACCGCCAAGACCCGTGAGCTGTTCCCGACCTGGGTCGCGGCCAACATCAGTGTGCTGCTGCTCACGATGGGCGCGAGCCTGATCGTCAAGTACAAGCTCAATTTCTGGCAGTCGATCGTCGTGGCGATCGCCGCGCCCGTCGTGTCGTACGGCCTCGTCGGGCTGATCGGTATCGCGGGCAAGCGCGGTGGCGCGCCGGGCATGGCGCTGTCGCGGGCGGTCTTCGGGCAGCGGGGGAACCTGCTGCCGGGGTCGCTGATCTGGGTCGCCCGCTGGGGCTGGGAGACGATCAACGCGGTGACCGGCGCGTACGCCGTGCTCACGGTCCTGGACATCCTCTTCGGCGTGAAGAGCAACAAGTTCCTGGTCATCGTCACGCTGCTGCTCTTCGTCGTCGCGACGTTCGTGATCTCGGGGCTCGGGATCAACGCCGTACAGAAGTGCAACAAGTACGCGACGTACCTCTTCGGGCTCTTCTCGGTGCTCGTGCTGGTCTATCTGATCGCCAATACGCAGTGGTCCCGGGTGTTCGAGCAGCCCGCGGGCAAGATGTCGATGATGTTCGCCGGCATCGGTCTGATCGCGGCGGGCGGCGTCAGCTGGATCCCGACGTCGCCGGACTTCACGCGCTATCTGCCGCGCACGGCCTCGTCGGCGGCGATCGTGCGGAACTCCGTGGGCGGCGCCGGCATCGTCGTCCTGCCGATGGTTCTGATGGGCGCCGTCATGGCGGTCTCCACGCCGTCCCTCGCCTCGGCCGCCGACCCGGTCTCCTTCCTCGGCGAGATCCTCCCGCTCTGGCTCGCGGTCCCGTACCTCCTGATCGCCCTGATCGGGATGCTGCTGATCAACTCGATGTCGATGTACTCGGCGGGCTTCACCGCGCAGACGCTCGGATTCAAGGTCCCGCGCCACTGGGCCGTCTCGGTGAACGCCGTGATCTCGCTCGTGTTCGGCGGCATCCTGATGCTCGTCGCGACCAGTTTCATGGGCTCGTTCATCGCCTTCCTCTCGCTGCTCGCGGTGGCGTTCTCGGCCTGGGTCGGCGTCTTCGGCGCGGACATGCTGCGCCGTACGTACTACGACCCGAAGGCCCTGATCGACACCACGCGCACCAGCGCGTACTGGTACAAGGGCGGCTTCAGCCCGGCGGCCGTCGCCGCGTGGGCCGTCGGTCTGGTCGCGGGCCTGATGTTCACCACGTCCGACTGGTTCACGGGCCCGCTCGCGGCGAACAACCCGATCGGCGACTACGGCCTCGGCTGGGTCGCCACGGTCGTGATCTCGGGTCTGCTCTACGCCGCGCTGCCCAAGCCGCCGGTCGTGACGCCCGCGTCCGGCGCCGAAGAGGAGCCCGAGGCTCTGGCTGTCTGACGCTCCGTCAGCTACGGTCCCCCTTCATCCGCGACCATTCGCTCCGCCCGGTGAAGGGGGACTTCTCATGCCCGTCTCGATCGTGCGCTTCAACCTGGTGGACCCCGCCGCGACACCCGAGTCGCTGAGCGCCCGCTACAAGGCCGCCGTCGAGATGGCGGCGTACGCGGACGACCGCGGCATGTCCACCGTCCAGACCGAGGAGCACCACGGCGTCGCCAACAACTGGCTGCCCTCCCCGTTCACCTTCGCCGGAGCCGTCTTCGGCGCGACCCGGCGCATCGCCGTCACGGTCTCCGCGATCATCGGCCCGCTGCACGACCCGCTGCGCCTCGCGGAGGACATCGCCGTACTCGACCTGCTGAGCGGCGGCCGGCTCGTCACCGTGGCCGGCATCGGCTACCGGCCCGAGGAGTACGGGCAGTTCGACGTCGAGTGGAAGCGGCGCGGCAAGCTCCAGGACGAACTGCTCGAAACCCTGCTCGCGGCATGGACGGGCGAGGAGTTCGAGTACCGCGGGCGTACGGTCCGGGTCACGCCGCGCCCGTTCACCCAGCCGCACCCGCTGCTGCTGGTCGGTGGTTCCTCGAAGGCGGCGGCGCGGCGCGCGGCCCGCCTCGGCCTGCCGTTCTTCCCGAGCGCGCACCTGCCGGAGCTCGAGACGTACTACAAGGAGCAGCTCCTCGAGCACGGCACCGAGGGGTGGACGATGATGCCGGCCGCGGTGACGCCGCTGCTGCACGTCGCCGAGGACCCCGACCGGGTCTGGGCCGAGCACGGCGAGCACTTCCTGCACGAGGCGCTGACGTACGCCTCGTGGCAGTCCGGGGACATCAAGTCGGCGGTGAGGTCGGGCGCGACGACGGTCGACGAGCTGCGCGAGGAGGGCGTCTACCGGATTCTCACGCCCGACCAGTGCGTGGAGCAGGGCCTCGACAGCTACGTCCTGCACCCTCTGGCGGGCGGGATGCCTATCGACGAGGGCTGGCGCAGCCTGCACCTGTTCTGCGAGAGCGTGCTGCCCCGGCTCGACGACCAGGGGGCCTGAGCCGGGGCGGTGAGGGGGCTTTCGAGGAGATGGCGGCGCGGGTCTACCCCATCTCTTCCAGCGCCTTGCCCTTGGTCTCCTTCACGAACTTGAGCATGAAGGGGATCGAGAGGGCGGCGAAGACGGTGTAGATGATGTACGTGCCGGAGAGGTTCCAGTCGGCCAGCGACGGGAAGCTCGCGGTGATGGCCCAGTTGGCGATCCACTGCGCGGAGGCGGCCACGCCGAGCGCCGCCGCGCGGATCTTGTTCGGGAACATCTCGCCGAGGAAGACCCAGACGATGACGCCCCAGGACATCGCGAAGCACAGGACGAAGAAGTGCGCGGCGACGAGGGCGACCCAGCCCTGGGTGGCCGGCAGTTTCCCGTCCACGAGGTTGTAGGAGAACGCCCAGGCCTCCAGGCCGAGACCGATCACCATGCCCGCCGAGCCGACGAGGGCCAGCGGCTTACGGCCGACACGGTCGACCAGGACCATCGCGATCACGGTGCCGATGATGTTGATGATCGACGTGGTGAACGAGTAGAAGAACGACTGCGTCGGGTCGACGCCGACGGACTGCCACAGCGTCGACGAGTAGTAGAACGCGACGTTGATGCCGACGAACTGCTGGAAGACGGAGAGGCCGATGCCGACCCAGACGATCGGCCTGAAGTAGAGGCCGGCGTTGCCCGTACCGGAGAGCAGGTCCTTGAACGTGGACTTGTGCTCGCTCTTCATCGCGTGCTCGATCTCGGCGACGCGGGCGTCCAGGTCGATCTTCGTGCCCTCGACCTCGGCCAGGATCTCCTTCGCCCTGGCCTCCTTGCCGACCGAGATGAGGAAGCGCGGCGACTCGGGGATCGCGAAGGACAGCATCCCGTAGAGGACGGCCGGGATGACCATGACGCCGAGCATGACCTGCCAGGCCTCCAGGCCCATGAGCTTTCCACGCTGGTTGCCGTTGGCGGCTTGCAGGATGCCGTAGTTGACGAGCTGTGAGATGGCGATGCCGACGACGATCGCGGCCTGCTGGAAGGAGCCGAGCCGGCCCCGGTAGGCGGGCGGCGAGACCTCGGCGATGTAGGCCGGGCCGATGACGGAGGCCATGCCGATGCCGAAGCCGCCGATGATCCGCCAGAACGCCAGGTCCCAGAGGGCGAAGGGCAGCGCGGAGCCGACGGCGCTGATCGTGAAGAGCACGGCGGCGATCTGCATACAGCGGATACGACCGATGCGGTCGGCGATCCGGCCGGCGGTCGCGGCGCCGATGGCACAGCCGATCAGCGCGATCGCGATGACCTGGGCGAGCGTCCCGGACCCGATGTTGTACTTGTCGCGGATGGCCTCGACCGCTCCGTTGATCACGGAGCTGTCGTAACCGAAGAGGAAGCCGCCCATCGCGGCGGCGGCCGTGATGAAGATGACGTGGCCGAGGTGGTCGGGATGCGCTTGCCGGGCTGCCGGTGGCTTCGCGGTGCTGGTCACGTGTACTCCTCTGGCCAACGGCAAAGCTGCCGGCGGTGGGGAATGAGCCCTTCCAGTGGGGCACAACTTGACGCCGCGCACCACCCGAACGGAAATGCAACCTGAACGGGCGGCACACCGCCGGACCGCCTAACGGAGTCGCTGGCTGATCACCTTCGAGACGCCGTCGCCCTGCATCGACACCCCGTAGAGCGCGTCGGCGACCTCCATCGTGCGCTTCTGGTGGGTGATCACGATGAGCTGCGAGGCCTCCTGGAGCTCCTGCATGATGCGGATGAGGCGCTGGAGGTTGGTGTCGTCGAGCGCGGCCTCGACCTCGTCCATCACATAGAAGGGGCTGGGGCGCGCCTTGAAGATGGAGACGAGCAGCGCCACGGCCGTCAGCGAGCGCTCACCACCGGACAGCAGCGAGAGCCGCTTGACCTTCTTGCCCGGCGGGCGGGCCTCCACGTCGACTCCCGTGGTGAGCATGTTGTCGGGATCGGTCAGGATCAGCCGGCCGTCACCGCCGGGGAAGAGCCGGCTGAACACGCCTTCGAACTCCCGCGCAGTGTCGCGGTACGCCTCGGTGAAGACCTGCTCGACGCGCTCGTCGACCTCCTTCACCACCTGGAGGAGATCACTCCGCGTCTTCTTCAGGTCCTCCAGCTGCTCACTGAGGAACTGGTGACGCTCCTCAAGCGCGGCGAACTCCTCCAGGGCCAGCGGGTTCACCTTTCCCAGCTGCTGATACGCCCGTTCGGCTGACTTGAGCCGCTTCTCCTGCTCCGCCCGGACGAACGGCCGGGGCTGGTTACGCGGGTGCTCCGGGTCGTCGGGCAGCTCCTCCCCCTCAGCCGGGAGCGAGGGCGGTACGGGCTGCTCGGGCCCGTACTCGGCGACGAGGCCCGCCGGTTCCACGCCCAGCTCCTCCAGCGCCTTGGCCTCCAGCTGCTCGATCCGCAACCGCTTCTCGGCGCCGAGCACCTCGCCCCGGTGCACCGAGTCGGTCAGCTTGTCGAGTTCGGCCTTGAGGTCCCGGCCGCGCGCGCGTTCCGTGACGAGTTCCCGCTCCCGTTCGGCCTTGGCGCTCTCGGCGGAGGTCCGCTCCTGTTCGGCTCGTCCTACGGAGATCTCCACGTGGGCCAGGAGCTGGCGGGCGCCTGCGGCGACGGCCTCGGCGACGGCGGCCTCGTGGCGCAGCCGGGCGCGCTGCCGCTCCGCACGCGCGCGTGCCTCCCGTTCGGCGCGGGCCCCCCGGTCCAGCGAATCGGCGCGCCCGGCAAGGCCCTTGACCCGTTCTTCGTGCGTACGAGCCTGGAGCCGGGCCTCCATCTCGGTCTGCCGCGCATTGGCCCCGTCAGCGGCGAGCCGGTCGCGTACGGAGGTGTCCGGCTCCTCGTCGGCCGGCATCTCCTCGGCGACGGCGAGCCGTTCGGCCAGCTCCTCGGCATCCTGTACGGCCTGCTCCAGCGCGTCCTGCGCCTTGGCTGCCGCGGCGGCGCTGCGCTCGGCCTCGCCGGCGGCGCCCCGGGCCTGACCGGAGAGCCGGCCGAGCTGCTGGGCGACGGAGGACTTCTCCCGGTCGGCTGCCCGGCGGCGGTCCCCCAGTTCCTCCACGAGTGCGGCAGCCTCGGTGCGCCGTGCGGCCGCGGTGTGCTGCGCCTCGGCCAGCTCCTCGCAGCGCGTGCCGAGCCCGGCGAGTTCGGCGGCGGCCTCGTCGACGGAGGCCTGTACTTCGAGGAGGCTGGGGGCGCCGGCCGAGCCGCCGTGCGCGAAGTGCGCCCCGAGCAGGTCGCCTTCGGCGGTGACGGCGGTCAGCTCGGGCCGCGCGTACACCAGGTCCTCGGCGTCCTCCAGCGTGCCGACGACCACGATCCCGCGCAGCAGCCGCCGCACGGCGGGCATCAGCTCGGCGGGACCCCGCACGAGGTCGGCGGCGCGCGGCGGGCCGTCGGGCGCCGGCCCGTCGACGGCCGGGTCGGCGTCCTCCGTGGCCAGCAGCAGCGCCGCACGCCCCGCGTCCTGCTTACGCAGCAGGCGGATCGCTTCCGCGGCGGAGACGGGGGTGGTCACGGCGATGGCGTCGGCTGCGGCGCCGAAGGCCGCGGCGACGGGGACCTCGTAGCCGGGGGTGACGGAGAGCAGTTCGGCGGCGGGGCCGAGGATGCCGGTCAGCCCGTCGCGGGCGCCGAGCAGCGCGCCCGTACCGTCCTTGCGGCGCAGCCCGAGCGCGAGGGCGTCGTGCCGGGCCGAGACCGCAGCCCGCTTCCGCTCGGCGGACGTCAGCTCCTCCCGGGCCGCCGTGAGCGCGGACTCCGCCTCGGCGAGGGCGGCTCTGGCCGCGTCGTGCTGATCGCCGAGCTCCGCGTCACCGGCGTCGAGCCCGTCGACCTCCGCCTTGAGCTGTTCGTACTCCTCCTGCGCGGCGACGGCACGCTCGCGTGCCTCGTCCCGGGTGGCGGCGAGGCGGTCGATCTCGGCCTGCGCGGAAGCGGCCCGCGAACGGGCGGCGTTCACCTGCCCGTTGAGCCGGGCAAGGCCCTCGCGCCGGTCGGCGATGGCCCGCGCGGCGTCCTTGAGCCGGCGCTCCTCGGAGGCCAACTCCCGTTCCAGTTCGGCACGATGGGCCACCGTGTCGTCGAGGGCACGCTCGGCCGCTTCGAGCGCGGCCGTCAACTCGGCCTCCTGCTCACGGATCCGGGCGGCCTCGCGCTCCATGTCCTCGGGGTCGCGCCCGCGCCGTTCCTCGGCCGGGGCGGAGGTGGCGCTCTTCACGCGGGCGTCGGCCAGCGAGATCGTGCCGCGCACCCGCTCGGCGAGCTGCGACAGCTCGTACCAGGTCTGCTGGGCGCGCTGGAGCCGCGGGCTGAGCCGGCGCACCTCGGCTTCGAGCAGCGCCTCGCGCTGGAGCGCCTTCTTCAGCTCGGCCTCGGCGGCGTCCTTACGTTCCTTGAGCGCCGCCTCGTCCTCGATCTCGGCCTTGAGCGCACCCCGCATCCGTACGAGGTCGTCCGCGAGGATCCGCAGCCGGGCGTCCCGCAGGTCGGCCTGGATGACGGCGGCCCGGCGCGCGACGGCGGCCTGCCGCCCGAGCGGCTTGAGCTGCCGCCGCAGCTCGTCGGTGAGGTCCTGTACGCGGGCGAGGTTGGCCTGCATCGCGTCCAGCTTCCGCAGCGCCTTCTCCTTGCGCTTGCGGTGCTTGAGCACACCCGCCGCCTCCTCGATGAAGGCGCGGCGCCCCATCGGGTCGGCGTGCAGGACGGAGTCGAGCTGGCCCTGGCCGACGATGACGTGCATCTCGCGGCCGATGCCCGAGTCGGAAAGCAGCTCCTGGATGTCGAGCAGCCGGCACGTGTCGCCGTTGATCTGGTACTCGCTGCTGCCACCCCGGAACATGATCCGCGTGATGGTGACCTCGGCGTACTCGATGGGCAGCGCGCCGTCGGAGTTGTCGATGGTGAGGGACACCTCGGCACGGCCGAGTGGCGGGCGGCCGGTCGTGCCGGCGAAGATGACGTCTTCCATCTTGCCGCCGCGCAGCGACTTGGCACCCTGCTCGCCCATGACCCAGCTGAGCGCGTCCACGACATTGGACTTGCCGGAACCGTTGGGGCCGACGACGCAGGTGATGCCCGGCTCGAACCGCAGCGTGGTGGCCGAGGCGAACGATTTGAACCCGCGCAGGGTCAAAGCCTTGAGGTGCACGCCGCCGGACTCTACCCGCCGCGTGTGTCACGCTCCATGAACCCGCGGTTTCACCCAGGAAAGTGCAGGGCACACCAGACGTTAAAGAAATACGTCCGGGCACGGGGGATCCGAGGAGGCGCTGTACATGGCGGCGCAGGGGCCGGAAAGTCAGAAAGAAGGGACGCGGATGCGTCCCTTGCAGATCTGAGCAATCTGATCAAGCGGCGTAATGAAAAGGGCTGCCTGACCACTGGTGTCGGATGGGGTGTGGTCAGGTGAGCGCAGGCTCCGCCTGGGGTACGTCGATGCTCTCCAGGAGCGATTCGTGAGAAGCGGCAGCCGCGAGCGCGTCGTTCTCGGCCTGGATCCGAACGAGTTCGGACTCGAGGTCCTGGACGCGCTGCTGGAGCCGTCGCATCTCGGCGAGGAGTCGCGGGTCGGAACCGCCGACGTAACCGAGAAGCGCCTTTGCCATGATGGATGGTCCTCCACAATGAGTGACCGACCGAAGCGGTGTGGGTCGTGAGGGATTCGCACCCGCGGTGCCTGGCACTCGTTGTCTTGCTGCCGTTCATACATGCCAAACAGCTAAGGTGCGCGGGGCTTCCAGAGTCTCACCAAAAAGTTTGACGGTCAACACGATCACACCCCGTATTGGCGGGAGAACCCGGGGGCGCTGCGCCGGGAACTGTCCGGCGCGGCCTCACTGCGGGCCCCTGGGGGCGTGTAGATCATTCTTACTCCGCGAGCCTGCCACGACAAGCCCTTATTGGCAACCACCAGGCCATTCCTGCTGCGCGCAGTTGCCGGGGGCATGTCAGGACTCACTCTCATGGGCCTGGCCCGCGCCCCCTTTGTCAGCGGATCGCGAAGTCGGGGTAGCCACCGCGCGGTGTGGCCCAGATCTCTGTCACGCCGTCGACTCTGCCGGGCGTGTCGCCGTCGCGGAGCCAGTCGAGGAGCCGCCGGCATCCCTCGCCCGGCCCCTCCGCGACCACCTGGACCCGGCCGTCGTCCAGATTGAGAGCAAAGCCACTCAGGCCGCCGATCTCGAGCGCCTTCTCTCGCGTGAACCAGCGGAAACCCACACGTTGGACGCGTCCCCGCACCCAGGCGGTGAGGCGTACGTCTTCGTTCATGGGTGCACGCTAACCGCCCAAAAGCACTCGGAGCACTTCGCCCCCTTCCGCCTTGGGGTACCGTCGCGGACCGATGAGCCTCACTCGTACGAGTGCTTCACATCGACCACGAGTGATTCACATCGACCACAGCGAGGACGAGGAAGGCCAGAAGATGGGACGCCACCGACGCTCCGCCGCCGGCCGCGCCGCCACGGGCCGCGCCAAGGACACCCCCGCCGGCACATCTGCCGGACACGACGGCTCGTACGGAGCCGGGCACACCGGTGCGTACGGTGAACCGCAGGACGCCGATCCATATGGAATAGCCGCATTTGACGCGGCATTCGAGGCCGCGGGGCACGCGCCGGCCGGTGACGGAAACCCCTCAGGCCCCTCCGCCTCAAGCAGCTCGGGCCACACCTCGCACCGCCGCAGGCGTCCGTTCAGGCCGGTGCGCGCGGGGCTTCTCGGGGTCTCGGCCGCCGTGGCGCTTGGCGCCGTGGCCGTGGCGTCCGGACTGATCCCCGCCTTGGACAACTACTCGCTCGGCGGCCACGGCACCGACAAGGTGCGCGCCGCCGACTCCCCCTCGGGGCTCCGGACGCAGGGCGGCAGGGACGGCAGCGCCGACCGCACCCCGTCGTCCGCGAGCGCCGGCTCCGAGCCCACCCAGTCTCCCTCCGCTTCACCTTCGCGATCCTCGGCGAAGCCCTCGAAGACTCCTGCCAAGGCCCCGGCCAAGACGCCTTCGAAGGCGCCGTCGCCGAGCCAGACATCGAGTTCCGGTTCAGGTGGCGCGGCGACGAAGCCCAAGACGGCGGCCCCGTCCCGGACCGCCACCGCGAAGCCGGCGCTCCCCGCGCCGAGCCTGCGAGCCTCCTCCGCCGAGTCGGCGGCCAAGGCCCAGGTGCTCACGCTGGTCAACCAGGAGCGGTCCAAGGCCGGCTGCACCCCGGTGACCGCCAGCGCCCGCCTCGGCTCGCTCGCCGAGAGGTTCAGCGACGACATGGCGGCACGCGGTTTCTTCGACCACACCGACCCGGACGGCGCGTCCCCCTGGGACCGAGCGAAGAAGGCCGGCATCACGAATCTCGGCGGCGAGAACATAGCCAGGGGCCAGGCCAACGCCCAGTCCGTCATGGACGCCTGGATGCAGAGCCCCGGCCACCGCGCCAACATCCTCAACTGCGACTACGAGACGATGGGCGTCGGCGTGCACTTCGCGTCGGGCGGCCCGTGGTGGACGCAGGACTTCGGCTTCTGACGCCAACCGCCTTGTGCGGGCGGCGAGTTGACGCAGCCCGCAACCACCTACGACACGGTCGACGGAGCGCGCGGCGGCCGCTGGCACCGCGGGCAGAAGTAGCTCGACCGGTTCATCCACGGCCGCCTGCGGATCGTCGTACCGCAGCGCCGGCACGGCTCACCCTCACGCCCGTAGGCGTCGAGGGAGCGGTCGAAGTAGCCGGACTCGCCGTTCACATTCACGTACAGGCTGTCGAAGCTGGTGCCGCCGACGGCGAGCGCCGCGTTCATCACGTCCCGGACGTGGCCGAGGAGTTCGGCGGTGCGCGGTCGCGTGAAGCCGGTGGTCGGCCGCTCGTAGTGGAGCTTCGAGCGCCACAGCGCCTCGTCCGCGTAGATGTTCCCGACCCCGCTGATCAGCGACTGGTCGAGCAGCGCGCGCTTGATCGTCGTGCGGCGTCGGCGCAGTGCCTCATGGAAGGCGGCGTCGTCGAACTCGGGGTCGAGGGGGTCGCGTGCGATGTGCGCGATGACGTCCGGCAGTCCGTCGGGTCCCGTCTCGTGCAGCGAGAGGCCGCCGAAGGTGCGCTGGTCGACGAAGCGCAGCTCCGTGCCGAGCGCGTCGTCGAAGCGGACCCGGATACGCAGGTGCTTCTCGTCCCGCGCCTCGGCCGGCTGCACGAGCAGCTGCCCGCTCATGCCGAGGTGCGCGAGCACGGCACTGCCCGACTCCTCCAGCGGCAGCCACAGATACTTGCCGCGCCGCTGGGGTACGCCGAAGCGCTGCCCCTTGAGCCGGTGCGCGAAGTCGTCGCCGCCCGCGATGTGCCGGCGTACGGCGCGCGGGTGCAGGACCTCGACATCGGCGACGGTGCGGTGGGCGACCCAGCGTGCGAGTCCGCGCCGTACGACCTCTACCTCTGGCAGCTCGGGCACGGTGACTCCTCCGGGGCTCTTCGGTGTGAAACGAACGGTGCCGACCGCCCCTCAGGACGGTCGGCACCGGACAGTGCGGATGCGGGGCGTCAGGCCGAGGCCGAGGAGGAGTCGGCGTTCCCCTCGGCTGCCGCGGCGGCCGGGGCGGCGTCGGCCGAGCCGTCTGCCTTGGCACGCTCGTCGGCGGCGGCGCGAATCGCGCGCCACGCCGACTCGGCGGCCTGCTGCTCCGCTTCCTTCTTGCTGCGGCCGGTGCCGGTGCCGTACGAGACGCCTCCGACGCGGGCGGCAGCAGTAAAGGTCTTCTCGTGATCGGGGCCGGTCTCCGAGACCAGGTACTCGGGAACACCGAGTCCCTCGGTCGCGGTGAGCTCCTGGAGACTGGTCTTCCAGTCCAGGCCCGCACCCAGATTCGAGGACTTCTCGATCAGGGGGTCGAAGAGCCGGTGGACGAGTTCGCCCGCCGCTTCCAGACCCTGGTCGAGATAGACGGCACCGATCACCGCTTCAAGGGTGTCGGCGAGGATGGACGCCTTGTCCCGGCCGCCCGTGCCCTCTTCGCCCCGGCCGAGCCGGATGAAGGAACCCAGGTCGAGCCCACGGCTGACCTCCGCCAGCGCACGCGAGTTGACCACCGCGGCCCGCAGCTTGGCCAGCTGGCCTTCGGGCAGGTCGGGGTGGGTGGTGTACAGCGTGTCCGTGACGACGAGACCGAGCACAGAGTCCCCGAGGAACTCGAGCCGCTCGTTCGTCGGCAGACCGCCGTTCTCGTACGCGTACGACCGGTGGGTCAGTGCACGCACCAGAAGGGCGGACTCGAGCTTGTACCCGAGCCGCCCTTCCAGAAGCGTGTGGGACGAGGCATTGTCCGTCTTGTTCGACTCAGACATTGCGCCTCTCACCAGCCGCTCAGACCTCGAGGACCTGGCGCTTGTTGTAGGTGCCGCAAGCCGGGCACGCGATGTGCTGCAGCTTGGGCTCCTGGCAACGCTCACACGAAACCAGGGTGGGGACCGCAGCCTTCCACTGCGACCGGCGGTGGCGCGTGTTGCTGCGCGACATCTTCCGCTTCGGAACAGCCACGGCTACTTCTCCTGCTTCTCGTCGACGCCCGCTTCCGCATCGGCGCCGCTCATCTCGTCCTTCTCGCCGTCCTGAATGGTGCCGGCGAGTCCCTGCAGTGCCGCCCAACGAATGTCGACGGCATCGTGGTGGTGGTCCGGGTCGTCCGCGAGCCGCGCTCCGCACTGGGAACACAGACCCGGGCAGTCTTCCTGGCACACCGGCTGCATCGGCAGTGCGAGCACCACCGCATCACGCAGCACAGGCTCGAGGTCGAACAAGCCGTCCTCGAGAAAGAGCCTGTCCTCGTCTTCCTCGGCGTCGTCGGCCGGTTCCGCTGCGCGGCCCCGGTCGTCGGCGTCAGGGTACGAGAACATCTCCTGGAAGTCCGCGTCGACCTCGAGGCCGAGCGGCTCCAGACACCTTACGCACTCCCCCTGAGCCGATGCACGGGCGGTGCCTGTGACAAGCACCCCTTCCATGACCGACTCGAGGCGGATCTCGAGCTCCACCGGTGCGCCTTCCGGCACTCCGACGACCCCTTCGATACCGAAGTCCACGGGGGCGTCGACCGTGCGGGTCAGCCGCTGCTGCGCACCAGGACGCCGTCCCAGCTCGTGTGTGTCGAACACGAGAGGGTTGCGGTGGTCGAGGTGCGTACTCAGGGCTGGTCCTGCTTTCGGTCTTCGATGCTCAAGTGCTCAAGGGGCTGGCCCGAAAGGATCCGGGCAGCTGTGATCGCGGGCGTACACGCGACCGAAGAGCCAGGATACTGGACCTTTCGCTCACGGCCCAATCCGGGTCAGCGCCCCTGTTCGTACTGCCTGATCTGCTCGGCGCTGATCATGCTCGTGTCGAAAAGGCTGGCCTCGTCGAGCGCCGCCGGCTGGGGCTGCGCGTAGTCCGCCGCGGCAGGCTGCTCGTAGCCCTGCTGCTGGAACGCGTACGGGTCCTGCTGCTGGTACCCGTACGAGTCCTGCTGGTACGGGGCGTACGGGTCCTGGCCGCCGTAGGGCTGCTGCTGCGGCTGCTGGTAGCCGTACTGGTCGTGCCCGGGGTCCTGCTGCTGCGCGTACGCGGGCTGCTGGGACGGGATCTGCGGGGCTTCGTGGTTCTGGTCCCTCGACGGGTTGCCGATGGCCGCGAGTTCGGCGAGGTAGTCGGCGTCGCTGGTGTGCGGGCCGCCCGTGCCGTCCGCCGCGAGGGCGCCCAGCTCGTCGGTGGCCACGCGGCCGTGCAGCGTGTGCCGGCCCTTGCCGACCGCCTCCAGGGTCTTGGCGAGGACCGCCTCGAAGGCGCCGAGCTTGGCGTCCACGTACGTGTCGGCGTCGCGGCGCAGGGTCTCGGGGTCGTGGCTGCGCTCGGGGGCGTCCTCGTCCTCGAAGCCCTGGGCGTCGGTGCCGGGGCCGGTGCCGAGGAGCTTCTCGCGGCCGCGGCCCACGGAGCCGAGGGTCTTGGTGAGGACGACCTCGAAGTTGGCGAGCTTGGAGTCGACGTAGTCGTCGGCCTCCGCGCGGATCTCCTCGGCCTCCTTGCGCGCCTCGGCGAGGATCCGGTCCCCCTCGTCCTGGGAGCGGCGCGCGACCTCGGTGTCGGAGATCAGCGAACCGCGCTCGGCGTGCGCGGTCTCGATGATCCGCTCGGCCTCCTGGCGGGCCTGCTCGACCATCTGCTCGCGCCCGCCGATCAGCTCCTGGGCCTGGGCGAGGGAGCCGGGCAGTGCCTGGCGCACCTCTTCGAGCATGGCGAGCAGGTCGGCGCGGTTGACCACGCACGAGGCCGACATGGGCATGGACCGGGCGTTGCCGACCGCGGCGACGATCTCGTCGAGCTTCTTCTGGACGTCCACCGTGTGCTCGCCACTCTCTACAGGGGTGTTGGAGACGGACGGGACGACTGTACGGCCAACTGGCGCCCCGGTGTCACTTCTTGGGGAGGCGCTCGGTGAGCTTCGCGAAGACCGCCGGAGGCACCAGGTGAGAGACGTCGCCACCCCAGGCCGCGACCTCCTTCACCAGGGAGGAGGACAGGAAGCTGTAGGTCG
The DNA here is from genome assembly GCF_040645335.1 of Streptomyces sp. NPDC046821. Lineage (NCBI taxonomy): Bacteria > Bacillati > Actinomycetota > Actinomycetes > Kitasatosporales > Streptomycetaceae > Streptomyces > Streptomyces sp. NPDC046821. The sequence goes on along the minus strand of NZ_JBEYYB010000005.1, from coordinate 316,264 downwards.
GGTTGGTCGGGACGAAGAGGGTCTCCACGCCCGTCAGCCCGTTGTTCATCTGGGCCATCTGCAGCTCGTAGTCGAAGTCGCTGACGGCGCGCAGGCCCTTGACGATGGCCGGGATGTCGCGCTGCTTGCAGAAGTCGACGAGCAGGCCGTGGAACGACTCGACCTGGACGTTGCCGAACTCGGCGGTGACCTCGCGGATCAGCTCGATCCGCTCCTCGATCGAGAAGAGGCCCTGCTTCGACTGGTTGATCATCACCGCGACGTGCACGACGTCGTACAGCTTCGAGGCTCTGCCGATGATGTCGAGGTGGCCATTGGTGATGGGGTCGAACGACCCCGGACAGACGGCGCGGCGCAACGTGAGTCCCTCGCTCTCCGGTCCGGTCACGATGCGTCCTCGCACGTGACGGTGCTCTTCAGGGCGGCGCGACCGTACCAAAACGTTCCCTCGCCGTAGCGACGGGACCTCAGTGCCTCGAATCCGTCCGGCCACGCGAAAACACCGCCCCTGGTGCTGCGCTCCACGGTGACGAGCGCTTCGTCCGCGAGCCAGCCCCCGGCGGCGAGTGTGAGCAGTATCTCGCGAAGATCGTCGTCGGCGACGGCGTACGGGGGGTCGAGAAAGACCAGGTCGTACGGGGTGGCCGGAGCCGGGCCCTGGACGATCTGTTCGGCTTTGCCCGCTCTGACCTCCGCGCCGGGCAGGCCGAGCGACTTCACGTTCTCGCGGATGGTGCGGACCGCTTTGGCGTCGGCCTCGACGAGGAGCGCGTGGGCGGCGCCGCGCGACAGCGCCTCCAGGCCGACGGCGCCCGAGCCGCCGTACAGGTCGAGCACGTGCTCGCCGTCGAGCGGGCCGCCGAGCAGCGACTGCCAGGTGGAGAACAGGGCTTCGCGCGCCCGGTCGGACGTGGGACGGGTGCCGTTGCCCGGCGGGACGGACAGGCGACGTCCGCCGGCCCGGCCGGCGATCACGCGGGTCATCTGAGTCCTAGAGGCCTAGAGGGGAGGGTGGGGAGGGGCTGATGAGGACCTCCAGTTTGTCAGCCCTTGGAGGGGTGCGGCTCGCCAGGCCTGGTCCCGTCCCTCGGCGGGCTGCGGCTCGTCAGGCCTTGTCCCGCCCCTCGGCGGGGTGCGGCTCGTCAGGCCTTGTCCCGTCCCTCGGCGGGCGCGGCTCGTCAGGCCTGGTCCCGTCCCTCTCCAGCGGCTGCACCTCAGCCCTTGTCCCGTCCTCCGCCCGAGGCCGCGCCTCAGCCCTTGTCGAGGTACTGCTCCCGCTCCTCGTCCAGGAGGGCGTCGAGAGCCGTGCGCAGGCCGGGCAGGTGCTCCAGGTCCGGGTCGGCGCGTACGACCTTGGTGGCCTCCTCGCGGGCCTCGGCGATGATCTCCTCGTCCTCGATGACGGCCAGCATCCGCAGCGACGAGCGGACGCCGGACTGCGCCTGCCCGAGGACATCGCCCTCCCGGCGCTGCTCCAGGTCGATACGGGACAGCTCGAACCCGTCGAGCGTGGCGGCGACGGCGCCGAGGCGGGCGCGGGCGGGGCTGGCCTCCGGCATCTCGCTGACGAGGAGGCACAGGCCGGGCGCGCTGCCTCGGCCGACGCGTCCGCGCAGCTGGTGGAGCTGGGAGACGCCGAAGCGGTCGGCGTCCATGATCACCATGGCCGTGGCGTTCGGCACGTTCACCCCGACCTCGATGACCGTGGTGGCGACCAGGACGTCCGTCTCGCCGGCGGCGAAGCGGCGCATCACGGCGTCCTTGTCGTCGGGCTGCATCCGCCCGTGCAGGACCTCGACCTTGAGCCCCCGGAGCGCGCCGTGGGCCAGCTCCTCGGCGACGTCCAGCACGGCGAGCGGGGGCCGCTTCTCGGCCTCGTCCTCGGCGGACTTCTTCTTGCCCTTCTTCGGGCTCTCGTCCTGGTCGTCCCCGATACGGGGGCACACGACGTACGCCTGGTGCCCGCCCTCGACCTCCTCGCGCACGCGCTCCCAGGCGCGCGCGAGGAAGTGCGGTTTGTCGGCGGCGGGCACGACGTGGGTGGCGATCGGCGAGCGTCCGGCGGGGAGTTGGTCGAGGACGGAGGTCTCCAGGTCACCGAAGACCGTCATCGCGACCGTACGGGGAATGGGGGTGGCCGTCATGACGAGCAGGTGCGGCGGCTGCTTGCCCTTGCCGCGCAGGGCGTCGCGCTGCTCGACGCCGAAGCGGTGCTGCTCGTCGACGACGACGAGGCCCAGGTCGTGGAACTGGACCTTGTCCTCGATCAGCGCGTGCGTGCCGATGACGATGCCCGCGTCGCCCGAGACGAGGTCGAGCAGCGCCTGGCGCCGGGCCGCTACGCCCATGGAGCCGGTGAGCAGGACGACCTTCGTGGAGTGCTCCGCGCCGCCGAGCATTCCGCCCTCGGCGAGCTCGCCCATCATCTCCGTGACAGAACGGTGGTGCTGCTGGGCGAGCACCTCGGTGGGCGCGAGCATCGCGGCCTGCCCGCCCGCGTCGACGACGGCGAGCATGGCGCGCAGGGCGACCATCGTCTTGCCCGAACCCACCTCTCCCTGGAGCAGCCGGTGCATCGGGTGTTCGGTGGCCAGGTCGTCGAAGATCTCCTTGGAGACCTTCTGCTGGCCGTCGGTGAGGGTGAACGGGAGCTTCGCGTCGAAGGCCGTCAGCAGACCGTCCGGCTGGGGGACGCGGGCCACGGCGGGCAGCTGTGCGTCGGCGAACCGGCGCCTGGCGAGGGCGACTTGGAGGACGAACGCCTCGTCCCACTTCAGTCGGGCGCGGGCGTCGGCGATGTCCGCCTTGGTGTGGGGCCGGTGGATCTTCAGAAGTGCCTCGGGCAGCGGGACGAGACCGCGCCCCTCGCGCAGGGAGTCCGGCAGTGGCTCCACGGCCTCCTGAGCGCCGGGCAGCACGAGGTCGACGGCCTTGGCGATCTTCCAGGACTCCAGCTTGGCCGTCGCCGGGTAGATCGGGATGAGGGCGCCGGCCCACGACCCGACCGCCTCGGCGGCCTCCGCCCCACCCTCCGCCGCGTCGCCGCGCAGCAGTTCGTACGCCGGGTGCGCGAGCTGCATCTTGCGGTTGAAGACCGAGACCTTGCCCGCGAACATCGCACGCGTGCCGGGCAGGAGGTCCTTGTGCGGCTTGTGGATGCCCCGTCCGAAGAAGACCAGCTGGAGCTGGCCGCTGCCGTCGGTGATGTTCACTTCCAGGCGCTGGCCGCTGCCGCCGCCGAACCTCAGGACGCGCGCGCTCGCGACCTGGGCGACCACGGTGACGTGCTCGTCGAGCGGCAGGTCGGCGAGGCGGGTGAGCTCACCTCGCTCCGCGTATCTGCGCGGATAGTGATGGAGCAGGTCCCCGATGGTGTGCAGGCCTAGGGCCTCGGCCATCACCTTCGCGGTGGCGGGGCCGATCGCCTTCTTCAACGGTTCTTCTAGCGCGGGCACGAGATCCATTCCACACCACGCCACTGACAAAGGGTGCGACGCGGCGGCTACTCGACGCCGATCAGCATGAGCGCCGAGTTCCGTCCGCCCCGGTAGACCACGGTGTCGACGGCCAGATACGTCTCGCGGACGTGCCTCTCGAGCCGTTCGGCGACCTCGTCGGGGACGGTGTCGCCGAGGACGAGGGTGACCATCTCGCCGCCCGCGGACAGCATCCTGTCGAGGGTCGTACGGGCGGTCTCCGCCACCTCCGCGCCGATCACGGCGACGTCCCCTTCGATCAGGCCGAGGACGTCCCCGGCCTGGCAGATGCCGGCCATGGTCCACGACTGCCGCTCGGCGACGGCCAGTTCGCCGTACCGCGTGGCACCCGCCGCCGACGTCATCGCGACGACGTCTTCGTCGAACCGCCGCTCGGGTTCGTGCACGGCGAGCGCCGCGATGCCCTGGACCGCGGACCGGGTGGGGATCAGGGCGACCCGCACGCCTTCCGTGCGGGCCTGTTCGGCCGCCGCCGCAGCGGTGTGGCGCAGCTCGGCGTCGTTCGGCAGGAGCACCACCTCGCGCGCGTGCGCCCGCCGGATCGCCTCGACCAGCTCCCCGCTCCCGGGCGCCTCCCCGGGCCGCTCCGGTACGACGGTCGCGCCCGCGTCCCCGTACAGCCCGGCGAGCCCCTCCCCGGGGACGACGGCGACGATGGCGCGCTGAGCGCGTTCCCCCGTGGGACCGGCCCCGGCGTGGGCGTCACCGGCGGCGAAGTGCGTGATGCGGATGCGGTACGGGCGGCCGGCCTCGACGCCCGCCTCTACGGCGGCGCCCGCGTCGTCGACGTGCACATGGACGTTCCACAGGCCGTCGCCGCCGACCACGACGAGGGAGTCGCCTAGGCCGTCGAGCCGGGTCCGCAGCCGGGCGACGGCCGCGTCGTCGGCTTCGAGCAGGTAGATGACTTCGAAGGCGGGCCCCTCGCCGTCCGCGCAGCCCAGCTCCGGTTCGGCCACCACGCGCGCGTGCTGCGCGCCCCGCCCGGCCACCGGCATCACCGGGGCGCCGGACAGCGCCTGGGTCAGCGCTCCGAGCACGGTGACGAGCCCGCGCCCGCCCGCGTCCACGACCCCCGCGCGCCCGAGGACCGCCAGCTGCCCCGGCGTCGCGTCGAGCGCCACACACGCACCGTCGTACGCGGCCCGGGCCACGGCACCGCAGTCCCCGTCCCGCTCCCCGACGACCGCCGCAGCGTCCGCCGCCGCCGACGCCACCGTGAGAACCGTGCCCTCCACGGGGTGCGCGACCGCCTCCCGGGCGGACTCGGCGGCCCGGCGCAGCGCCCGGCACAGGCTGTTCGCGTCGGCGCTCCCGCTGTGATCCGCCTCACCACCGGCGTCACCGGCGAGGACCTGGGCCATGCCGCGCAGAAGCTGCGCGAGGATCGTTCCGGAGTTCCCGCGAGCTCCTATCAGGGCGCCGTGGGCCATGGCTCGGACGACGTCGGGGAGGGCGGGGCGGGCGGGTTCGTTGCCCGCGAAGACCGCTTCGACGGCCTGCACGGCGGACTCGACGGTCAGATAGAGATTGGTGCCGGTGTCCCCGTCCGCGACGGGATACACGTTGATCGCGTCGATCTCCTCGCGGTCCCGCCCGAGCGCCTCCAGGGCCAGTGCGCACCAGGCGCGCACCGCGTGGACGTCGAGCACCTGCGGCACCTGCGCCTCCTTGAGCAGCGGAACTGGCATCGCAGCGTAGACCCCGGCGGGGGCCTGAGCAGCACAGGGCCCGGGACGGAGGCCGGTGCAGCCATGGTAGTTTCGTTCTACCGAAGCAGCCGTTGTATGCTGCTCCGGTTGCCCGATACCTTCGGGCCTTCCCCTGGCACCGCCACTCAGATCCTCCGATCCGATCCCGGCATGCCGGGATCAACCGTAAGTGCATCTGAAGTCTTGGAGTGACCCGTGGCTGCCAACTGCGACGTCTGTGGCAAGGGGCCGAGCTTCGGCAACAACATTTCGCACTCGCACCGCCGTACGTCCCGTCGCTGGAACCCGAACATCCAGCGTGTGCGTGCAGTGGTCGGGCGGACGCCGAAGCGCCTCAACGTCTGCACCTCGTGCATCAAGGCCGGCAAGGTCTCGCGCTGACGTAACGCGTAGCGCGGCCACCTAGCTGGTTGCTTTAAGGACCGGTCCCCTTCGGGGGGCCGGTCCTTTTTTGTGCGCTCACTGCCGTGAGAAGCAAGACTCCCGTGGGAAACGAGCAGGGGGCGCGATGGCAGCAGAGCCGCCACCGCACCCCTGAAAGCCGTCGTCAGGCTTCTATGTCCCCGAAGTGGTCCCAGCCGCCCTTGTTCGTCCACGGGGCGCCGTCGACGGTCACCTGGGGCAGCGCCGACGGGTTGAGGACCTCGCCGATCACCTTCCAGCGGGCGGGCAGCTTCACGTCCTGCGGGAAGGTGGCCACGATCGCGTGGTCCTCTCCCCCGGTGAGCACCCACTGCAGCGGGTCGACACCGACGGCCTGGCCGATGTCGTTCATCTGCGAGGGAACGTCGACCTTGCCGGACTTGATGTCGATCCGGACCTTGCTGGCCTCCGCGATGTGGCCGAGGTCGGCGATGAGGCCGTCGCTGACGTCGCACATGGCGGTGGCGCCGAGCCCGGCGGCCGCGGGGCCCGCGTGGTACGGCGGCTCGGGCCTGCGGTGGGCCTCGACGAACGCGCGGGGCGAGCGGAAACCGCGCGAGAGGACCGCGTGGCCTGCCGCGGACCAGCCGAGCCAGCCGGTCACTGCGACCACGTCGCCGGGCTGTGCGCCGGCGCGTGTGACGGGCTCGTGGTTGCGCATGTCGCCGAGCGCGGTGATCGCGACGGTGATCGTGTCACCGCGTACGACGTCGCCGCCGACGACGGCCGCGCCCGCGACCTGGCACTCGTCGCGCAGGCCGTCCATCAGCTCGTTCGGCCAGCTCGCGGGGAGTTCGGCGGGGACGACCAGGCCGAGCAGGAGCGCTGTGGGGACGGCTCCCATGGCGGCGATGTCCGCGAGGTTCTGCGCGGCCGCCTTGCGGCCGACGTCGTAGGCCGTGGACCAGTCTCGGCGGAAGTGCCGCCCTTCGAGAAGCACGTCCGTGCTCACGACGACCCTGCGGTCCGGCGCGGCGACTACGGCCGCGTCGTCGCCCGGGCCGAGTCGTACGGCCGGGGTGGTGGTGAGCCGGGAGGTGAGCTCTCGGATGAGCCCGAACTCGCCCAGCTCGCCGACAGTGCCCTTCATGCGCGTACTGCTCCTTCTTCCCCGGTCCGCTCGCGGTCGCGAGCCGTCTCTGTCATCGGTACGGTCATTGTCGTGGGCGGGACCGGCTCCTGGACCGGTCCCCGCCGTCCGTCAGCCGCAGTGTGTACGCCACAGTCTCCGCGGGTCTCCCCGCGGTGAGCGGCGACGCGATACCGTGGCGTCTCTTCTCTCCCCACATGATCCTCGTGTGCCGACCTGGAGGTTCCGTGGTACAGGCGTACATCCTGATTCAGACCGAAGTCGGCAAGGCGTCGACCGTAGCCGAGACGATCGGCAAGATCCCGGGGGTGATCCAGGCCGAGGACGTGACAGGTCCCTACGACGTCATCGTGCGCGCACAGTCCGACACTGTCGACGAGCTGGGCCGCATGGTGGTCGCCAAGGTCCAGCAAGTGGACGGCATCACCCGCACCCTGACCTGCCCGGTAGTGCACCTGTAGCCCCCGTCTAACCTTGGCCGGTGAACTTCTTCCGTCACCGGCCCCGCCGTACCCTCGGGCTCCCCGCCCTGGCGCTGCTGCTCGCCGTCTCGGGCTGCTCCTCAGCAGACGACACGGCGCACGCAGCGGTTCCCACCCCTGACAGCAAGGTCACCGGGTTGTGCCAGAACCTGCACAAGCGCCTCCCGGAAAAGGTGGACGGGCACGAGAGGAACGACCCCTCTCCGCGGTCCGAGCTGACCGCGGGGTGGGGGGATCCGGCGATCATACTGCGCTGCGGTGTCCAACGGCCCGCGCTCATGGACGACCCCAAGACGCTCCCGGTGCAGGTGAACGGCGTGGACTGGGCGTACTCGAAACGGGCCGACGGCTCGCAGGTGCTGACGACGGCGCTGCGCCTCGCGTACGTGGAGGTGACCCTGCCGAAGTCGCTGGCCGCCGAGGGGGCCGGTCCGCTGGTCGACTTCGCCGAGCCCATCAAGAAGGCGATCCCCGAAGGGATCGCCAACTGATGTTCCTGGGAGCGGGTCGCGCTAGCGCAGGCCCGTCGACCGGTTGAGCGCCGCCTGGATGAGGCGGTCCACCAGCTCCTGGTAGCTCACGCCGCTCTCCTGCCACATGCGCGGGTACATGGAGATCGGGGTGAAGCCGGGCAGCGTGTTGATCTCGTTGATCACGAACTCGCCGTCCTCCGTGAGGAAGAAGTCGGCGCGCACCAGGCCCTCGCAGGACACCGCGTCGAACGCGTCGACGGCGAGGCGCTGGACCTCGGCGGTCTGCTCGTCGGTGAGCGGCGCCGGGACGATGCCGGACGCCGAGTCGATGTACTTGGCCTCGAAGTCGTAGAAGTCGTGGGCCTGCACGGGCGGGATCTCGGCCGGGACGCTCGCGCGCGGTCCGTCCTCGAACTCCAGGACTCCGCACTCGATCTCGCGGCCGACGAGCGCCGCCTCCACGATGACCTTCGGGTCGTGGCTGCGGGCCTCCTCGATCGCCTCGTCGAGGCCGTCGAAGGAGTCGACCTTGGTGATGCCGATCGACGAGCCCGCGCGCGCGGGCTTGATGAACAGCGGCCAGCCCTGCTCGCCGATGAACTCGGCGATGCGGCGGCGGGCGCCCTCCTGGTCCTGCTCCCACTCGCGGGGCCGGATCACCAGGTAGGGGCCGACCTTGAGCCCGAACGAGGTGAACACCCGCTTCATGTAGTCCTTGTCCTGGCCGACGGCCGAGGCGAGGACACCACAGCCGACGTACGGCGTCCCGGCGAGGTCGAGCAGGCCCTGGATGGTGCCGTCCTCGCCGTACGGGCCGTGCAGGACGGGGAACACGACGTCGACGTCACCGAGGACCTTGGGCACCGAGCCCGGCTCCGTGTAGACGACCTCGCGGCTCGACGGGTCGACGGGCAGGACGACGCCGCCCTCGGGGGACTCGGCGAGGTCGGCGACGTCGGGCACCTTGCGGTCGACGATGGCCATCCGCTCGGGTTCGTCGGCCGTCAGGGCCCAACGGCCTTCCCGCGTGATGCCGATCGGCAGCACGTCGTACTTGGTGCGGTCGATGGCGCGCAGCACGGCGCCGGCGGTGACGACGGAAACGCCGTGCTCGGAGCTGCGACCGCCGAAGACGACGGCCACACGGGGCTTCTGGCCCGACGGGCGGCTGCTCTGGGGAAGGTTCTCGCTGCTCATATCGCGTTGAGCGTACCTTCTGGTAGGGGCTGAGTCAGCGTCCGGAGAGCCCGGCTTCAGCGCCGTTCGGGCTTGGCGCTGCGCGACATCATCTCCTTCAGGGCGACGACCGGCGACTTCCCTTCGTGGACGATGCCGACGACGGTCTCGGTGATCGGCATGTCTACGCCGTGTCGGCGCGCCAGGTCGAGTACCGATTCGCAGGACTTGACGCCTTCGGCGGTCTGCTTGGTGACGGCGATCGTCTCCTGGAGGGTCATGCCCTTGCCGAGGTTGGTGCCGAAGGTGTGGTTGCGCGACAGGGGCGAGGAGCAGGTGGCGACGAGGTCGCCGAGGCCCGCGAGTCCGGAGAACGTGAGCGGGTCGGCGCCCATCGCGAGGCCGAGGCGGGTGGTCTCGGCGAGGCCGCGCGTGATGAGCGAGCCCTTCGCGTTGTCGCCGAGGCCCATGCCGTCGGCGATGCCGACGGCGAGCCCGATGACGTTCTTCACGGCGCCGCCGAGTTCGCAGCCGATGACGTCGGTGTTCGTGTAGGGCCGGAAGTACGGCGTGTGGCAGGCCGTCTGGAGGCGCCGGGCGACCGCTTCGTCGCGGCAGGCGACGACGGCCGCGGCGGGCATCCGGGCGGCGATCTCGCGGGCGAGGTTGGGCCCGGTGACGATCGCGATGCGCTCCTGGCCGACCTTGGTGACGTCCTCGACGACCTCGCTCATGCGCATCGCGGAGCCGAGTTCGACGCCCTTCATGAGGGAGACGAGGACGGTGTCGGGCGCGAGCAGCGGCGCCCACTCGGCGAGGTTGGCGCGCAGCGTCTGGGAGGGCACGGCGAGGACCGTGAACTCGGCGCCGGCCGCGGCCTCGGCGGGGTCGGTGGTGGCCCGGATGTTGCCCGGGAGTTCGATGCCGGGGAGGTAGTCGGGGTTCGTACGCGTCGAGTTGACCGCTTCGACGAGTTCGGTCCTGCGCGCCCAGAGGGTGACGTCGCACCCGGCGTCGGCGAGCACCATGGCGAAGGCCGTGCCCCAGGATCCGGTTCCGAAGACGGCTGCCTTGACCGGTCGGGTCACTTGCTCTCCTCAGGACTTCCGTGCTCCAGGCCGGCCGAACCGGCCTGTTCCTCAAGGGTGTTGGACCCGACGGCCTTACGGCGCTGCTCGATCCGGGCCTCGCGCGGGTCGAACCGCCGCAGCGGGGGCTGTTCGCCGCGCAGCTCGGCGAGGAGTCCGGTGATGTCCGTCATGATGGCCTCGGTGGCCTCCTTGAGGAGTTCCGGGGTCATCTCCTTGTCGTAGAAGCGCTCCAGGTCGACGGGCTCGCCCGCGAGGACGTGGTGCGTCTTGCGCGGCCACAGGTCGGGCTTCTTCGCGTACGGGGCGAGCACCAGGTTGGCGCCCCACTGCGCGACGGGAATCACCGGGCACTTGGTCTGCAGGGCCACGCGCGCGACGCCGGTCTTGGCGGTCATGGGCCACAGGTCCGGATCGCGGGTGAGGGTGCCCTCGGGATAGAAGGCGACGCACTCCCCGCGCTCTACGGCGTCGATGGCGGCGCGGAACGCGCTGAGCGCGTTGGTGGTCTCGCGATAGACGGGAATCTGCCCGGTGCCGCGCATGACGGCGCCGATGAAGCCCTTCTTGAAGAGCCCGTGCTTGGCCAGGAATCGCGGAACGCGGCCGGTGTTGTACTGGTAGTGGGCGTACGCGAACGGGTCCAGATGCGAATTGTGGTTCACCGCGGTGATAAATCCGCCCTCGGCCGGAATGTTCTCCATTCCGCGCCAGTCCCGCTTGATCAGAACCACCAGCGGCGGTTTAGCGATGACCGCCGCCAGGCGGTACCAGAAGCCGATTCTGCGGCGGGACACTCGGTCACCTTTCTTCATGGACCTCTGGAGGCCCTCTCGGACCTGGTCAGCCGCACAAGTGTCGCCCCAGGCCGCCGGTCTGTCGAGAACACCGTACGCCCGCGCGTTTATGCGCACCTCACGCACCGGGCCACAATGTTCGCGACGCGAAGGGACGGACCTCACGTGCAGTGGACCCTGGTGATACCGCTGAAACCCCTGGCGCGGGCCAAAAGCAGGCTGGCGCCCACGGCGGGCGACGGGGTGCGTCCCGGTCTCGCGCTCGCTTTCGCGCAGGACACGGTGGCCGCGGCGACCGCGTCCGCCGGGGTGCGGGATGTGGTGGTAGTCACGGACGACGCGCTCGCGGGGCGGGAACTGGGCGCTCTGGGCGCGCTCGTCGTGCCCGACCCCCCTGCGGCGGGCCTCAACGCCGCGCTCGCGCACGGTGCGGCGACCGCGCGGGCCCGGCGCCCGGAAGCCGCGGTGGCCGCGCTGAATGCAGATCTGCCGGCCCTGCGGTCCATGGAATTGTCCCGGATTCTCGCGGTGGCCGCCCTATTTCCGCGGGCATTTCTCCCCGATGCGGCGGGAATCGGCACCACTCTTCTCACCTCTCGTCCCGGAACGGAATTGCGCCCCGCATTCGGTGGCGCATCGCGTGCCCGTCATGCCGCGTCGGGCGCCGTGGAACTCCCCTTGGTGGGCGTCGACTCCGTGCGCCAGGACGTGGACACCGGCGAGGATCTGCGGGCGGCGCTGACTCTCGGCGTCGGCCCGCGCACGGCGGGGGCGGCCGCCGGGCTGCTCATCCCCGACTGAGTACGCTGCCTTTATGCAGGCGACCGCGTACACATACGACTCCGACTCCCGCTCCGGCAGTGTGCTGCTCGACGACGGGACCCCCGTGCCCTTCGACGCCCCGGCGTTCGACGCGGGCGGCCTGCGGCTGCTGCGGCCCGGACAGCGGGTCCGTATCGAGGTCGAGGGCGAAGGGGACGCGCGGCGCATCACCTTGGTGACGCTGCAGACGTTCTGAACAGGCCTTTCTCTACGCGCACCAGACCTTTCCGTACGCGCACACACCGCGGGCCGGGCTCCCTGAGGGGAGCCCGGCCCGGCGCGTGAGGAGACCGTGAAGACGCCGTCCGTTACTTCTTGCGGGCGGTGGTGGTCTTCTTGGCAGTGGTGGTCTTGCGCGCCGTGGACTTCTTGGCGGGCGCCTTCTTGGCCGTGGCCTTCTTGGCGGGCGCCGTCTTCTTGGCGGTGGTCTTCTTCGCGGCGGTCTTCGCCGGCGCGGCCTTCTTGGCGGCGGCGGTGGTGGTCTTCTTCGCCGCTGCGGTGGTCTTCTTCGCGGCCGCCTTCTTCGCGGTCGCCGTGGTCTTCTTCGCCGTGGCCGTCGTCTTCTTGGCCGTGACCTTCTTGGCGGTGACCTTCTTCGCCGCCGTGGCCCTCTTCGCGGTGGTGGCCTTCTTGGCCGCGGCCTTCTTGACCGTCGCCGAAGCACCGCCGGTCAGGCTGCCCTTGGGCGCCTTCTTCACGGCCACGTCGTTCTTCGGGAGCTTCTTCGAGCCCGCGACGAGGTCCTTGAAGCCCTGACCGGCACGGAAACGCGGAACGGAGGTCTTCTTGACCCGCACGCGCTCACCCGTCTGCGGGTTGCGGGCGTAACGGGCCGGACGGTCGACCTTCTCGAACGAGCCGAAGCCGGTGACCGAGACCCGGTCCCCGCCGACGACGGCACGGACGATCGCGTCCAGGACCGCGTCGACAGCGTCTGCGGCCTGCTGACGGCCGCCGACCTTGTCGGCAATCGCTTCTACGAGCTGCGCCTTGTTCACGTCTTCCCCTTCGGAGACATTGCCGGAACGTATCCGCTCCGGCGTTTTCGCACGTTAGGCAGATATATACCGCAAATCAAACACGAAACGGGCTAATCACCCTTGTGCCGCAACGTACTCGGGCTGTCGCGAAGTTCCTCAGTGGTCCTCAGTTGAGAATCGACCCTCGTCGAGGTCCACCATGAATCGGTCCAGACGCCTTGCCGCATCGGCGAGATCGTGCTTGGCCGCGGCCGTAATGACCAGCAGCTTCCGGTTCAGCGCCATCCGTACGCCCTCCGGGACTTGCAGTGCACGCACTCGGGAGTGCGCTTCCTTGAGTTGGTCCGCGACTGCCGTATACAGCTGGAGTTGGCCGTCGTGTTCCATGCACAGATTGTGCCATCTGGGGCGAGTTGTCGCCTCCGCAGGGGGGTAACTGCCGTACCTGGCACGCCTTCTGGGCCCTTCGGGACCCCTTGCGCGGGGGGTGTGCACATAGGGCGCGTACCCCCTGAACCCCCTTGAAAACCAGGGCAGTTGGGGCCTTCCGCGAGCCCTCCGGGAAGCCTCCTGGGGCCGGATACGGCTGTACCCCCAACCGTCCACGATTGGGGGTACAGAGCGTTGGCGCGATGGCCGGAATCAGCCTTGCAGAGTTCAGATCTGCACGGTCTGCGGCTTGAACGAGGGTCGCTTCGACTCGTAGGCCGCGATGTCGGCCTCGCTCTGGAGCGTGATGCTGATGTCGTCCAGGCCGTTCAGCAGGCGCCAGCGGGCGTTCTCGTCGAGCTCGAAGGCCGCGGTGACGCCCTCGGCGCGCACCTCGCGCGCCTCGAGGTCGACCGTGATCTCGGCCTGGGGGTCGTTCTCGACGAGGGTCTGGAGCTGGTCCACGACGTCCTGGTCGAGTACGACGGTCAGCAGGCCGTTCTTCAGCGAGTTACCGCGGAAGATGTCGGCGAAGCGGGAGGAGATGACGGCCTTGAAGCCGTAGTTCTGCAGGGCCCACACCGCGTGCTCGCGAGAGGAGCCGGTGCCGAAGTCGGGACCGGCCACCAGGACCGTGGCACCCTCTCGTTCGGCCTTGTTCAGCACGAACTCGGGGTCCTTGCGCCAGGCCTCGAAGAGCCCGTCCTCGAAGCCGTCCCGGGTGACCTTCTTCAGCCAGTGGGCGGGGATGATCTGGTCGGTGTCGACGTTGCTGCGGCGCAGCGGGACGGCCCGGCCGGTGTGCGTGGTGAATGCTTCCATGGCTGATCAGACTCCAGCGGGCGTACGGTCGTCGGACAGGTCGGCCGGGGAGGCCAGGTGACCGAGAACGGCGGTGGCGGCGGCGACCTGAGGCGAGACGAGGTGGGTACGGCCGCCCTTGCCCTGCCGGCCCTCGAAGTTACGGTTCGAGGTGGACGCGGAGCGCTCGCCGGGGGCGAGTTGGTCGGGGTTCATGCCCAGGCACATCGAGCAGCCCGCGTGCCGCCACTCGGCGCCGGCCTCCTTGAAGACCTTGTCCAGGCCCTCGGAGACGGCCTGCAGGCCCACGCGCGCCGAGCCCGGCACGACCAGCATCCGTACGCCGTCGGCGACTTTGCGGCCCTCGACGATCGCGGCGACGGCCCGCAGGTCCTCGATGCGGCCGTTGGTGCAGGAACCTACGAAGACGGTGTCGACCTTGACCTCGCGCAGCGGCTGCCCGGCGGTCAACCCCATGTATTCCAGGGCCTTTTCGGCGGCGAGGCGCTCCGAAGCGTCCTCGTACGAAGCAGGATCGGGGACGTTCGCCGACAGGGGCGCGCCCTGGCCCGGGTTGGTGCCCCAGGTGACGAACGGCGACAGCGCGGCGGCGTCGATGACGACCTCGGCGTCGAAGACCGCGTCGTCGTCCGACTTCAGCGTCTTCCAGTACGCGACCGCGGCGTCCCAGTCCTCGCCCTTGGGGGCGTGTGTGCGGCCCTCGAGGTAGGCGAAGGTGGTCTCGTCGGGGGCGATCATGCCCGCGCGGGCACCGGCCTCGATCGACATGTTGCAGATGGTCATGCGGGCTTCCATCGAGAGTTTCTCGATGGCGGAGCCGCGGTACTCCAGGATGTAGCCCTGGCCGCCGCCGGTGCCGATCTTCGCGATGATGGCGAGGATCAGGTCCTTGGCGGTGACACCCTCGGGCAGGTCGCCGTCGACGGTGATGGCCATCGTCCTCGGACGGTCCAGCGGCAGCGTCTGGGTGGCCAGGACGTGCTCGACCTGGGAGGTGCCGATGCCGAAGGCCAGACCGCCGAACGCGCCGTGCGTGGAGGTGTGGGAGTCGCCACACACGACGGTCATGCCGGGCTGGGTCAGACCCAGCTGCGGGCCGACGACGTGCACGACGCCCTGCTCGACGTCGCCCAGCGAGTGCAGGCGCACACCGAACTCCGCGGCGTTCTTGCGCAGCGTCTCCAGCTGGGCGCGCGAGACCGGGTCGGCGATCGGCTTGTCGATGTCGAGGGTCGGGGTGTTGTGATCCTCCGTCGCGATGGTGAGGTCGAGCCGCCGCACCTTGCGACCGCTCTGCCGCAGACCGTCGAAGGCCTGCGGGCTGGTCACCTCGTGCAGCAGGTGCAGATCGATGAAGAGGAGATCGGGCTCGCCCTCGGCGCGCCGGACGACGTGGTCGTCCCAGACCTTCTCCGCGAGTGTCCTACCCATCGCTTTCCCTCCGGCCGGCTTCTTGAGCCGGCCCAACTAGAGATCGTGGTCGCCGACGTCCGTACCCCTCGTACCGGACGTGAACGTCCCGGCCCGTTTGGTTCGCGAGCCGCTGTCAGTACCAGAGTGGCAAGTTCCACGGGAAATTGAACTTGCGTTTCACAGAGTGAGACGCGAGTATCGACGCATGGACAACTCTAGCGGCGTCGGCGTTCTGGACAAGGCGGCCCTTGTTCTCAGCGCCCTGGAGTCCGGTCCGGCCACCCTCGCAGGGCTGGTCGCGGCGACCGGACTGGCACGACCCACGGCCCACCGTCTCGCGGTGGCTCTCGAGCACCACCGCATGGTGGCGCGTGACATGCAGGGCCGTTTCATTCTCGGCCCGCGGATGGCCGAGCTGGCCGCCGCGGCGGGCGAGGACCGTCTCCTCGCGACGGCGGGCCCGGTACTGACCCACCTCCGTGACGTGACGGGCGAGAGCGCGCAGCTCTATCGCCGGCAGGGCGACATGCGTATCTGCGTGGCCGCCGCCGAGCGCCTGTCCGGCCTTCGGGACACCGTCCCGGTGGGCTCCACGCTCACGATGAAGGCCGGCTCCTCGGCACAGATCCTGATGGCCTGGGAGGAGCCCGAGCGCCTCCACCGCGGCCTCCAGGGCGCCCGCTTCACGGCGACGGCCCTGTCGGGCGTACGACGCCGCGGCTGGGCCCAGTCGATCGGAGAGCGCGAGCCGGGCGTCGCGTCCGTCTCAGCGCCCGTACGCGGCCCTTCCAACCGTGTCGTGGCGGCGGTCTCGGTCTCCGGACCGATCGAGCGCCTGACGCGCCACCCGGGCCGGATGCACGCGCAGGCCGTGATCGACGCGGCCGGCCGCCTCTCCGAGGCCCTGCGCCGCTCCGGCTGACCCTCTCCTCCACCGCCACGTGCCCGCTCGGGCCGGTCGCCCCAACGCCGCGGCGACCGGCCCGAGTTGAGGCCGTGGCGAACCAGTTCGTGAAGCTGAACACAAAGAAGAGGCCCTCCCCTGCTGGGGAGGGCCTCTTGCTGTGCTGTACCCCCGACCGGATTCGAACCGGCGCTACCGCCTTGAGAGGGCGGCGTGCTAGGCCGCTACACAACGGGGGCATGGATCTTGTCGGTGACGCGATCCAGCTGGGCTACCAGGACTCGAACCTAGAACAAAGGAACCAGAAACCTTCGTGTTGCCAATTACACCATAGCCCACTGCGATCCAAGCCTTTCGGCCTGTGATCAGTACCCCCGACCGGATTCGAACCGGCGCTACCGCCTTGAGAGGGCGGCGTGCTAGGCCGCTACACAACGGGGGCCCTAGCGATCCTGCATGAGACACAGCGGGTGCGACCCGGACTGTCCCCCTGGGAAGGATCTGTACCCCCGACCGGATTCGAACCGGCGCTACTGCCTTGAGAGGGCAGCGTGCTAGGCCGCTACACAACGGGGGCTTTGCGGATCTGGAATCCGCGATGCAGATAAGCTCTGCGAGCTGGCCTACCAGGACTCGAACCTAGACTAACGGAACCAGAAACCGTCGTGCTGCCAATTACACCATAGGCCATCAAAACACAACCCCTTGCGGGGTTCTTTTTGAGTTGCGCTTCCGGTTCCGGCCTCTCGGCCCGTTCCCCTCGGCGCAGGAAGAACATTACCTGAAGGTGGACGGCGCTCCAAAACGGGTATCCGGCGCCAGGAGCGCGGGGAGCTGGTCGAGGCCTGTGATGCGGGTGAGTTCGGGCCGGCCGCCGGTCTTCGCGCGGTCCAGCCAGATGCCCGCGAGCCCCGCTTCCATCGCGCCGCGGGCGTCGGTGTCGGGCTGGTCGCCGACGTACGCGACCTGGTGCGGGGGCAGTTCCAGGGCGTCGCACGCGGCGTGGAAGGCGGCGGCCTCAGGCTTGGCCACGCCCAGTTCGGCGGCGCAGACGACGGCCTCGAAGCGGTCCCTGACGCCGAGGACGCGCAGCTTGCGGTCCTGGTTGTGGAGCGAGGAGTTCGACAGGACCGCGTGCCGGTAGCGGTCCGCGAGCAGGTCGAGTGCGGGGACGGCGTCGGGGAACAGGGCCCAGGCGGCCTCGTAATGGACGATGTAGCGCCTGAACCAGGCGTCGGCCTCGGCGTCTTCCATGTCCTCAGGCGCGCGCCCCACAAAGGCGCGTACGCGGTCCCTGCGCTGGCCCTCCCAGTCGGTCTCGCCCGCCTCGAAGCGTGCCCAGTGCTCGCGCGTGATCTCGCGCCAACGGGCGAGGGCCTGGCCGACGGAGGTGAATCCGTCGGCCAGGCCCTCGGCCCGCAGATGGTCGCGCAGTCCGGCGCGGTCGGCATTGGCGTAGTCGAAGATCGTGTCGTCTACGTCCCAGAGGACTGCGCGGATCGGCATGTGTCGACCGTAACTCCCACTTACGTGGTTATGCCGCCAGCTTTGCCAGGGCCGCGTCGATGCGGGCCAGCGACTTCTCCTTGCCCAGGATCTCCAGGGACTCGAAGAGAGGCAGGCCGACCGTGCGGCCGGTGACGGCGACGCGGACCGGGGCCTGCGCCTTGCCGAGCTTCAGGCCGTGCTCCTCGCCGGCGGCCAGGACGGCCTCCTTGAGGGCCTCGGCGGACGTCCAGTCGGCGGCGTCGAGCTTGGCGCGGGCCGTGGTCAGCAGGGCGGCCGGGTCGCCCTTCATGGCCTTGGTCCAGGACGCCTCGTCCTCCACCGGCTCCTTCAGGAACAGGAAGTCGACGTTGGCCGTGATGTCGGACAGGACGGTGACGCGGGTCTGCGCGTGGGGGGCGATGGCCTCCCAGGCCGCCTGGTCGAAGTCCTCGGGCGCCCAGTTGGCGAACGGGGCGCGCAGCCACGGCTCGCAGGCCGCCGCGAACGCCTTCACGTCCAGCATCCGGATGTGGTCGCCGTTGATCGACTCGGCCTTCTTGAGGTCGAAGCGGGCCGGGTTGGCGTTGACGTCCGCGAGGTCGAACTTCGCGACCATGTCCTCGATGGAGAACACGTCCTGGTCGGCGGAGAAGGACCAGCCGAGCAGGGACAGGTAGTTGAGCAGGCCCTCGGGCAGGAAGCCGCGCTCGCGGTACAGGTTGAGCGAGGCCTGCGGGTCGCGCTTGGAGAGCTTCTTGTTGCCCTCGCCCATGACGTACGGCAGGTGGCCGAACTCGGGGATCGCCTTGGCGACGCCGAGCTCGATCAGGGCCTTGTAGAGGGCGATCTGGCGCGGGGTGGAGGAGAGCAGGTCCTCGCCGCGCAGGACGTGGGTGATCTCCATCAGGGCGTCGTCGACCGGGTTGACCAGCGTGTACAGCGGGGCGCCGTTGGCACGCACGATGCCGTAGTCCGTGACGTTCTCCGCCTGGACGGTGATCTCGCCGCGGACCAGGTCGGTGAAGGTCGTGGCCTCGTCGGGCATCCGGAAGCGGACGATGTGGCTGCGCCCCTCGGCCTCGTACGCCTGCTTCTGCTCGGCGGTGAGGTCGCGGCAGTGGCCGTCGTAGCCGGACGGCTTGCCGGCGGCGCGGGCGGCCTCGCGGCGGGTGTCCAGCTCCTCGGTGGTGCAGTAGCAGGGGTAGGCGTAGCCGGCGGCGAGGAGCTTCTCGGCGACGTCCTTGTAGATGTCCATGCGCTGCGACTGGCGGTACGGGGCGTGGGGGCCGCCGACCTCGGGGCCCTCGTCCCAGTCGAAGCCGAGCCAGCGCATCGAGTCGAGCAGCTGCTCGTACGACTCCTCGGAGTCGCGGGCCGCGTCGGTGTCCTCGATGCGGAAGACGAGGGTGCCCTGGTTGTGCCGGGCGTAGGCCCAGTTGAAGAGGGCGGTGCGCACCAGGCCCACGTGGGGGTTACCGGTGGGCGACGGGCAGAAACGGACGCGTACAGGTGCGCTAGCCACGCTTGACAACCTTGTTGGTGAGAGTGCCGATGCCTTCGATGGTGACGGCGACCTCGTCGCCGACGTTGAGCGGGCCGACCCCTTCCGGGGTGCCCGTGAGGATCACGTCGCCGGGGAGCAGCGTCATGGCCTCGGAGATGTTGACGATCAGGTCCTCGATGGAGTGCGTCATCTGGGACGTGCGGCCGAGCTGGCGCTGCTGTCCGTTGACGGTGCACTGGATCGTCAGATCGCTGGGGTCGACATCCGTCTCCACCCAGGGGCCGAGCGGGCAGGAGGTGTCGAAGCCCTTGGCCCTGGCCCACTGCTTCTCGCGCTTCTGGACGTCGCGCGCGGTGACGTCGTTCGCGCAGGTGTAGCCGAGGATGACGTCCTTGACGCGCTCGCGCGGGACCTCGCGGCACATACGGCCGATGACCACGGCGAGTTCGGCCTCGTGGTGCAGTTCCTGCGAGAAGGAGGGGTACGCGATCTCGTCGCCGTGGCCGATCACCGAGGTGGACGGCTTGAAGAACGCGAAGGGGGTGTCGGGGACCTCGTTGCCCAGTTCCTTCGCGTGCGCCGCGTAGTTGCGGCCGAAGGCGACGACCTTGTTGGGGAGCACCGGCGGCAGGAGCCTGACCTTGCTCAGCGGGACCTTCGTGCCGGAGAGCTCGAAGTCCGCGAACGGGATGCCCTTGATGATGTCGAGGACAAGCTCGTCGGGCTTGTCGCCCTCGACCGCGCCGAAGGCGACATTGCCGTCGATGGAGAATCTGGCGATCCGCACTTGTTGGCTGCGCCCCTTTTCTTGCTTATGCCTGGTGGAGTGTGTTGCTTCAGGCTAGCGCGGGAGGGGTGTCTGGGGCTCATTGCCCGTCTGGCCGCCGGTGGGGGCTTGTCGCGCAGTTCCCCGCGCCCCTTGCGGGGCGCATCTTGCCGGGGGTGCCGGCCTCAGGCGGCCGTGGTGACCTCCGGGGCCACCATCAGGATCGTGCGGCGGGGGTTTGCCGTCTGGGTGGGGAGGTCGACGGAGTGCTCCGGCTGCTCCGGTGCCGTCTGCAGCTCGTCGGCGTCCTTGAGGTGCGCCAGCGTCGTGCGCCGCGGGTTGGCAATGTTGCGGAACATCGCGGAGTTCACAGTCTTCATCTGTCGCTCAAGACCTTGTCGGTTGCGGGCGCCCCTCGGGGCGCCGGTTGTCGGATTCGCCATCCCTTGCAAACCGTCAGGCTAAACATCTGATTCCCGCCGAAAGCGAGGTCGGGGCCGTGTTCATCATGTGAGTTTGCTCACCAGAGGGCGGGCATACGTATCAATTCGGACCCGATTCGCGCCCCACGGAAACCGACATTCCCCCACTGAAGCCACCATTCCGCTGCCGATCATGGCGACTGGGACACCCCCGGAGCACGGGTGGAACGTCGGGGAAAGTCCGTTATCAACGGGATCTGTTTCTACGTCTCGTGATCTCTCCCTCACGTGGCGTGACGCTGGTCGCACCCTGACTCGCGGCCCTTGTTGGAGATCCTGCACTGTGCTGGAATTCCCGGGACCGCCGCGAGATCGAGCCGGCGCGCACGGGGCGCAACGCAGCGCCGAGTCGCGGCGGAAAGGGGGAGGAGCGCGGTCACCGACGACCGACAGGGGGCGTGTCAGCTCGCCCCGAACTACGCCGACACCGTCTCGTCCGCGCACGCGGGGGGACGCCTGGTCCAGAGGTTGCGACGCTAGTGCAGGGACGTAAGAACAGGGATGGCAGCGCTGCGCCGGAGCCGGAGCCGCGCGGCGGGACTGGCCCGATGACAGGCAGTTCCTCTCCCCAGCACGCCCATAACCCGGGCCGGACCGCGTCCGTCGACGGCAGTACGGGACCGTCGGCCGGCAGCGCGCCCAAGGCCGCTCCGAGGCCGAAGGGCCCGAGTGGCCCCGGCTCCCGAATAGCTCTGCGCAACTGGCGTATCTCCACCCGCCTCGTGTCGCTGCTCGCTCTGCCCGTGGTCGCCGCGACCTCCCTCGGCGGACTGCGTATCGCCGAGTCGATGAGCGACATCCAGCAGCTCGACAACATGAAGCTGCTCACGGACATGACGAAGCAGGCCACCGAGCTGGCCTCCGCGCTCCAGGAGGAGCGCGACCAGTCGGCCGGTCCGCTGGCCAACGGCGGCAAGGCGACCGACGACTACACCGTCATGGGCGCGCGTGAGAAGACCGACCGCGCGCGCAAGGCCTTCATGGAAGGCACGTACGAGATCACCGACGGGACCAGCAACAGCGGTCTCGACGGTGTGCAGGACCACGTCACGCAGATCGCCGGCCAGCTCAACAACCTCAAGGGCATCCGGCAGGACGCGTACAAGGAACGTACGACCTCGTCGCAGACGATCGACGCGTACAGCCGTCTCGTCGAGCAGCTCCTGTCGCTCTCCACCGACATGGCGCAGGCGACCAGCAACCCCGAGATGATCAAGCGCACGCGCGCCCTGGCGTCGTTCTCCTCCGCCAAGGAGTACGCGTCCGTGCAGCGCGCCATCATCGCGGCCGCCCTCCCGCCGAACAAGCAGGACTACGGCAAGCTCTCCGAGACCGACCGCCGCTACGGCGAGTCCGCGCTGGAGAACCAGGAAGCCGACCTCAAGGGCTTCAGCTCCGTCTACGGCAATGTCGCCGCCACCGAGCTGATGAAGCCCATCGACTCGGGCAACGCGACGATCAAGGCCGCCGACGAGTACGCCCGCCGCGCTCTCAGCCAGGAGGGCGGCATCCGGCTCCAGGACAAGCGGTCCTACAAGGACTGGGTCGACGCGGACAGCCAGCGTCTGCAGGAAATGTCCAAGATCGAGCTGACGCTGCTGAACCAGATGGAACAGCAGGCCCGTGAGCTGCGTAACGAGTCCGAGCGCACGGCCATCATCAACGGTGCGCTGATCCTGCTCGTCCTCGGCGTCTCGCTCGTCGGCGCGTTCGTCGTGGCCCGGTCCATGATCCGTTCGCTGCGCCGGCTCCAGGACACCGCGACCAAGGTGGCCCAGGACCGTCTGCCCGAGCTGGTCAAGCAGCTCTCCGAGTCGGACCCGCAGGACATCGACACCTCCGTCGAGTCCGTCGGTGTGCACTCGCGCGACGAGATCGGCCAGGTGGCCTCGGCCTTCGACGACGTGCACCGCGAGGCGGTCCGTCTCGCCGCCGAGCAGGCCCTCCTGCGGGGCAACGTCAACGCGATGTTCACCAACCTCTCGCGCCGTTCGCAGGGTCTGATCCAGCGCCAGCTCTCGCTCATCTCCGAGCTGGAGTCGCGCGAGGCCGACCCCGACCAGCTGTCGTCGCTGTTCAAGCTCGACCACCTCGCGACCCGTATGCGTCGTAACGGTGAGAACCTCCTCGTCCTCGCCGGTGAGGAGCCCGGCCGCCGCTGGACCCGCCCGGTCCCGCTGGTCGACGTGCTCCGCGCCGCCGCCTCCGAGGTGGAGCAGTACGAGCGCATCGAGCTGGCATCGGTGCCGTCGACCGACGTCGCCGGCCGCGTCGTCAACGACCTCGTGCACCTGCTCGCCGAGCTGCTCGAGAACGCCACGTCGTTCTCCTCGCCGCAGACGAAGGTCAAGGTCACCGGTCACGCGCTGCCCGACGGCCGTGTGCTGATCGAGATCCACGACACCGGCATCGGCCTCTCCCCCGAGGACCTCGCGGCGATCAACGAGCGGCTCGCGTCGCCGCCCACCGTGGACGTGTCGGTCTCGCGCCGCATGGGTCTGTTCGTGGTCGGCCGTCTGTCGCAGCGTCACGGCATCCGTATCCAGCTCCGCCCGTCCGACTCCGGCGGCACGACGGCGCTCGTCATGCTGCCCGTCGACGTCGCCCAGGGCGGCAAGAAGCTGCCCGGCAAGGGAGCTCCCGGCAAGGGCGGCCCCGGTGCGTCCGGCGGTCCCGTCGCGTCGCAGGCCGCCGCCGGTGTGGCCGCCGCGCGACGCGGGACGGCCACTGGTGGCCCGGCCCTGCAGGGCGGTCCCGGTGGCGCGGGCCGGCTGAACGCCGGTCCCGGCGCGGCGCGTCCGCAGGTGGCGGGCTCGGGTCCGCGCGCGGCGCTGCCCAGCCGTGACGGCAACGGCCCGCAGATCTCGCCGTCGCCCCAGAAGCCGCAGGCACCGCAGGCACCCCAGCCGCAGCAGGGCCGTCCGGCCGTGGCCGGCGCGTTCGGCGCGCAGGGTCTGCAGGGCGGTCCCGGCCAGGGTCAGCCACAGGGTCAGGGTCAGGGTCAGGGCCTGAACGGTCCTGTGCCGCCGCAGCAGCGGACGAACCCGGCTCCCGAGCAGGGTCAGCGTCCGGTTCTGCCGCCGCGTGGCGGGCCGCGCGCCGAGCTGCCCGGGGGCAACCCCCAGCCGCGGGTGCCGAGTTGGGGCAACGACGACGCGCCGGCCCCGGTGCCGCGCGCCTCGCTCGACACGCCTCGCGGGCACGAGGAGCCGGACTCCACGACGCAGTTCCCGCGGATCGACGACACGCAGGGTCCCGGTTCGACGGCCGAGTTCGCCCGGCCCGACTTCGACGGACCGATGCCCGGCGCTCCGGCCCCGCACGACCAGGGCCAGGGGCAGAACCAGGGCCAGGGTCTGGGCTTCGACGGCTTCGGTCAGGGTCAGGGCCAGGTTCAGGGTCCGAACGACGGTCCCTTCGTCCGTAACGACGTGTTCGGCGGTCCGCAGAGCCAGTCGCAGAACCCGAACCACCAGCAGACGCAGGGCCCGGGTCAGGGCCAGGGTCCGGGTCAGGACCACCTGACCGGCCAGTTCGCGGCACCCGCTCCCGCCTTCGACGACGAGCTGCGCCCCGTCCAGCAGGACCCGTCCACCACGGGCCAGTTCGCGACGGGCCAGTTCTCCGGCGGGCAGTTCGCCGGCCGGGGCCAGGACGCGCTGGGGCAGGACCCGCTCGGCCAGGACCCCCTCGGCCAGGGCGACAGCGACGTCTTCGGGCAGCAGTCGCAGGGCCGTCGTGGCGGTCCGGCGCGTGACCTGGCGCCGCTCGGTGCGGGTGACGCGAACGACTTCTCCGCGCCGCGCGCCGGCGGTCATGACGCCCTGGACGAGAGCGTCCCGCTGCAGCCCGAGGCTCGCCCCGACCGGCAGGACGCCCTGCCGGCCGCCGGCCCCGGTGACGGCCGTACGCCGCTGTTCGACACCCTCGAGACCAACTGGTTCCAGGGTCAGCAGGCGTCCCGGCAGTCCGCGCCGCAGCAGCCGGAGCAGCCCGAGCAGCCGCAGGGCCCCAGCTCCCGGCAGCACAACGGCCGCGCCGGTTCGGGCCTGCCGCAGCGCTCGCCGCAGCAGCAGTCCCCGGCGTCGCCGTCCACCCCCGCGTCCGCCCCGCCGGCGGCCGCGCCCCAGCAGGCCCAGGCGCCCGCCAACTGGCGCCAGTCGCCCAACGACGAGCTCGGCCGGCAGGCCGAGCGGGTCCGCCAGCCCTCGGCCGGCGGGGTCACCGTCTCCGGGCTCCCGCGTCGCGTCCCGCGTGCGAACCTCGTCGCGGGTACGGCTCAGCAGCAGCAGCACCAAAGTGGTCCGCAGGTCTCACGTTCGCCTGACGACGTTCGTGGCCGGCTGACCAATCTCCGTCGGGGCATCCAGCAGGGCCGCCAGGCCGGTTCGGGCCAGACCGGCAGCTTCCCCAGCCCCACTCACCAGCAGGAGCGTTAGTTGACCCAGATGAGCCAGGCGGCACAGAACCTGAACTGGTTGATCACCAACTTCGTGGACAACACGCCGGGGGTCTCCCACACCGTCGTCGTGTCCGCGGACGGCCTGCTGCTCGCCATGTCGGAGGGGTTCCCCCGGGACCGCGCCGACCAGTTGGCCGCCGTCGCGTCGGGCCTCACCTCGCTGACCGCGGGCGCGTCCCGCATCTTCGAGGGCGGCACGGTGTCCCAGACCGTGGTGGAGATGGAGCGCGGCTTCCTCTTCCTGATGTCGGTCTCCGACGGTTCGTCCCTCGCGGTGCTCGCGCACCCCGAGTGCGACATCGGCCTCGTCGGCTACGAGATGGCGCTGCTCGTGGACCGCGCGGGTTCCGTGCTCACCCCCGATCTCCGCGCCGAGCTGCAGGGAAGCCTGCTGCACTAGTCACGCCCTCCCCCACACGCACGTACGACCGCACCGTCAGGCCGCCAGCGTCCCCCCACCGGCCGCGTCAGACGGCATGCAGACCACCTGCTGTCTAGCCCGGAGGATCCATGACCCCGCCCACCGCCTCTCACGATCCGTACGGCGTAGCTCCGCACGCCGCGTACGGTCCTGAAGGCGACCAGCCACTGGTGCGTCCTTACGCCATGACCGGTGGCCGGACGCGGCCGCGCTACCAGCTCGCCATCGAGGCCCTCGTCAGCACGACGGCCGACCCGGCGCAGCTGATCGGGCTGCTCCCCGAGCACCAGCGCATCTGCACCCTCTGCCGCGAGGTCAAGTCGGTGGCCGAGGTATCGGCCCTGCTGTCGATGCCTCTCGGTGTGGCCCGGATCCTGGTCGCGGACCTGGCGGAAGCGGGACTGGTGGCGATCCACCAGCCCGGCGGCGACGAGAACGCCGGCGGCCAGCCTGACGTGACACTGCTCGAAAGGGTGCTCAGTGGACTTCGCAAGCTCTAACGGCGGAGGCGGCCGTTCCACCACCTCCGCGAAGATCGTGGTGGCCGGCGGCTTCGGCGTCGGAAAGACCACGTTCGTGGGCGCCGTCTCCGAGATCAACCCGCTGCGCACCGAGGCCGTCATGACCTCCGCCTCGGCGGGCATCGACGACCTCACGCACACCGGGGACAAGACCACCACGACGGTGGCCATGGACTTCGGCCGCATCACGCTGGACCAGGACCTCATCCTGTACCTGTTCGGTACGCCGGGTCAGGACCGCTTCTGGTTCATGTGGGACGACCTCGTGCGCGGCGCCATCGGCGCGATCGTGCTGGTCGACACGCGCCGTCTCGCCGACTGCTTCCCGGCCGTCGACTACTTCGAGAACTCGGGCCTGCCCTTCGTCGTCGCCCTCAACGGCTTCGAGGGACACCAGCCCTACACTCCCGACGAGGTCCGCGAGGCCCTGCAGATCGGCCCCGACACCCCGATCATCACCACCGACGCCCGTCACCGCGCGGATGCCAAGAGTGGCCTGATCACGCTGGTCGAGCACGCCCTGATGGCCCGTCTGCGGTAGCGGTACCGCCGGAAAACCGGCCACCAAGTGGCTAGATCCATACGGCAGTTGTCGTAGTGAACCCGGAGGCCCCTGTGTCCTTTGACACGGTCGGCCTCCGGGTTCATAACGTTTCGACAGAGAATTGGCGCCTCGCCGACACAGGTCGCGCACACCCGGTTCCACTGCGCTCACATGCGCCACGCCTTTTGGCGGACCTCGCTCTTTATGACCGTTTTATGTGGGGCATACGTCACTCGGAGCTTCCGGTTCCGAGTGTTTGGAAGAGAACCGGCTGACGTGCTGGAATGCGCTGAACTGCCCAGTAGGTAAGGGCTCTGGAGAGACAGCGGCACAACGTAGGTGCCGACGCCGAGAGGTTGTTGGTCGAGTGAGGCGAAGCAAGAACAGTCCCGAGCCGGCTTCGGCGCGGGGCAACTTCACCCCGCCGCCGCGTACAGCGGCGCCTGCCGCGCAGCCGCCACGGACCGAGGCCCCCGCGCCGTCCGGCGGCCGTATGTCGCCGAGCAACTGGCGTGTGCCCACCAAGCTGAACGCGATCCTGCTGATCCCCGTGCTCGTGGGTCTGATCATGGGCGGCTTCCAGGTCAAGGGCTCGATCGACACGTGGAACGAGGCCGAGGACGCCGAGCACACGGCGCGTCTGGTGCAGGCCTCGCTGACGTACGCGAACGCCCTGATCGACGAGCGTGACATCTCCGCCGCTCCGCTGCTCCTGGGCAAGCGGAACGACCCCAAGGTCCTCGACGCCCGCGCGACGACGAACGAGGCCGCCGCCGCGTTCGACGCCGCCGTGCGGACCATGCCCGCCAAGGCCGGCCTGAAGCGCCGCGTCGCGCAGTTCCGGAAGGTCGAGCCCGGCCTGGAGAAGCTGCGCGCCGCCGCCTACACGAGCAAGCTGCCCGAGGTGCAGACCGAAGAGGGCTACGTCGTCATCCAGCACCCGCTGATGGAGTTCGCCAACGAACTCGGTCTGGGCACCGGCAACATGACGAGCTACGGCCGCACGGTCTACGCGATCTCGCTGTCCAAGGCCGCGCTGTCGCTGGAGCGTTCCATCGGAATGCACCTGCTGGTCAAGCCGGGTCCGACCGCCGCCGCCTTCGGCAAGCAGAAGATCGCTCTCTCCTCCTACGCGTACCTCGAGGGCATCGCCATCGCGGAGTACCAGGGCGGTGGCACCCAGGAGGACGTCGACAAGCTCGACGCCGCCAAGAAGAAGCTGAAGGCCGACGGCGCGAAGCAGGCCAAGCAGGCCGCCGCCGACGCGCAGGCCCAGGGCCAGACCTACGTCCCGCCGCCGGCCGACCCGACGGACATGGTCGGCGCCATCGTCGCGCTGCCCTCCACCCAGCCCCTCGCCCGGCAGGCCATCGCGCAGCGCGGCGTCACCGCGCAGAACTGGTGGGCGGTCAACACCGGCAAGTTCAACGCGTACCGCGCGATCGAGTCCGACCTCGCCGACAAGGCGGTGAACGAGGCCGCCGGCATCGCCGACGACGCCAAGCGCTCCACGTTCGTCACCGGCTCCATCGTGCTGGTCGCCCTGCTCGCCGCGTTCGTCCTGGCCGGCCTGATGGCCCAGCAGATGAGCCGCTCGATGCGCCGCCTGCGCACCGCCGCGTTCGACGTCGCCGAGCAGCGCCTGCCGATGCTCGTCGACCAGCTCTCCCGTACCGACCCGGGCCGGGTCGACACCCGCGTCACGCCCATCCCGATCACCTCCACGGACGAGATCGGCGAGGTCGCCCGCGCCTTCGACCAGGTGCACCGCGAGGCCGTCCGGCTCGCCTCCGAGCAGGCGCTGCTCCGGGGCAACATCAACGCGATCTTCACCAACCTGTCGCGCCGTAACCAGTCCCTGATCGAGGGCCAGCTGACCCTCATCACGGACCTGGAGAACAACGAGGCCGAGCCGGACCAGCTGGAGAACCTCTTCAAGCTGGACCACCTCGCGACCCGTATGCGCCGCAACGGCGAGAACCTTCTCGTCCTCGCCGGCGAGGAGCCCGGCCGCCGCTGGGACCAGCCGGTCCCGCTGGTCGACGTGCTGCGCGCCGCCTCCTCCGAGGTGGAGCAGTACGAGCGCATCGAGCTGTCGGGCGTCCCGGACGCCGAGATCCACGGCCGTGCCGTGACCGACCTCGTGCACCTGCTCGCCGAGCTCCTGGAGAACGCCACCACGTTCTCCTCCCCGCAGACCAAGGTCCGCGTCACCGCGACCCGTCTTCCCGACGGCCGCGTCATGATCGAGATCCACGACAAGGGCATCGGCCTCACCGCCGAGGACTTCGCGGACATCAACCACAAGCTGGCCAACCCGCCGACCGTGGACGCCGCGATCTCGCAGCGCATGGGCCTGTTCGTGGTCGGCCGTCTGTCGGACCGGCACGGCATCCGTGTCCAGCTGCGTCCCTCGGGCGAGCAGGCCGGTACGACGTCGCTCGTCATGCTGCCGGAGCTCATCACGCACGGTGGCAGCGGCGACCAGCTTCCCGAGTCCGAGTTCACGGTCTCGTCGATGATCCCGTCGCAGTCGGCGTTCGAGCACGCGCCGCTGCGCACCGCCGCCGAGCTCGGGTTCGACGACAGCCGTTACGGCGACGTCCCGGACGACCTGCGTGACCTGGACCCCGTCGGCCGTTCGCTGATGCGCGAGGAGCGCCGCGCGGCGCTTGAGGCCCAGGCGCAGACGGGCGAGGGCGACAGCCGTCCCCTGTTCCGCGACGAGGTCGCCCCGGCCACTGTGCAGGACCCGTTCGAGCAGCCGCAGGACCCCTTCGCCCCGGCGCAGCCCGCGTACGACGACGTTCAGCAGCAGCCGTACGAGGACTCCCAGGCCGTCTACGGGACGGACCGTCAGACGTACGAGGACGAGCCCCGGAGCAACGGGTCGTACAACGACCCGTTCTTCGCCCCGCAGGACGGTCTCGCAGGCCAGGGCGGCTATGCGGAACCGGCGCAGGAGACCTACTCGGCCTTCGGGAACAGCCCGCGACGTGGTGCGCAGCACGACGACTGGCCGACGCAGAACGGCTTCCAGGAGCAGCAGCACTCCGGGTACCCCGGCCAAGCGGAATCCGCGCAGCGCGATGACGCAGGTGAGCCGGAGCGCGTAGGCTTCGACCCGCACGGTCCCGTGGCATCTGCCGGACCGGCTCCGTCCGCAACCCACTCGCTCACCGACGCCGGTCTTCCGCGGCGTGGTGGCAACGGGCAGCAGCGGCAGGTTCCGGTGACGCCGACGCCCGACCGCGGCGACAACACCACCCAGGACAACGGCAGCGGCAGCACCGACGGCGGCTCCGACGGCTGGCGCTCGTCCAACGACGAGCGCTGGGTCCGCGCGGAGCAGCTCCGCAAGCCCAAGGCCGGCGGAGTCACCGCCTCCGGCCTGCCGCGCCGGGTGCCCAAGGCCAACCTGGTCGAGGGCACGGCTGAATCGACCCCGCAGGGCGGCCCCCAGGTCTCCCGCGCGCCCGAGGACGTCAGGGGCAGGCTGAGCAACCTGCGCCGGGGCGTGCAGCGGGGACGTGAAGCAGGAATCAGTGAGACGAACGGCCAGGCCACGCACCAGCACAGTGGTCCTGACAGCACCTACAACCAGGAGCGTTAGTGTGAGCCCGATGAGCCAGGCGGCACAGAACCTGAACTGGTTGATCACCAACTTCGTGGACAACACCCCCGGGGTGTCCCACACGGTGGTGGTCTCCGCCGACGGCCTCCTTCTGGCGATGTCCGAAGGGTTCCCGCGTGACCGTGCCGACCAGCTGGCGGCCGTCGCGTCGGGTCTTACCTCGCTGACCGCGGGCGCGTCCCGCATCTTCGAGGGCGGCAGCGTGAACCAGACAGTTGTGGAGATGGAGCGAGGATTCCTCTTCATCATGTCCATCTCCGACGGTTCGTCGCTCGCGGTCCTCGCCCACCCCGAGGCGGACATTGGCCTCGTCGGGTACGAGATGGCACTTCTTGTCGACCGCGCGGGAACGGTTCTCACGCCCGACCTGCGGGCCGAGCTCCAGGGGAGCCTTCTCAACTGACAGACAGGCGGTGCGATTTCGCGTTCCGTAGCCGTAAAGTTTCGGAACGCGGCTCCACGGTGATGGTGCCCGGCACAGTTGGAGGAGGAGTACGTGGCTGGTTCTGCAACACCCCCGAGCGGTTCATCGGCGAACTGGCCCTACGGGCCTGCCCAGGGTCAGGGGCAGGGTGACGCGGCGAACCCGTACAACTTCCCCTCCGCGCCGAGCCACCAGCGGCAGCCGTACGCTCCCCAGTACCCGCCGCAGCAGCGGCAGCCGGGGCCGTACGACCAGCCGGCGGCACCGCGGATCCAGCCCGTGCAGCCGCACCGGCGGCCCGAGACGCCGGCGCCCGCCGCGAACAACCCTCTGGTGCGTCCTTACGCCATGACGGGCGGCCGCACCAGGCCGCGTTACCAGCTCGCCATCGAGGCGCTGGTGCACACCACCGCGCAGCCGCACCAGTTGCAGGGCCAGTTGCCCGAGCACCAGCGGATCTGCACCCTCTGCCGAGAGATCAAGTCGGTGGCCGAGGTCTCGGCCCTGCTCTCCATCCCCCTCGGCGTGGCCAGGATTCTCGTCGCCGACTTGGCGGAGGCGGGCCTGGTCGCCATTCATCAGCCCGGCGGCGACGAGAACGCCGGCGGCCAGCCAGACGTGACTTTGCTCGAAAGGGTGCTCAGTGGACTTCGCAAGCTCTAGCGGAGGGCCTTCCCGCTCCACCACGTCCGCGAAGATCGTGGTGGCCGGCGGCTTCGGTGTCGGCAAGACCACGTTCGTGGGCGCCGTCTCCGAGATCAACCCGCTGCGCACCGAGGCCGTCATGACGTCCGCGTCCGCGGGCATCGACGACCTCACCCACACCGGGGACAAGACCACCACGACGGTGGCCATGGACTTCGGCCGCATCACCCTCGACCAGGACCTCATCCTGTACCTCTTCGGTACGCCGGGTCAGGACCGCTTCTGGTTCATGTGGGACGACCTGGTCCGCGGCGCCATCGGCGCCGTCGTCCTCGTCGACACGCGCCGTCTCGCCGACTGCTTCCCCGCGGTCGACTACTTCGAGAACTCCGGCCTGCCCTTCGTGGTGGCGCTGAACGGCTTCGACGGCAACCAGCCGTACCAGCCGGACGAGGTCCGTGAGGCGCTGCAGATCGGGCCGGACACGCCGATCATCACCACCGACGCGCGCCACCGCGCTGACGCGAAGTCTGCGCTCATCACTCTGGTGGAGCACGCGCTGATGGCGCGTCTGCGCTAGCGCGCGGCGGCGACCCCGGACATGGGAAAGCCCCCAGTGACCTTCGGGTCACCGGGGGCTTTTTCGCCCTTCGGGCTCGTCCTCAAGCGCCGGACGGGCTGAAATTATCCCTGCCAGCTGTGCGGCGCACGGAAGCCGTGCTGGCGCTCCAGGCGGCGCCAGCCGGCCTTGTCGCGGCCGCGCAGCGCGGGGGTGTCGGTCGGTGCGGCGGCGGCGCGGGCCAGCAGGATCGCGGTCAGGGCCGCGACCTCCTCGGGCTCGGCGTGGCCCTTCTCAACGCGGATGTCGAATGCAGACATGTGCAGTGATCTCCTTGTGGGGTTACTGCGGAGGGTTGCCGTGCTTGCGCGAAGGCAGGTCGGCGTGCTTCGTGCGCAGCATGGCGAGCGAGCGGATGAGCACCTCGCGGGTCTCGGCGGGGTCGATGACGTCGTCGACCAGGCCCCGCTCGGCCGCGTAGTACGGGTGCATCAGCTCGGCCTTGTACTCCTTGACCATGCGGGTCCGCATGGCCTCGGGGTCCTCGGCGTCCGCGATCTGACGGCGGAAGATGACGTTGGCGGCGCCCTCGGCGCCCATCACGGCGATCTCGTTGGTGGGCCAGGCGTAGGTGAGGTCGGCACCGATGGACTGGGAGTCCATGACGATGTACGCACCTCCGTACGCCTTGCGCAGGATCAGCGAGATACGGGGAACCGTCGCGTTGCAGTACGCGTACAGCAGCTTGGCACCGTGCCGGATGATTCCGCCGTGCTCCTGGTCGACGCCGGGCAAAAAGCCGGGGACGTCCAGGAGGGTCACGATCGGAATATTGAAAGCGTCGCACATCTGGACGAAGCGGGCAGCTTTTTCACTGGCCTCGATGTCCAGGACGCCCGCGAGGGACGAGGGCTGGTTGGCGACGATGCCGACGACCTGACCGTCAAGGCGGGCGAGCGCGCAGATGATGTTCCGCGCCCAGCGCTCGTGGATCTCGAGGTAGTCGCCGTCGTCGACGAGCTCCTCGATGACCTTGGTCATGTCGTACGGGCGGTTGCCGTCGGCCGGGACCAGGTCGAGCAGGACGTCCGAGCGGCGCTCGGCGGGGTCCTCGGATGCCACGGTCGGCGGGTTCTCGCGGTTGTTCGAGGGCAGCATCGAGATGAGGTACCGGACCTCGGCGATGCAGGTCTCCTCGTCGTCGTACGCGAAGTGGCAGACGCCCGAGGTCTCGGCGTGCACGTCGGCGCCGCCCAGGCCGTTCTGGGTGATCTCCTCGCCGGTGACCGCCTTGACGACGTCCGGTCCGGTGATGAACATCTGCGAGGTCTCGCGGACCATGAAGACGAAGTCGGTGAGGGCGGGGCTGTAGGCCGCGCCGCCGGCGCACGGGCCGAGCATCACGCTGATCTGCGGGATGACGCCGGACGCCTTGGTGTTGCGCTGGAAGATGCCGCCGTAACCGGCGAGCGCGGAGACGCCCTCCTGGATACGGGCGCCCGCGCCGTCGTTCAGGGAGACCAGCGGGGCACCGGCCGCGATGGCCATGTCCATGATCTTGTGGATCTTCGTTGCGTGGGCCTCGCCCAGCGCGCCACCGAAGATGCGGAAGTCGTGCGCGTAGACGAAGACCGTGCGACCCTCGACCGTGCCCCAGCCGGTGATGACACCGTCGGTGTACGGCTTCTTGGTCTCCAGGCCGAAGCCGGTGGCGCGGTGCCGGCGCAGCTGCTCGACCTCGTTGAACGATCCCGCGTCGAGCAGCAGCTCGATCCGCTCACGCGCGGTCAGCTTGCCCTTCGCGTGCTGGGCCTCGGTCGCCTTGTCGCTGGGGCCGCGCAGCGCCTGCTCGCGGATGGCGTGCAGTTCGGCCACGCGCCCGCGCGAGTCGGTGGGCTCATCTCCGGGGGCACCGGCGGAAGCGGTGTCGTCCAAAACGGTCATGTAGCGACCTTACGAAGGCGACCAAGCAAAACGGGCCGTCGACTCCGTACAGTCTCCGGCCCGTTTTCCTGGTTAGCCCGAACAGAACGTCGCCCTTATACGGCCGAAGTGACTGCTCAGGCCCCTGCCGCCTTGTAGGGGTCGGACAATCGGGTCAGTTGAGAGTCACCTCACACCGATGGCCCACGCAGGCCGTTCCGGGAGTGACGCGCAGCCGCAGCCTACGGCCCGTGGCGACCACCTCGACGGACGGGTCGTGGCTGACGACGGTGTGCACGGGCCGGTCCCAGACGATCTCCACGGGCTGTCCCGTGCGCGGCGGTTCACTGATGATCAGGGTCGCGGTGCGCCCCTTGCGGCGGACGAGGACACTGGCGGGGGCCGACGCCGTGAGGTCGCCGGCGGTCCCGGCCTGCCAGAAGTTCGCCGCGTTCACCCCGAGGGAGGGTACGGCGACGGCCTGGACGGCGTCCGTGTTGGCGAGGACCGACAGCCAGCCCTCGTCCTGCGCGCGCTCCGCGACCTCGCTCTTCGATGCTCCCGGCATCAGCAGATAGGCGTATCCGGCATTCGTGGGATTCGTGCCGTGGTCCAGCCAGAGCGTCTGCCAGCGACGGGTGCGGCGCTCGGTGGAGCTGGTGGTGTTGATGTCGGACCAGGCGCCCGTGCGGTCCTCGCGCAGGTGCTTCAGGGCGGCGCCGCCGGGGAAGACCCAGCCGCCGTGGTCCTCCAGGTGGGCCCAGCCCGGGTTCGCCCCCGGGCCTACGGTGAAGGCCTGCGTGCCGCCCTCGCCGAGGTTGCGGTTGTCGACGACGGTCTCGGCGGGGACGCCGTCGGTCGAGCTGATCCCGGCGCCCAGGCAGACCACGGTGTCGGCGAGGCAGAACCAGGACTTGCGGGCCTGGAGCGTCGAGCTGAGCCCCTTCACATGCTGGCCGACGGCCGCGAACTCGCCGTCCGTGGCGCCGCCGACCCACTTCACGGCGGGCCGCGACGCACCCCATTCCCCGCCCGCCCGGTCGGCGAGACGCTTCGTGGACACCGTCGTGCCGGGCAGCCGGTAGAAGTCGACGGTCGGCCAGAACCAGTCGGTGTACTGGTCGGAGCGCTTGCCCCCGGCCCACCAGGAGAGCATCCCGGCGCCCGTGTGCCAGCCGCGCGGGTTCTCGCCGTTGCCGCACTCGTAGTACGCGATGCGGTCCGAGGACATCGAGATGTTCGCGGCGAAGCGCGGGCGCTTGTGGACCGCGCGGTCCATGGACGCGAACAGGGTGTGGCCGACGGGCTCGGGGGCCGCCTCGACGGCCGAGTCCGCGATGGCGTGGAGCCGGGACAGGTCGGCGACGCCGAACTGCTTCGCGGTCAGCAGGGGCGTCACGGTGTCCCGCTGGATCCAGCCCTTGATGCGCGCGTGCCAGCGTTCCCGCTCCGCGGTGCTCGCGCCCGCCGCCAGCTGGGCCATGGCGGCGATCAGGCCCTGGCCGTGGAAGTGGTCGCTGCGCATGACCTTGAGGTCGTCGTTGTTGAGGTAACCCCGGCTGATGGCACGCCCGTTGACGCTGTCCATGATCAGGCCGTCGAAAATCAGCGGGGCGTAGGCGTGCTCGACGCTGTCGAGGATGATCTGCCGGTTCGGGTCGGTGACGGCCCACGTCGACCCGGCGAGCAGCGCGAAGAGCCGCCCGAGCCCGTCGAGCATGACCTGCCCGTAGGTGCCCGAGTAGGCGATGTAGGTGTGCTGGATGAACGACCCGTCGGCGTAGAGGCCGTCGCCCTTGGTGACGTAGGGGAAGACGGGCGAGAGGGCGTCGCGGGCCAGGGCCGTCTTGTCGGCGTTCTTGCCGAGGATGCCGCGCAGGGCGACGGAGCGGCACAGGTCGACGCGGTTGGCGCCGGTGGACGTGCCCGAGTAGTCGCGGAGCACGGAGTCGGGGATGAAGTGGTCGACGGCGGCGAACGCGGCGTCGCGCTGCGCCTGCGTGAGGTGGTCGTACAGCGCCGCCACGATGTCCATGAGGATGCGGGGGCTGCCGATCTGCCACTCCCACCAGTTCCCGTACGGGGTGGTGGTCGCCTTGTAGACCGTGGCGGAGAGGTGGTCGAGGCCCTTGATGACGTCGGCGAGGAGGCCCGCGTCGCCGGTCGACCCCGTACCCTCCTGCACGTACGCCTGCGTCATCGTCCACAGGCGGCTGTAGCCCTGGGTGATGCCGGCCGGCGGGTCGAAGGAGTAGCCGGGCCAGAGCGAGGTGGCGGTGGGGGCCATCGTCGCCCGGAAGCCGCGGGCGAGGTCGCCCAGCTGCGCGAGGCGCGAGGCGTAGGGCTCGGCGGTGGCGTCGTAGCCGGTGCCCAGGGAGATCTCCAGCCAGCGCTTGCGCAGGGTGTCGTACTCGTCGTCCGTGGCCGCCGACGCGGCATGGGCCGGCGTGGCGAGCGCGGCTCCCGCGAGGAGCGTGGACGCGATGAGGAACGTGCGACGCGTGGGTGTCATGGGGCTGCACCTAATCATTGGCGGAAAGCGCTGTCTACGGGTGGGTGAAAGGGGCCCCGCCACGGGTGGCGGGGCCCCTCTCCGTCAGGTCAACTGCCGCAGTGGAAGCGGGCGTCGCCCCAGTCGGCGTGGTCATTGCCGTTGCCGTCGCCGCCGTCACCGACGATCAGGTCGACGTACTTGGCGCCGCTGACGTCGGCGGTGAGCGACCAGGCGTCGTCGGTGGCCTTGAGGACCGGCGACTTCACCTTCTCCGTGCCGTCCGCCGCGACGGAGAACTGCACGGTGCCGCGGGTCGTCTGGACGTCGTCGACGCCGACCTCGGCGGTGAACGACGTGCACTGGCCGCCGAGGTAGTACCGCACCTTGGCGGGCGCGTGCGTGCCGAGACCCTTGGCGTACGTGACGCCGCCGATCCTGATCGGGCCGCCGTCGCCCTGCCCCTGCTCGCCGTTGGACAGGTCGCGCTCGACCGGCCCCCAGCCGTTCGTGGCGGACGTCCAGTCCAGGTCACTGGCGTACGTGTCCTTGGTGGGCGGCGGCGGGAGGGTGCGCACGGTGGCGCTCGCGGTGAGCTTCCGCTCGCCTCCCCCGACGGTGTAAGTGGCCTGCGAACTCAGCTGGTACGACTGGTACTTGGCGTCGACCGGCGGGGTGACCTGCCAGGTGACGGTGGCCTTGGCGCCGGGGGCGACCGTGCCGGGCGCGACCGGGTCCGCGGGCTCGGCCTTCCAGCCGTCGGGCAGGCCGAGCGAGAGGGACGCGTCCTTGATGTCGCTCGACTCGTAGTTGGTGAAGGTGGCCTCGACCTTGTTCTTCTGGCCGGGCTCCAGGGTGTCGCCGGCCTTCACGGAGAGGGTGCCGCAGGCGGCCTTCTCCTTGGCCGGGCCGAGGTCGGTGACGGTGAAGTCGTCGAGCACGAAGTCGGCGCCGCTCGGGGCCCCTTGGAGCTTGCGCAGGCCCGTCCAGGTGTCACCGCAGCCCGCCGTGACCGTGCCCTCGTAGTGGCCGGTCGTGCGCTGCTGCCCGATCGGGGTGCTCGCGGTCTCGACCTGGTCGGGGGTGCCGTCGGCGGCGACGCGGTCGTAGCCGCTCACCCACTGATAGGCGCCCGCGTGGCTGGACTGGTAGTCGAACTCGACCTTGTACGCGTGCCCGTCCTCCATCGGCACGTCGGCCGGTGAAGTCCGGTAGACGACACCGGAGTTCTCCTCGTGGGACTTCAGGGACTCGCCGCCGCCGATGACGTCGTCGACGAGCTTCCCGTTCCAGCCGGCCTGCGTGTACGGGGCGTGCTTCTGGGCGATGTGTGTGCGCGGGTCGGTGACGCCGCCGGAGTTGCCCTTGTCGAAGGGGCCCCAGCCCTGGTCGACGTCCTCGAAGTCCTCGTGGACGACAGTGCCGGGCTTCGTCGCGGGGGCGTTGGCCACCACGCGGACGTCGTCGACGCGCACCTTGGCGGCAGATCCCCTGGCCGCCTCGATCTTCAGCGTGGTGGCACCGTTCGCGGGCGCCGTGAAGTTGACCTTCACGCGCTGCAGGTACGTGCCGCTCCAGTCGCTGGCGGCGATGGTGTTCCGCAGCGTCGAGCGGTCGACGGCTACGGAGCTGCCGCCCGCGCTCAGCGTCGTACGGCGGGACTTCCCGGGTTCGACCTCGACCCAGGCGGAGGCCGTGTAGCGCTTGCCCGCGTCGAGGCCGCTGACGCGCTGCTCCAGGGCGGCGGGGCCAGGACCCGCGAGGGCGGCGCTGTTGCGGCCGTGGTCGTCGGTGTCGCGCGTGACGGCGCCGGTCTTGTCCCAAGCGGCCAGCTTGGCGTCGTTGAAGCCGGGGTCCTTGAGATGCGTGCCCGCACCCCAGGCCGGGTCGACCGCACTCGGCGTCCGGTCGGCCGGGTAGAGCACGTACGGCTGCTTCGCGTCGGCGGTCAGCGTGATCTTGCCGTCGACGGCGCGCACGGTGCCGGTCTTCACGCGGCCGTTGTCGGTGAGCTTGTAGACGGTGTACGCGGATCCGGGCACGTCCCAGCTCGTCGTACCCCCGTCCTGGGCGTAGTGATAGAGCTTCTTGCCGCCGTCCCACGGCAGGAGGTAGGCGGTCCCGTCAAGGACCTTCCTGTCCTGGTCGTAGAAGGTGCGGCGGCCGTTCTCGACGGTGCCGCGGACCCCGCCGGTGAAGGTGATGTCGTCGCCCTTCCAGCGGGTGATCTTCTGGTGCTGGAGGAACTTGGCGGGCAGGTCGCGCTGCCAGATGTTGTCGTAGAAGGAGTTCCAGTCGTTCTCGCCGGTCCAGCCCTCGAAGTCGTCGAGGGCGCTCTGGCCGAGGACCGGGTCGGCGTTCCAGACGTCCTTCTCGCCGTTGCGGATGAACCGGATGATCTTCGAGTTGAGGCCCTTGTTGGTCTTGCCCCCGTAGTCGAGGTCGTTGGCCCAGTGCGACCACAGGGACTGGCGCTCGAACTTGTCGGCCCACTCGGTGGCCATGTTCCAGCCCTGGGAGCGGATGGCCTCGGCGGTCTGCTCGGCGATCCAGCCGTGCGTGTAGTAGACGTCGACGTAGAGCGTCGTGAGGTTCGGGTCGGTCTCGTCGCGCAGCTGCTTGAAGCGGGCGGCGAGGTCACCGCTGTTGATGTCCCGGCGCTGGTTGATGTAGTAGCTCTGGTCGAGCCAGTTCCAGCCCTGGGACTTGGGGTCGACGAGGTCGCCGCTGAAGTGCTGCGCCACGGGGTAAGCCTCGGTGGCGTTCACATGGACACCGAACTCGGCGCCGAACCGCTTGCCCTCCTTGAGCAGTTGGTTGAGGTCCTTGAGACCTCCGGCGCGCTTGTTGGTGTTGCCGCCGTAGTCGGGGTGCGCGGAGTCGTGGCCCTCGGAGGCGTAGCCCTTGAGGAGGGCGAACTGGCCGAGGTTGTCGGTGGCCAGCGAGATCCGCTTGACGTCGTCGAGGGTGCGCAGGAAGGGGTGCGTGGCCTGACTGGCGAAGTTGAAGGGGATGTGGCTGACGACCCGGTCCGGGGTCTCGTCGCTGCCCTTCGCCTTGACGCCGATGGAGCGGAAGGCGACCGCGCCGTCCTGCCAGTCGACGGCGCCGTCCCCGTTCGCGTCGGGCGTGACGACGACCTTGGCCCACGGCAGGTCGTCCCCGGTGGCGGGCTTCGGGGCCCCGTCACCGCGGTAGGTCCACTGCCCGGACCACACGCCGACGCGGGTCGAACCGTCGGCGGACCTGCGCGCCTGGTGCCAGAAGCGGGCGTCGTCGCCGTTGGTCGGGCCGCTGGGCTTGTCGTACGCCGAGTTGGACTCGACGGCGGCGGCCAGCGAGCCGGTGTTGACGATGGCGTACGAGGCGCCGACCGGCGAGGCGTCGGCCGGGGTGCCCGCGGTGACCTTGCCGAACACGTCGGCGGTGCGCGTCGAGTCGTTGTCGAGCGTGGTGAACGCGGTCTCGGCACCGCCGTCCGAACTGCCCACGGAGACGAGGTCGTGCCCTGGGATGTCGATCGTGCCGACCCGGAACGCCTCGGTGTCGCGCACGGCGGTCACCTTGAAGGTGGTGGCGCGCCCGCTGACACTCAGCGAGGCGTCGATCTCCACGCCGGCCAGGTCGGGGAAGGTCAGCGTGTACGCGGCCGTGGTGCCGGTGACTTCGGGGGTGCCCTTGACGGCGACGGCGTAGGCCTTGCCGTTGAGCGTCATCTTGTCGACCGCGTTCGTGCTGCCGAGGAGCCGCTCGCCCGAGGCGCGGTCCGTGTACGAGAGGACGCGCGGGAAGTCGTCGGCGACGGCGACGGACAGCTGCTCGGACCCGATGACGGCCTGCGCCACGGCGGGCGCGGGGTCGGCGGCGGCCGGAATGACGGGGCCGGTGAGGGCGAACACGGCGGACGATGCGGCGACGACGGCGACGGAGCCGGCTGCGCGAGATCTTCGTGTCATGCAGGACTGGGTATCGGCGGGGGCGCGGCCCGGTCAACGGAGTCGGCTCTTGTGGGCGGCGGCAGTCCAACAACCCCCGCCCGGAAGTCCAAGTCACCCCGCGTAGCCGCCGACCCGGTCAGACATACGCGGAAGATCTACGCGCGTCCGCAAGAGCGCTCCGGACCCGGACGCGGTGTAATCGGAAAAACACAGGCCGCTGGATGTTGAAACTTGAACAGAATGGCGCTAGAGTCATTCTCGTTGAACGTTAAACATTCAACGAAACCACTCGCCCCGCCCCGTCCCCAAGGAGCAAGTCATGGGTCTCTTCGGCCGCAAGAACGACGCCACCGCCACCGCCGCCACCACCGAGGTCAACCCCGACCTGGCCGCCCTGTCCGGCGACTACACCATCGACCCGTCGCACACCACGCTCGGCTTCGTCGCCCGCCACGCCATGGTCACGAACGTGAAGGGCTCCTTCCAGGACTTCGAGGGCACGCTCCACCTGGACGGCTCCGACCCGTCGAAGTCCACCGCGTCGTTCGACGTCAAGATGGAGTCCATCGAGACCGGCAACGCCGACCGCGACGGTCACCTCAAGAGCTCCGACTTCTTCAAGACGGACGAGTTCCCGTCGATGACGTTCCGCTCCACCTCGGCCAAGGCCCTGGGCGGCGACGACTACCAGATCACCGGTGACCTCACCATCCTCGGCACCACCAAGCCCCTCACCATCGACCTGGAGTTCAACGGCTCCGCGACCGACCCGTTCGGCAACGCCCGCGTCGGCTTCGAGGGCAAGGCCACGATCCTGCGCTCCGAGTGGGGCCTGACCTGGAACGCGGCCCTGGAGACCGGCGGCGTCCTGGTCTCGGACAAGATCAAGCTGGCCTTCGACATCTCGGCGATCAAGAACGCCTGAGTGTCACCACGGTGACCCGGCCCTGACGCCGGCCACCCTCTCCACGAGCGCGCCCGCCTCTCCGTCCCACAAGGACGGAGGGCGGGCGCTCGGCGTTCACGGCCAGGAGCAACTCCGTTCCGGCCGGGGGAAGTTGAAGGTTACGTTCCGCTTTATCGGAGGTCGAGGCAACTTCTTACACTCCCTTCACTCAGGTACCAATGCGGCGTTACGCTGCGTCGGGCTGCCGGTCGGGCCGTCTGCCGCTCCTGCGAAAGGCGCCACCGTCCCCATGAGCACGAACCGAGGGCTCCAGGCCAACGCGCTGGGCACCTCCGACAGCATCGTGATGGCAGTGGCGGGCAGCGCACCCGCCTACTCGATCGCCGCCACCACCGCCGTACTCATCGGCACCGTGGGCCTGGCCGCGCCGGCCGCGCTCCTCTACTGCGCGATACCCATGCTCGGCATCGCCTGGGCCTTCAACTACCTGGGTCGCCTCGACGTGAACGCGGGCGCCAGCTACTCCTGGGTCGGCCGCGCCCTGCACCCCTTCCTCGGCTTCATCAGCGGCTGGTCCCTGGTGATCTCGGCCACCATCTTCATGGTCGCGGGCTCGCTCCCGGCCGGCGCCATGACGCTCGAACTCATCTCGCCCGCGCACGCCGACGACACCGTGCTCGCCGCGGCCGTGGGCGCCGTCTGGTTCCTGGCGATGCTCTCCGTCGTCCTCCTGGGCGCGAAGCTCACGGTCCACGCACAGCTCCTGATGTCCGGGATCGAGCTGGTCATCCTGATCGTGGTGGCCGTCGCCGCCCTGTTCAGCGACAAGCGCGTCACCGAGTTCTCCTGGTCCTGGCTCGGGTTCAGCCACTTCGACGGGCCCTCCGGGTTCGCCGCGGGCGCGCTGATCGCCGCGTTCTACTACTGGGGCTGGGACGTCACCAGCAACCTCAGCGAGGAGACCCGTAACAGCCGCAAGACCTCCGGGCTCGCCGGGCTGATCGGTGTCGGGATCGTCTTCGTCCTCTTCGAGGTCTTCACGATCGCCACCAACATG
Source organism: Streptomyces sp. NPDC046821 (assembly GCF_040645335.1). Lineage (NCBI taxonomy): Bacteria > Bacillati > Actinomycetota > Actinomycetes > Kitasatosporales > Streptomycetaceae > Streptomyces > Streptomyces sp. NPDC046821. The sequence goes on along the minus strand of NZ_JBEYYB010000005.1, from coordinate 274,390 downwards.
CTGCTCACGCCCAAGGAGATCGCGGCCGGCGACAACATCATGGGCCTGCTCGGCGACCGCGTACTGCCGGGCCCCGGCGGCGAGTTGCTGATGGTCGCCGCGATGCTGTCCACCATCGCGACCCTGGAGACGACGCTCATCCAGGTGACGCGTTCACTGTTCTCGATGGGCCGCGACCGCACGCTGCCCGCCGCCCTCGGCAAGTCGCACCCGCGCTGGCAGACGCCGTGGGTCGCGATCCTCGTCGTCGGTGTCGTCGCCCTCGCGATGTTCGTCGCGTCGACCGCGATGGGCTCGGTCTCGGCCGTCCTGGAGGACGCCGTCGCCGCCATCGGACTCCAGATCGCGGTCTACTACGGGCTCGCGGGCCTCGCCGTCGTGGTGGCGTACCGCAAGCTGCTGTTCAAGTCGGCCTCGAACTTCTTCTTCGGCGGTCTGTGGCCGCTGACCGGCTCGCTCTTCATGATCTGGGTCTTCGTCGAGTCCCTCGGCAGCCTGTCGGACACGGCCATCGCGATCGGCGTCGGCGGCATCGCCGTGGGCCTGGTCCCGATGGTCTGGTACCGCGCCAAGGGCTCCTCGTACTACCGGCCGGCCCGCCTGGACGCGGCGCGCCAGGAGCAGGTGCACGCCGAGTACGGGAACCAGGCGCCGGTGTACGCGGCGTCGACCGGCGACACCCTGTCCACGGACCTCTGACGGTCGTCCCCGAGAACACCCACAACTCACTACCGACTGGCGAGGACCCGGATGACCGTCCGTTTCGATCCCACGAACGGTGACCGGGCCCTGGCGTCGGCCCGTCAGGACATCGCGATCGGACGCTGGCAGGGCCTGGCCGAGCTGAGCGCCGCGACCGGCGACGACTGGGACCGGCGGACGTTCCGGATGCGGCTGCTCGCCCAGGCCGCCGCCGGCACGTCCGTCGTGGAGTCCTGGCACGAGTCACAGCCCGACAACCCCGACGCCCTCGTCCTGCGCGCCGAGACCGAGGTGATGCGGGCGTTCAACCTGGCACTGGCGGCGGGCCCCGAACGGGTGGTCCCCGCAGACCAGTTGGAGCGCGCCGTCCGCACGGCGCTCCGTGCGTCCGAGGCCTTCCCCGCGGATCCGGTGCCCTGGGTCTCCCTGCTGAGCGTCGCCCGCCTCTTCCCCGGCGGCCACCCCTCCACCGAGCGCTGGTGGAAGGAGCTGCAGCAGCGCGACCCGTACAACCGGGAGGGCCACCACCAGGTGCTGCGGCACATGTCCGCGCGCTGGCACGGCTCGCACGGGGTCATGTACAACTTCGCGCAGGACGTCACGGCGTCCCTGCCGCCCGGGTCGCCGCTCGCCGTCCTCTCCCAGGTCGCCCGGGTCGAGGAGTACCGCTACCGGGTCGAGCGGGAGGGCGACCAGGCGATCGGCCTGCTCCAGTTCTGGAACAACGAGAACACCGCGTCGCAGGCCAGGCGCACCTGGAACCTGTGGATCGCGCGCCGCAGTCACATGTACGCGCAGGACATCGCGGACCTCAACACCCTTGCTCACGCGTCGTGTTACGCCGACCTGACGGGTGAGGCAGCACATCTCTTCCGGCTCATGGCGGGCCAGGCCACCCGGGTCCCGTGGTCCTGCCACGGCTCCCCGCGAGAGGTCTTCTCACGCTGGCAGGCGAAGCTCCTGGGCTGACCGGCGCACAGCCGTGGCGTGACGTGCGCCACACCGGGGCGCCGTGATGTCACAAACCCGCCTTCCGTGGCCGTCCAAAGGGTGAGCGCCCACGGGAGGAGCGAGCCCATGTCGGCAGGTACCACGGACGGCAGCACGGGGACGGTGCGCGAAAGGGGGCGGGCCCCGGCCGGTGAGCGCGTCGCGGACTGGGCCGACGGCCGCCTGGGACTGCACACACTCGGCAGGAAGTACCTGCGCAAGGTCTTCCCCGACCACTGGTCGTTCCTGCTGGGCGAGGTCTGCCTCTACACCTTCGCGATCCTCGTCCTGACCGGTGTCTACCTCACCCTGTTCTTCCAGCCGTCGATGAACGAGGTTGTGTACCACGGCAGTTACGTGCCGCTGAACGGCATCCCGATGTCCGAGGCGTACGCCTCCACGCTCGACATCAGCTTCGACGTGCGGGGCGGGCTGCTGATCCGGCAGATCCACCACTGGGCGGCGCTGATCTTCGTGGCGGCGATGCTCGTCCACATGATGCGGCACTTCTTCACCGGGTCGTTCCGCAAGCCGCGCGAGATGAACTGGCTGTTCGGCTGGCTGCTCCTCGTACTCGGCCTGTTCGAGGGCCTGTTGGGGTACTCGCTGCCGGACGACCTGCTCTCGGGGACGGGGATGCGCTTCCTCGACGGGGCGATCCTGTCGGTGCCGGTCGTCGGGACGTATCTGTCGATGTTCCTGTTCGGCGGGGAGTTCCCGGGGCACGACGTCGTGGGGCGGTTCTACTCGGTGCACGTGCTGCTGTTCCCGGGCATCATGGCGGCGCTCGTGGTGGCCCATCTGATCCTCGTCGTGTACCACAAGCACACGCAGTTCCCGGGCCGGGGAAAGACCGAACGCAACGTCGTGGGCGCGCCGTTCTTCCCGGTGTACCTCGCGAAGGCCGGCGGCTTCTTCTTCGTGGTGTTCGGTGTCGTCGCGTTCATCGCCGCCGTCGCGACCATCAACCCTGTCTGGAACTACGGGCCTTACCGCGTCGACCAGGTGTCCACGGGCGCGCAGCCTGACTGGTACCTCGGGTTCGCGGAGGGGCTGCTGCGGGTGATGCCGGGCTGGGAGATCACCGCGTGGGGGCACACGCTGGCCCTCGGCGTGCTGATCCCGCTGGTGGTCTTCCCGGCGGTCCTCGTGGTGATCGGCGCGTATCCGTTCCTGGAGTCCTGGGTCACGGGTGACCGGCGCGAGCACCATCTCCTGGACCGGCCGCGCGACCGGCCGGTGCGCACGGCGCTCGGGGTGGCGTGGCTGACGTTCTTCCTGGTGGCCCTGGTGGGCGGCGGGAACGACATCTGGGCGACCCGCTTCCACGTCTCGCTGAACGCGGTCACGTGGTTCGTCCGCGCGGCGCTGATCGTCGGCCCGGTGATCACCTTCGCCGTCACCCGGCGGATCTGCCTCGGCCTCCAGCTCCGCGACCGTGAACTCGTGCTGCACGGGCGGGAGTCGGGCCGGATCACCCGCCTCCCGAACGGCGAGTACGTCGAGACGCACATCCCACTCACCCAGGCCGAGCTGCACACCCTGACCGCGCACGAGCAGCCCGTACCCCTGGAGCTGCCGCCCACGACCGACGCGAACGGTGTGCCGCGCCGGGTGCCGCACGGCGAACGGCTCCGGGTCCGGCTCTCGCACGCGATGTACGGCGAGGGAGCGCACATCCCGAAGCCGACGGCCACGGAGTATCTGCGGGCGTGGGCGCCGGGGCGGCCACATTCCGGACCGGCCCTCTCAGGCGGTCAGAAGCCTCCGCCGAAGTCCCCGCCGCCTCCCCCGCCGAAGTCGCCGCCGCCTCCGCCGAAGTCCCCGCCTCCGCCCCCGAAGTCACCGAAGTCGTTCGAGTCGAAGTCGGCGCCCGAGTAGTCACCGCCGTCGTAACCGGCTCCGGCGCCGAAGTCCCCGTACCCGGTGCCGTAGTCGGCCGCGTAGGCAGGGCTCGACATCATCGTGCCGAGCATCGTCCCGATGAGGAGGCCGGGCAGGATGCCGCCGCCGAAGTAGCCGCCCGCCCAGGGGCCGTACGCGGGGCCCGCGTCGTAGTACGGGCGGCGCTCGCCGTAGCCCGTGTCGACCGTGCGGATCATGGGGTCGGTGCCGTCCTGGATGCGGGCCGCGTCGGCGGCGCAGACCGGGACGTCGCGCTCGGCGCCTCCGGGCGGCGCCCACCGCGCCTCCGTCACGGAGGGGCCGTGGCGCGGGTCGAAGAAGCAGGGCACCCGGCGCTCGGGCAGCGGCCGGCCCTCGCGGCGCGCGGCCAGCATGGCGAGCGAGAACCGCCCGTCGTCCAGGGCCTCCGTCACCGCGCGCACGTCCTCGGGGCGCCCGGCCGCGGCCATGGCCTGCTTCGCGGTCTCGTACGAGTCGAGGGCACGCTCGTAGTCGGCGCGCATCGCGTCGTCCGCGCCCTGCTCGGCGGGGTGGAAGTCGAGCCGGTCCAGCTCCTCGCCGAACGCCGTGATGTCCTCGTCGACGACGACTCGCAGCTGCTCCAGAGCGGCCCGCTGCTCCTCCTCGCGCTGCTTGCGCCGCCTGCGCGTCACGGCGTACACGCCGCCGCCGGCCAGGACGACGACCGCGCCGACGCCGATCAGGGCGCCGACCTGGGTGCCGCCGTTGCCGCCGCCCGCGCCCCAGTCGGCGGGCGCCGAGCCGCGCGCGTTGCGGACGGCCGTGTCGACGAAGTCGTTGAGCTGCCTGACGGCGCTCTCGCCCTGGACACTGCCCGTCAGGTTCCGGACGGCGCTCTGTGACATGACCTGGTGGTCGGCCCGCGCTTCGAACGCCTGGCCGAGCCGGATCGCGTAGACGCCGGTGATGCCGGTCTTGGTACGCAGGTCGGAGAAGAGCGCCTTCGTCTGGAAGCCGGCGGGCAGCACGGCCACCATGACGGGCTTGTCCGCGTCCTTGATCTTCTTGGCGAGGGCATTGGCGTCCCCGGCGCTCAGCTGGCCGGACGCGGCCGGGTCGACGTACACAGGACTGTGCTTCAGGGCATCGGCCACGGTCGAGACATCGGAGGGGGCAGCCGCGCGTGCCCCCGGTGTCGCGGCGGTCATGGCGCCCAGGGCGAGAAGTGTTCCGGACAGGGCGCATATCAGGCGCGGTGCCCGGCGGGTGGGCCTCATATCTCGACGCTAACGCAGGAGGGGCCCGTGTGCTGCCCGTACCGGCAGGCTGCTCACGGGCCCCTCGGGCGTACTACTCGACGGGCTCGACCCCGGCGCGCAGGAGGCCGTACGTGTACGCGTCCTCCAGTGCGCCCCACGACGCGGCGATGACGTTCTCGGCGACGCCGACGGTGGACCACTCGCCCGCGCCGTCGGTCGTCGAGATCAGGACGCGGGTCGTGGAGGACGTGCCGTGCTTGCCCTCCAGGATGCGGACCTTGTAGTCCACGAGCTCCAGCTTGGCGAGCTGCGGGTAGATGCGCTCCAGGCCGACGCGCAGGGCGCGGTCCAGGGCGTTGACCGGGCCGTTGCCCTCGGCCGTGGCGACGATGCGCTCGCCCTTGGCCCACAGCTTCACGGTCGCCTCGTTGGCGTGGCTGCCGTCGGGGCGGTCCTCGACGATGGCGCGCCACGACTCGACGCGGAAGTAGCGCCGCGCCCGGCCCTCGGCCTCCTCGCGCAGCAGCAGCTCGAAGGAGGCGTCGGCGGCCTCGTACGTGTAGCCCTTGAGCTCGCGCTCCTTGACGCGCTCGACGACGCGGCCGACAAGCTCGCGGTCGTCGGAGATGTCGACGCCGAGCTCCTTGCCCTTGAGCTCGATGGACGCGCGGCCCGCCATGTCGGAGACGAGCATCCGGATGCGGTTGCCGACGAGGTCGGGGTCGATGTGCTGGTAGAGGTCCGGGTCGACCTTGATCGCGGAGGCGTGCAGACCCGCCTTGTGCGCGAACGCGGAGACTCCGACGTACGGCTGGTGCGTGGACGGGGTGAGGTTCACGACCTCGGCGATGGCGTGCGAGATCCGGGTCATCTCGCGCAGGGCGCCCTCGGGCAGCACCTTCTTGCCGTACTTGAGCTCCAGGGCCGCGACGACCGGGAAGAGGTTGGAGTTGCCGACGCGCTCGCCGTAGCCGTTGGCCGTGCACTGGACGTGGGTCGCGCCCGCGTCCACGGCGGCGAGGGTGTTGGCGACGGCGCAGCCGGTGTCGTCCTGGGCGTGGATGCCGAGGCGGGCCCCGGTGTCGGCGAGGACGGTGGCGGTGATCGCCTGGACCTGCGCGGGGAGCATCCCGCCGTTGGTGTCGCACAGGACGACGACGTCGGCGCCGGCCTCGTGCGCGGCCCGTACGACGGACTTCGCGTACTCGGGGTTGGCGCGGTAGCCGTCGAAGAAGTGCTCGCAGTCGACGAAGACGCGGCGGCCCTGCTCGCGCAGGTAGGAGACGGTGTCGCGGACCATCTCCAGGTTCTCGTCGAGGGTGGTGCGCAGGGCCAGTTCGACGTGCCGGTCGTGCGACTTGGCGACCAGGGTCACGACCGGGGCTCCGGACTCGACGAGTGCCCTGACCTGCGGGTCCTCGGAGGCCTTGGAGCCGGCGCGGCGGGTGGCGCCGAACGCGACGAGCTCGGCGTGCTTGAAGTCGATCTCCGCCTGGGCGCGGGCGAAGAACTCGGTGTCTCGGGGGTTGGCGCCGGGCCAGCCGCCCTCGATGAAGCCCACGCCGAAGTCGTCCAGGTGCCGGGCGATGGTCAGCTTGTCGGCGACGGTCAGGTTGATGCCTTCACGCTGTGCGCCGTCGCGCAGGGTGGTGTCGAAGACGTGGAAGTCGTCGTCGACGCGGGAAGAGCGATTGTCGTCGGTTGCGTCCGTCATGCTGATCTGGCTCCTGTTTCGGATCTCGGTCTACCGGAAGAACCGGCTCCACCGTCCCCCTATGATCCCTCGCGCTCCGGTCCCGGCTACGGGTGGGCCAGGAAACGAAAAAACCCCTCGCGGGTGCGAGAGGTCTGCGCGCGGGTCGAGACGACGATGCCCGCCTGTACGTGGTCGTACGAGGCGGTCACTGCGGACCGGCGCGCCTGCTGCCAATAATCATGGCGAACGAGAGCACGTGCGCACTATGCCACAGCCCGGGCGGGGCCCGGGCTGTGGTCTCACGATGTGGGCCTGGTGATGGAATCAGGCGTGGGACAAGGCGTGGAATCAGGCCACGCTTGCTTTCCCTGCCGCGCTCGTGGCGCTCAGGCCCTCGACCCGGTTGAGGTCGATGTCCCGGGTCTCACGCATCGTCAGGTAGACGACCAGCGAGACCGCCGCGCACCCGGCGACGTACCAGTAGAAGCCGGACTCGATGCCCGCGTCCTTGAACCACAGGGCCACGTACTCCGCCGTGCCGCCGAAGAGGGCGTTGGCGATGGCGTACGGGAGGGCGACCCCGAGGGCGCGGATGCCGGTCGGGAACAGCTCCGCCTTCACGCACGCGTTGATCGACGTGTAGCCGGTGACGACGACCAGGGCGAGCAGGGCCAGGCCGAGGGCCGGCCAGAAGGAGCCCGCGTGCTTCAGCAGCGTCATGATCGGCACGGTCAGGAAGGTCGAGCCGACCGCGAAGGTGATCAGGAGCGGACGGCGGCCGATCCGGTCGGACAGCGCCCCCGCGAGCGGCTGGAGACACGCGAAGACGATCAGCGCGCAGAACGAGACGAGGGTCGCGGTCTCCTTGCTGAGCCCGGCGGAGTTCGAGAGGTACTTGGTGAGGTAGGTCGTGTACGTGTAGTAGGCGACCGTGCCGCCCATCGTCAGGGCCATCACCAGGAACGCCTCGCGCCGGTGCGCCCACAGCGCCTTGAGGGTGCCCTTCTGCGCCGCCCCCGCGTCGTCGGCGGACTCCTCGTAGATCTCGGTCTCCAACATGCTGCGCCGCAGGTAGAAGATGACCGCCGCGCCGAGCGCGCCGACGATGAAGGGGAGGCGCCAGCCCCAGCTGTGCAGGGCCCCGTCGGACAGGGTGCGCTGGAGCACGATCTGGAGGCCGAGGCCCACGATCTGACCGGCGGTCATGGAGACGTACTGGAAGCTGGACGCGAAGCCGCGCCGGCGCGGGTCGGACGCCTCGGTGAGGTAGGTGGCGCTGGCCGCGTACTCGCCGCCGACCGAGAGGCCCTGGAGGAGGCGGGCGACGAGCAGGACGGCGGCGCCGCCGTACCCGGCCACCGCGTAGGTCGGGGCTACCGCGATGAGGACAGCGGACGCCGACATGAGGCTGACGGTCAGGGTGAGCGCCGCCTTGCGGCCCTTGCGGTCACCGACCCGGCCGAGCAGCCAGCCGCCCACGGGCCGCATGAAGAATCCGACGGCGAAGATGCCGGCGGTGTTCATGAGCTGGGCCGTCGGGTTCCCGTCCGGGAAGAACGCCCCGGCGAAGTACGTGGCGAAGCTGGCGTACACGAACCAGTCGAACCACTCGACCATGTTCCCGGCGGATCCGACCAGGATCTTCTTCCACTGCTCTCGTCCCATGCGCGCCCACGCTGCCGGACGGCTTCACCGCGTGACAAGGATGTCACCGGCAACGATCGGGCGTACTTGCGTTCATTGTGGTCGCGGCAAGGGCGGTCGCGGCGTGGGTGGTCACCGGCTTCGTGTCGCGGCATCGACGACTGCGGGGCCTCTTGTCGGATCGTTCAACAATCCTCTACGTTACGGGCGTGATCCAGGACCTCTTCGACCTCAACGCCGATCTCGGCGAAGGCTTCGGCCGCTGGACCCTCACCGATGACGAGGCGCTGCTCTCCGTCGTGACCAGCGCCAATGTCGCCTGCGGCTTCCACGCGGGCGACCCCTCCGTGATGCGCCGCGTGTGCGACCTCGCCGCCGAGCGCGGGGTACGGATCGGGGCGCAGGTGTCGTACCGCGACCTGGCCGGGTTCGGGCGGCGGGCGATGGATGTGCCGGCGGACGAGCTGGCCTGCGAAGTCGCTTACCAGATCGGTGCGTTGAGGGTGTTCGCCGAGGCGGCCGGGGCGCACGTGGCCTACGTGAAGCCGCACGGCGCCCTCTACAACCGCACGGTCCATGACGCGGAGCAGGCGGGCGCCGTCGTCGCGGGGGTCCGGCTCGCGGGCGGGTCGCTGCCCGTCCTCGGCCTTCCGGGCTCCCGGCTGCTCGACGCCGCCCGGGACGCCGGTCTCGAACCGGTGCCGGAAGCCTTCGCCGACCGCGCCTACACGCCGGGCGGCACGCTCGTGCCGCGCAGCGAGGCGAACTCCGTGGTCAGCGACGAGGACACCGTGGTGCGCCGCTCGGTGGCGTTCGCGGTCGAGGGCGCCGTCGACACGGTGGACGGCACATCCGTCGCGGTCGCCGCCCGCTCCCTGTGCCTGCACGGCGACACCCCGGGCGCGGCCCGGCTCGCGGCCCGCGTACGGCAGGCCCTCGAAGAGGCCGGGGTCAAGGTCGGGGCGTTCGCGTGACGGCCACCGCGCCCGCGGTGACGGTACGGCCCGCCGGGCGGAGCGCGCTGCTCGTGGAGTTGCCGGACGCCGAGCACACCGGCGCGTTCCACGCGGAGCTGCTGCGCCGCCGGGCTGCCGGAACGCTGCCTCCGGTCGCCGAGATCGTGCCGGGCGCGCGTACGGTCCTGCTCGACGGAGTGGCCGATCCGGAGCTGCTGGCACGCCAACTCCCGGCCTGGGACGTCCCGTTGGGCGCCGCTCAGGAGGGTGACGTCGTCGAGATCCCGGTGGTCTACGACGGCCCGGACCTCGCCGAGGTGGCGGACCGTTGGGGCGTGACGGAGGACGAGGTCGCGGCCCGCCACTCCTCGTACACGTACCGGGTGGCCTTCTGCGGGTTCGCTCCCGGGTTCGGGTATCTCACGGGGCTGCCCGCCGAGTTGCACGTGCCGCGCCGGGCGACCCCGCGTACGCGCGTCCCCGCGGGGGCGCTCGCGCTCGCGGGTCCGTACAGCGCCGTCTATCCGCGGGCGACGCCCGGCGGCTGGCAGCTGATCGGCACGATGCCGGACCCGGCGCCGCTGTGGGACCCGTCCCGGGAGGCGGCGGCGCTGCTGACTCCGGGCACCCGCGTCCGGTTCGTCGAGGGCGGCGTATGACCGCCAAGCTCACCGTCGTCCGCGCCGGAGCCCTCACCACGATCCAGGACGCAGGCCGAACTGGCCATGCTCACCTGGGAGTTCTCCGTTCGGGCGCCCTGGACGCGCCCGCGATGCGGCTCGCCAACCGGCTGCTCGGCAACCCCGGTGAAGCGGCCGTCCTGGAGACCACGCTCACCGGGTGCGCGCTGCGGCCCGACCGGACGGTCACCGTCGTCGTGGGCGGGGCGCCCTGTCCGGTCACCGTAGACGGCGAGCCCATGGCGTGGGGCGCGCCGGTGCGGGTGCCGGCGGGTGCGGTGCTCGACGCGGGGAGGGCGACGGCCGGGCTGCGTTCCTACGTGGCCGTGGCGGGCGGCATCACCGTCGAGCCGGTGCTCGGCAGCCGCTCGACGGACCTCCTGTCGGGGCTCGGCCCCGCTCCCCTGTGCGACGGCGACGTACTGCCCGTCGGCTCCCCGGACCCGGTCCCGGCGCTCCCGCCCGCCGCTCCCTGGCCCGGCCCGCCCACCGTACTGACCCTGCCCGTGCGGCTCGGCCCGCGATCGGACTGGTTCACGGCGGAGGCGCTGCGTACGTTCACGGCCGCCGCGTACCGCGTGTCCGCGCACAGCAACCGCATCGGCCTGCGTACCGAAGGGCCTTCCCTGGAACGGGAGTTGACTGGCGAGCTGGCCAGTGAGGGCATGGTGCTCGGCGCGGTGCAGGTGCCGCCCGACGGCCGTCCGGTGGTGTTCCTGCACGACCATCCGACGACGGGCGGCTACCCGGTGATCGGCGTGGTCCCCGAGCCCGCCCTCGCCGGCGCGGCCCAGGCGGCGCCCGGCACGCTCCTGCGTTTCACGCTCAGCTAGCTGAGCGCGTCGTCCAGGAACTCCCGTACGTGGGACAGGATCCGCTCCCGGTCCGTGCCGCGCAGCCCGATCGCGACGTGGATGGAGAAGCCGTCGAGCATCGCCCGCAGCCGGTACGCGAAGCGGTCCGGGTCGAACGGCGGGAGCTCGCCGCCGGACATGCCTTCCGCGAGCAGCGCGACGAGGTCGCGGTGCCAGGCCCGCTCGATCGCGGCCTGCCGCTCGCGCCCGTCGTCGTCGGCGTTCTGCGAGCGGTTCCAGACCTCCATCCACAGCGTCCAGTGCGGGTCGCCCTGCGCGTCGGGGACGTACAGGTCGACGTAGGCGTCAAGACGCTCGCGGACCGTGCCGCCGTTCGCCAGGAGCCGCGCCCGCTCGGCGCCGAGGCGGCCCTCGCTCCACTCCAGGGTCCGCAGCAGCAGCTCGTCCTTGGAGCCGAAGTAGTAGAGCAGGTGCCCGCTGCTCATGCCGACCTCGCGGCCGAGCGCGGCCATGGTCAGCTTCTCCAGGCCGCGTTCGGCGATCATCTCCATGGCGACGGCGAGCACCTCTTCACGCGGGGGTGCGTGCCGGCGGCTGCGGGCCTGGGCCACGGGGACTCCTGCGGGGCGTTCAGTGTGCGGGCGTGATCTTCGGCTGCTGCTGGGTGATGCAGTGGATGCCACCGCCCCCGGCGAAGATCGTACGGGCGTCCACGAGCTGAACCGTCCGCTCCGGGAAGAGCCGGCGGAAGATACCGGCCGCGACCTCGTCGTTCGGGTCGTCGAAGGAGCACAGGACGACGCCGTCGTTGCACAGGTAGTGGTTGATGTACGAGTAGTCGACCCAGCCCTCCTCGTCCTTGAGGACGGTCGGCGCGGGGACCTCGACGACCTCCAGGGGGCGGCCCTTGGCATCAGTCTCGGACTTGAGCAGGGCGATGATCTCGCGGCTCAGCTCGTAGTCGGGGTGGGCGGGGTCCTGCTGGGCGTGGGCGAGGACGACGCCGGGCGCGGCGAACGCGGCGACGATGTCGACGTGGCCGCGGGTGCCGTACGTGCCGTAGTCGCCGGCGAGGCCGCGCGGGAGCCAGATCGCCTTGGTGGTGCCGAGGCGGGCGTGGATCTCCTGCTCGACCTCGGCCTTGGTGAGGCCGGGGTTGCGGTGAGGGTCGAGCTGCACGGTCTCGGTGAGGAGCACGGTGCCCTCGCCGTCGACGTGGATGCCGCCGCCCTCGTTGACGAGAGTGGTGGAGTGGACGGGCACGCCGGCGAGGTCCGCGATGTGGCGGGCGACCTTCGAGTCGTTCTCCCAGCGGGCCCAGTCCTGGGCGCCCCAGCCGTTGAACGTCCAGTCCACGGCGGCGAGTTGGCCGTCGCCGACGACGAAGGTCGGGCCGATGTCGCGCATCCACGCGTCGTCGAGGTCACGCTCGACGAGGTCGATGTCATCGCCGAGGAGCGCGCGGGCCGACTCGGTCTGGCCGGTGCCGACGACGACCGTGACGGGCTCGAAGCGGCGTACGGCGTTGGCGACGGAGGCCCAGGCCTCGCGCGCCTCGGCCAGCTCCGTGTCGTCGGTGAAGGTCGGGTTGGGGCACGGCCAGGCCATCCAGGTCCGCTCGTGCGGGGCCCACTCGGGGGGCATGTGGAAGCTGCTCATGAGGGGGTCCTCACAGGAAGTAGAGACGGTTCAGGGAGACGGAGTCGGCCGGTTCGGACTCGACCGGGGCGCCGTCGAGGGTGACGAGTCCGGTGCGCTGGTCGACGTCGACCGCGCCCGTGCGCGAGTTGAGCTGCAGGTCGGCCGGGCCGATGCCGCGGGTGTTACGGACGGCGACACGGCGGCGGCGGGTCGGCATCTTGTCGTTGCCCTGGTCGATCGCGGCCTGGGCGACGAAGGCGACGGAGATGTCCGCGGCCGTCGCCCCGAACGAGCCGAACTGAGGGCCCAGGACGAGCGGTTCGCAGGTGTCGGTGGCCGCGTTCGGGTCACCGACGACGCCGTAGGCGGGGAAGCCGGACTTGAGGACGAGCTGCGGCTTCGCGCCGAAGAACTCGGGGCGCCACAGCACGATGTCGGCGAGCTTGCCGGCCTCGATGGAGCCGATCTCGTGCGACAGGCCGTGCGCGATGGCGGGGTTGATGGTCAGCTTCGCCATGTAGCGCAGCACGCGCGCGTTGTCGTCGTACGCGCCGTCGCCCTCCATGGGGCCGAGCTCGGCCTTCATCTTCCCGGCCATCGCGAAGGTACGGCGCACGGTCTCGCCGGCGCGGCCCATGCCCTGCGCGTCGGAGGACGTGATGCCGATGGCGCCCAGGTCGTGCAGGACGTCCTCGGCTCCCATCGTTCCGGCGCGGATCCGGTCGCGGGCCATGGCGGCGTCGCCGGGCAGGTCCGTCTTGAGGTCGTGGACCGAGACGATCATGCCGTAGTGCTCGGCGACGGCGTCACGGCCGAAGGGCAGCGTGGGGTTGGTGGACGACCCGATGACGTTCGGTACGCCCGCCATCTTCAGGACGTTCGGTACGTGGCCGCCGCCGCACCCTTCGATGTGGAAGGCGTGGATGGTCCGACCGTCCAGCACCCTCAGGGTGTCCTCGACGGACAGGCACTCGTTCAGGCCGTCGCTGTGCAGGGCGACCTGGACGTCGTGCTCCTCGGCGACGCGCAGCGCGGTGTCCAGGGCGCGGGTGTGGGCGCCCATGTCCTCGTGCACCTTGAAGCCGGACGCGCCGCCCTCGGCGAGCGCCTCGATCAGCGGGGCGTCGTGCGAGGACGAACCCCGGCCGAGGAAGCCGATGTTGACGGGCCAGGCGTCGAACGCGTTGAACGCGTGCCGCAGCGCCCACGGCGAGTTCACCCCGACGCCCCACACGGGCCCGAACTCCTGGCCGATGATCGTGGTGACACCGGAGGCGAGCGAGGCCTCCATGATGCGCGGCGACAGCAGGTGTACGTGGGTGTCGACGGCGCCCGCGGTGGCGATGAGGCCCTCACCGGACACGATGGTGGTGCCGGTGCCGACGACGACGTCGACCCCGTCGAGGGTGTCGGGGTTACCGGCGCGCCCGATGGCGTGGATCCGGCCCTCGCGGATGCCGATGGAGACCTTGCGGATGCCCTGCACGGCGTCGATCACGAGGACGTTGCTGATCACGATGTCGCAGGTGTCGCGGACGGCCGCGGCCTTGAGGTGCAGGCCGTCGCGGGCGGTCTTGCCGAAGCCGGCGAGGAACTCGTCGCCGTACGCCTGGGCGTCGGACTCTACGCGGACGGTGAGACCGGAGTCGCCGAGGCGGACGCGGTCACCGGCGCGCGGGCCGTGCGTGGCCGCGTACGCGCGGGGGTCGATGTGCCGGCTGCCCGGCGCGCAGTGGTCGCTGTGCTTGGTGGGCCTGCTCATGCGCCCGCTCCCTTCACTCCCAGATATCCGCAGGCGGCGGCCCTGCGGAGGGCCTCCTCCTTGGCGCCCGGCGCGTCCAGCGGGCCGTCGACGAGACCGGCGAAACCGATCGCCACGCGCGCGCCGCCGATGGGCACCAGGCCCACCTCGACGCTCTCCCCCGGTCCGAACCGCACGGAGGAACCGGCGGGGACGGCGAGCCGCATTCCGTAGGCGGCCTCGCGGTCGAAGTCGAGGCGCGGGTTGGCCTCGAAGAAGTGGAAGTGGGAGGTGACGGAGACGGGGACGGTCGCGGTGTTGGTGGCCGTGAGCGTCACCGCGGCGGGCGGGTCCTCGTGGTCGGGGCCGGGCAGCAGCGCGCCCGGCGCGTCGTCGCCGAGCGACGAGCCGATCGGGTCGCTCACCACGGCGAGCCGGGAGCCGTCGTCGAAGACGGCCTCGACGTGGACCTCCGTCACGACGTCGCCGACGCCGGGCAGCACGTCGTCCGGGCCGAGGACGGACCGGGCCGCCTCGACGGCCTCGGCGAGCCGCCGCCCGTCCCGGGCCGCCTCGCACACGGTGTCCGCGATCAAGGCGGTCGCCTCGGGCACGTTGAGCCGCAGGCCCCGGGCTTTTCTCGCCCGGGCGAGCTCGGCGGCGCCGAAGAGCAGGAGGCGGTCGCGTTCCGTGGGCGTCAGTCGCAAGGGGGCACTCCGTTCGGGTTTGAGCGCAGTTCTAACCCGAGCTTACATGCCGCTCCGCGGCGCGCCACTCTTACGCGACGCCTAATTTGAGCGACGCTCTAAACTCGCCGTGGGGGTGCGCCGGTCGGGTGGCCGCGGGTCGAGTGTGGCCGGTCGCGCAGTTCCCCGCGCCCCTGGAGATGCGCACTTCGTGCGCGATCTCCATCGGGGAAGGCGGCGCGAAGCGCAGGCCTTCAGGGGCGCGGGGAACTGCGCGAACGGCCCCCACCGGGCCGCACCCCGGATGCGACAAAGGGCCGCACCCCGTGACGAGATGCGGCCCCAAAAAAAGGCCTTAGCCCAGCGGGTGCATCCACCCATGCGTGTCCGCCGAAGTACCGCGCTGAATGTCCAGCAGAGCCTCACGCAGCTTCAAGGTGACCTTGCCCGGCTCGCCGCCCGACTGCTTCCATTCGCCGCTCGCGCGCTTCACCGTGCCCACCGGAGTGATCACCGCCGCCGTGCCGCAGGCGAAGACCTCCGTCAGCGTGCCGTTCTCCGTGTCGGCCTGCCACTGGTCGATGGAGACGCGGCCCTCGACGGCCTCGAAGCCCAGGTCGCGGGCGACCGAGAGGAGCGAGTCGCGGGTGACGCCGGCGAGGAGCGAGCCGGTCAGCTCGGGGGTGACGATCTTGTCGCCGTACACGAAGTACAGGTTCATGCCGCCCAGTTCCTCGACCCACTTGTGCTCGACGGCGTCGAGGTAGGCGACCTGGTCGCAGCCGTGGGCGCTGGCCTCGGCCTGGGCGAGCAGCGACGCGGCGTAGTTGCCGCCGGTCTTGGCGTCGCCCATGCCGCCGGGGACGGCGCGCACGCGGTCCTCGGACAGCCAGATCGACACCGGCTTCACGCCACCGGCGAAGTACGCGCCGGCGGGCGAGGCGATCACGATGAAGAGGTACTCGTTGGCCGGCTTCACGCCCAGGCCGACCTCGGTCGCGATCATGAAGGGACGCAGGTAGAGGGACTCCTCGCCGCCGTGCGCCGGGACCCACGCCTTGTCCTGCTGGACCAGCACGTCACACGCCTCGATGAACGTCTCGACGGGCAGCTCGGGCATCGCGAGCCGGTGCGCCGAGGCCGCGAAGCGCTTGGCGTTCATCTCGGGGCGGAAGGTGGCGACGCTGCCGTCGGGCTGCCGGTAGGCCTTGAGGCCCTCGAAGATCTCCTGCGCGTAGTGCAGGACGTTCGTCGCCGGGTCCAGGGAGAGCGGCCCGTACGGCACGAGCTGGCCGTCGTGCCAGCCACGGCCTTCGGTCCACTTGATCGTCACCATGTGGTCGGTGAAGTGGCGGCCGAATCCGGGGCCGGCCAGGATCGCCTCGCGCTCCGCGTCGGACAGCGGGGTGGAGGAGGGCTTGAGCTCGATCGTGGGCGTCGTCATGGTTGCGTGTCCTTCACCGGTTTGTGTGTGACGGACCGCATTCACGCTCGCGCAGCTGGAAGCGGAAACCAGCCAACTACTTGGTCGTCCGAGCTTCTGCGTTCACCGCGGCCCCACGTTCGATTATCGCTCGTGGGGTCCGGGGAGACGACAACAGCCCGTCACGGGTGCGGCGTGCGGTGCGGCCCTGGGATTGATGGTGGCACCCGGGGACCGCAAACGAGAAGCCGCCGGGTGCGGAAGCGACCCGGCGGCTACTTAAGTGCTTGATACTGCGCTAAGTGGCTCGGCGGGCGTCAGCCGGCTACTCGGCCGGCGAGCGCGTCGCCGATCTCGTCGGTCGTGCGCACGGTGGTGCCGCGCTCGGCCAGGTCGCTGGAGACGGCGTCCTCGATGCGGACGGCCTCGGCCTCGTAGCCGAGGTGACGCAGCAGGAGCGCCACGGACAGGATGGTGGCCGTGGGGTCGGCCTTGCCCTGGCCGGCGATGTCGGGGGCCGAGCCGTGGACCGGCTCGAACATCGACGGGAACTCGCGGGACGGGTTGATGTTCCCGGAGGCCGCGACGCCGATGCCGCCGGAGACGGCCGCGGCGAGGTCGGTGATGATGTCGCCGAAGAGGTTGTCGGTGACGATCACGTCGAAGCGCGCGGGGTCGGTGACGAGGAAGATCGTCGCCGCGTCCACGTGCAGGTAGTCGGTGGTGACCTCGGGGAACTCCGCCGCCACCTTGTTGAAGGTGTTCGTCCACAGGTGGCCCGCGAAGGACAGCACGTTGTTCTTGTGGACCAGCGTGAGCTTCTTGCGGGGGCGGGCCTGGGCGCGGGCGAACGCGTCACGGACCACGCGCTCGACACCGAAGGCCGTGTTCACGGAGACCTCGGTGGCGACCTCGTGCGGGGTGCCGGTGCGGATCGAGCCGCCGTTGCCCGTGTACGGGCCCTCGGTGCCCTCACGGACCACGATGAAGTCGATCTCCGGCTCGCCCTTGAGCGGCGTGGCCACACCCGGGAGCAGCTTGCTCGGGCGGAGGTTGACGTGGTGGTCGAAGAGGAAGCGGAGCTTGAGCAGGAAGCCGCGCTCGAGGACGCCGGACGGGACCGAGGGGTCACCGATGGCGCCGAGCAGGATGGCGTCGTGCTGCTTGAGAGCTTCGGCGTCGGCGTCGGTGAGGGTCTCACCGGTCGCGTGGTAGCGCTTGGCGCCGAAGTCGTACTCCTTGGTCTCCAGCTTCACATCCTGCGGGAGGACGGCGCCGAGGACCTTGAGCCCCTGGGCCACGACCTCCTGGCCGATGCCGTCACCGGGGATCACTGCGAGATTGAGGATGCGAGAGCTTGCCGACATAACCGGCACCCTACTCGCCGTCCCATGGGATGACACGTGCCGTCCGCCATTCGGACAGCGCTCGCAGCAGGCCGCTGTCGTTCCGTCAGACTCCGTTCACCCGCGGGTATGGCCCTTGTCGCGCGTTGCTGGGAAGTTCTTCCCTCATGGACACTCCGAACGTCGGGATCCCCGAGCAGCTGGCCCGCCGCCTGACCATGCCGGAACAGCACGAGTATCTCCGGGCGCGCTTCAGCCGGCGGCGCGCCCTCACCGGGACGGCGGGGACCGTGGGCGGCCTGACGCTCCTGGGCGGCTCGGCCTCCACGGTGTACGCGGCGCCCGCCGCCCCCGTGCGTTCGGCGGCGGTGCGGGTCGACGGCTCGCTGGTCGCCCCGTTCGCCCGGCATCTGGCCTTCGGCGCCGACCCGAAGACGCAGATGCGGATCTCGTGGCAGGTCCCGTTCGCGGTGCGCGGGCCGTTCGTCCGGGTGGGCATGAAGCCGTGGGACCTGAGCCTGAAGATCGAGGCGGAGGTGCGCGCCCTGCACACCCCGGCCCTGTCGAAGAGGCTCCCGGCGGTGGAGCAGCTCTACCTGCACGCGGCCCTGGACGGCCTCGCGCCCGGCACGACGTACTACTACGGCGTCGGCCACGACGGCTTCGACCCGGCGTCCGCGGAGCGCGTCGGGACGATCGGCTCGTTCCGTACGGCTCCGGCGCGGGCCGGGAAGTTCGTGTTCACGGCCTTCGGCGACCAGGGCGTCAGCTATGACGCACTCGCCAACGACCAGCTGATCCTGGGCCAGAATCCGTCGTTCCATCTGCACGCGGGCGACATCTGTTACGCCGACAGCAGCGGGCACGGCAAGGACACGGACACGTACGACGCCCGCGTGTGGGACCAGTTCCTCGCGCAGACGGAGTCGGTCGCGAAGTCGGTGCCGTGGATGGTGACGACCGGCAACCACGACATGGAGGCCTGGTACTCCCCGAACGGCTACGGCGGCCAGTCGGCCCGCTGGTCCCTGCCGGACAACGGCCCGGACCCGCGCAGCGCGCCGGGCGTCTACTCGTTCGTGTACGGGAACGTGGGCGTCGTCGCGCTGGACGCGAACGACGTGTCGTACGAGATTCCCGCCAACCGTGGCTACACGGACGGGAAGCAGACCGCCTGGCTGGGCCGACGGCTCGGTGAGCTGCGGGCCCGCGACGACATCGACTTCGTGGTGGTCTTCTTCCACCACTGCGCCTATTCGACGTCGACGCACGCCTCGGACGGCGGGGTGCGCGCGGCGTGGCTGCCGCTGTTCACCGAGCACCAGGTGGACCTGGTGATCAACGGGCACAACCACGTGTACGAGCGCACGGACGCGATCAGGAACGGCGAGGTCGGCAAGCCGGTGCCGGTCGGCGCGTCGACCGATCCGACGCGCGACGGCATCGTGTATGTCACCGCGGGCGGCGCCGGCAAGGACCTCTACGGGTTCGGACCCGGGGTCGGGGACAGCTACGAAGGGCATGTCCAGGACCGCGAGTCGATCGTGTCGTTCCACTGGACGAAATCACGCCTGCCGAACCCGGACACGGTTGAGTGGTCGCGGGTGCGGTACACCGGCTTCTCGTTCCTCGCGGTGGAGGCGGAGACCGGCGGGACGGGCGTGAGTCCGAGACTGAGGGTCTCCGCGCTGGCCGAGAACGGCGAACGCATCGACTATTTCGAGGTCAGTCGTGGTGGTGCGTAGGGGGCGCGCCCCGTAAGGAGCGCCCCGCAAGGGGCGCGGGGAACTGCGCGACAAGCCCCACACGGCCCGCAGAGAACGAGCCGAGGTCGAGACTGGTCGCCCCGAGAGGGACTAATGCCCTGTCTCGCCCCCGTTGTCCCTACGGTCGAGGGCGCGCTGAAGCGCGGCGGCGGCGTTCTTACGCTCTTCACCCGAAGGCGAGGCGTGACGGACTCGGCGGCGGACGGGCGTCGCTGTGGCCATGAGAGATCGACTCCTTGAGATCACGGGGGATTTCGAGGCGCCGGAAAGGGCGGGGAGACGGGAGCCACAGGGGTTACCTGCCTTCTGCTCCGCTCACGACCGCCATTCGCTGGATCGAGCGAGACGTTCGGCTCCTTCAAAGCTAAGCGAGGAGCCTTCATCTGTCTGCACAATTACTCGGACTTCCTACTATCTGAGACGCGAGTCATACTCGAGGGTGATCAACACCGAGGTCAGAGCGGGTTTCCGGGATCATCGTCCGGGGTGCGGGGGCGCCCTGACGGCCTTGGGTTTCAGAGAATGTCGCCGCCCCGCCAGTCGAAGAGGAGCGCGTGGGCCGGGTCGAGTGCGGCGGTGACGGGGCGCAGGTGCGGCGGGTTCTCGTCCTCCGGCAGCCGTACCGTCCCCTCCGGGCCGTACGCGGCGAAGTCTCCCTGCCACTGTCGCCAGCCGCGCCCCTCGTACAGCGCCTTGCCGGCCGCCGACGCCGACAGCGCGCCCAGCGCATAGGCCCCGTCGATCACCCGCTCCAGCTCAGCCATGACCTGCCCGCCCAGGCCCCTCCCCCGCGCGTCGGCGCGGACGGCGACGCCCTCGACGTACCCGGTACGCAGCGAGCGGCCCGCGTGCACGACCCTGCGCTGCACGACGGAGCCGTGGGCGACGAGGGCGCCCGTGCTGTCGTACACGAGGGCGTGCACCCCGCCCAGGGTGTGGTCCCAGTCGTCGTCGCTGAACCGTCCGGCGAAGGCGTCGTCCAACAGGGCGCGGATGTCCCGGAGTTCGGCGCGGGTGAGGTCGGCGGCGTGGGCGGTGCGCTGCGTGGTCACCGGGCCACCGTACTCACGGGTCATCTGAGTACGTGCGCCGATTTCAGGCCGCGCCTGCGACGGCACAGTCGTACGTATGAACGGCCTCTACGCTCTCAAACCCTGGTACGCGGACCGGCTCTCGGGCGTGCGGGGCGCGCTCGCCGCGCGGCGGGTCTCGCCCGACGCCCTCACGGCGGCCGGTGTCGGGTGCGCGGCGGGAGCGGCGGCGGCGCTCGCGTTCCTGCCGGCGCCGCTCGCCGCGCTGCCGGTGGCGGTGCTGCTCACGGCGCGGCTCGCCTTCGCGCACCTGGACGGGGCGCTCGCCCGCGACACCGGGCGCATGACCCGTAGGGGTGCGGTTCTGAACGAGCTGGGGGACCGAGCGGCCGATCTGCTCGTCATCGCGGGTTTCCTGCCGCTGGCCCCGCTGTGGCTGGTGGCCGTGGCGGCGTTCGCGTCGACGTTGCCTTCCTGGGTGTCGTTGGCGGGCGCGGCGGCGGGTGCTCCGCGGCGCAACGGCGGGCCGGTCGGCAAGACGGAGCGCTGCCTTCTCGCGGTCGTGGTGGCGGCCACGGGGTGGGCGGTGCCGGTGCTCGGGGTCGTCGCGGCGGGGTCCGCGGTGACGGCGCTGGTCCGGTTCGGCGGGGTGTGGCGGGCGCTCGGTCAGCCGACGGAGACAGACCAGCGTGAACCGGTGACCGTGGCCAGTGCCGCCCCGGCCCGAACCGCTTCCACCCCCGCTCCTCTCCCCCGCCGTCGCCCCGCCCTCACCCTCAACACCCCCTCCACGCAAGCGAGTCGGAGCCTCGCGCTCGACCACGGCGAAGTGTCCGGCGGCGTCTCGCACACCCGCGCGCGGTCGTCCGTGGAGTACGGCGAGCAGGCCCGGGGCAACCGGTGAGCGCCGCGTTCGTGACCGATCTGGTGGCCGGTGAGGTGGGCCGGGCCGTACCTGTCGTGGCCGGAGCGCTGGGCGCCGGCGGTGTCGCCGTCGCGTCGCTGCCGTCGCGGGTGCGGATGCGGGCCGAGCTGCGCCGCCGCTGGCGGACCTGGTTCCTCGCGGCGCCGCTGTTCCTCGGCGCGTTCTTCGTGGGCCGCGCGGGGGCGTTCATACTGGCGGCCGCGCTCGGGGTGGTCGCCGTCGTCGAGTACGCGCGGATGGCGGGGCTGCCCGGCGCCGAGCGGGCCGTCCTGGTGGCCGCCTCCTTCGGCATACCGGCCGCCGCACTCACCGGGCCCGACCCACGGCTGACGGGGGTGCTCCTTCTGGTCGCCGTCGTCGTGGCCGTGTGCTCGGGCGACAGGGAGGCGGGCTTCACGCGCGCGTGCCGGACGCTGTTCGGGCTGCTGTGGATCCCGGTGTCGCTGAGCGGCCTGGTCCTGCTCGGCGACACGGCGCTCGCGGTGGGCGTCGCGGTGGCGTTCGGCGACGTGGGCGCGTGGTGCGGCGGTACGGCGTTCGGCCGGCGGGGTCCGCTCGCGCGGAGCCTGTCGCCGCTGTCCCCGAACAAGACGTGGGCGAGCGTTCTGGGTGCCGCCGTCGCAACGGCCGCCGCACTCGCGGCAGTTGACGCCTTCACACCGCTCCTGTGGGCTGCCGTCCTCGCCGGCTGCGTCCTCGGCGATCTCGTCGAGTCGATGGTGAAGCGCGAGGCGGGCGTGAAGGACGCGGGCACCTGGTTGCCGGGCTTCGGCGGGCTGCTCGACCGGATCGGCTCACTCCTCGTGGCCCTGCTCGTGGCGACGGTGGTGACGCTGTGACGACCGAAGCGCCGCCCCGGACCACGTGAGGCGCAGGCCCCGCAGCCTCCCGGTCCGGCGCACCTCACCGACGTACCGTCGGGCGCATGAACTTACCCCCCACCCGCAGGACCCTTCTCGGCGCCGCAGCCCTGACGGCCCCCGCCCTCCTCTCCGTCCCCGGCACCGCGAGCGCGAAGCCCTCCTCCGACACCCACCGCCGCCTGCGCCGGCTCGAAGCCGCCTACCCCGGCCGCATCGGCGTCCACGCCCTCGACACCGGCACCGGCGCCTCCCTCGCCTACCGCGCGACGGAGCGCTTCGCGATCGCCTCGACGTTCAAGGTGCTGGCCGCGGCGGCGGTCCTGCGCCGGGCACGCGAGCAGGAGCCAGGCCTGCTCGACGTACTCGTCCGCTACGGGCGCGACGACCTCGTGTCCGCCTCGCCCCGCACCGAGATGCACCTCCAAACCGGCATGACGGTAAGGGAGTTGTGCGATGCCGCCCTCACCTACAGCGACAACACCGCCGCCAATCTGCTGATGCGCCGGATCGGCGGCCCCGCCGGCGTCACCGCGTTCGCCCGCACGCTCGGCGACCGCGTCACCCGGCTCGACCGCTGGGAGCCGGACCTCAACACGAACCTCCCCGGCGACCGGCGCGACACCACGACCCCCGCCGCGATGACCGCGAACCTGCGCGAACTGGTCCTCGGGGACGCCCTCCACCCGCTCGACCGGGGCCAGTTGACCCGCTGGCTGGTGGAGAACACGACCGGCGACCGGCGGATCCGCGCGGGTCTGCCCAAGGGCTGGCGGGTCGGCGACAAGACCGGGACCCCGGCGTACGGCGGGGTGAACGACGTGGCCGTGGCCTGGCCGCCGGGCGGCCGCGCGCCCCTGGTCGTCTCCGTGTTCACGACCCGGCTCGACCCGGACACCCCGGGCGAGGACCGGATCGCCGCCGACATCACGCGCATCGCCGTAAACGCCCTGGCCATCCCCCAAAAATGACCGCGTCCCCGAAACGACACCGCCTCCGACCTGGGGTAGGGCCCAGGTCGGAGGCGGGGGTCACGCGGGCGCCGGAGCGCCGGGCGGGCATCAGCCCATGTGCGGCATCAGCCCATGTGCGGGTAGCCGTACTCGGTCGGCGGGACCAGCGTCTCCTTGATGGCGCGGGTCAGGGTCCAGCGCTGCAGGTTCTGCGGGGCGCCGGCCTTGTCGTTGGTGCCGGAGGCGCGGCCGCCGCCGAAGGGCTGCTGGCCGACGACGGCACCGGTCGACTTGTCGTTGATGTAGAAGTTGCCCGCGGCGTAGCGCAGCTTCTCCATCGTGTGGGCCGCGGCGGCGCGGTCGTTCGCGATGACCGAACCCGTCAGGGCGTAGTCCGAGACGGACTCCATCTGGTCCAGCATCTCGTCGTACTTGGCGTCGTCGTAGACGTGCACGGCGAGGATCGGGCCGAAGTACTCGGTCGTGAAGACCTCGTTCTCCGGGTCGGCGCACTCGATGACGGTCGGGCGGACGAAGTAGCCGACCGAGTCGTCGTAGGTGCCGCCCGCGAGGATCGTGCAGGAGTCGTCGGCCTTGGCGCGGTCGATCGCGGCCTTGTTCTTCGCGAAGGCGCGGTCGTCGATGAGGGCGCCGATGAAGTTCGTCAGGTCGGTGACGTCACCCTGCTTGATGCCGTCGACCTCGGCCGCGAACTCCTCCTTGAAGCCGGAGTTCCAGATGGAGGCCGGGATGTAGGCGCGCGAGGACGCGGAGCACTTCTGGCCCTGGAACTCGAAGGAGCCGCGGGTCAGGGCCGTCTTGAGGACGGCGCGGTCGGCGCTCGGGTGGGCGACGACGAAGTCCTTGCCGCCGGTCTCACCGACGAGACGCGGGTAGGTGCGGTACTTGTCGATGTTCGTGCCGACCGTCTTCCACAGGTGCTGGAAGGTCTTGGTCGAGCCGGTGAAGTGGATGCCGGCCAGGTCACGGTGGGTGAGCGCGACCTCCGAGACCGCGATCCCGTCACCGGTGACGAGGTTGATGACACCCTTGGGCAGGCCGGCCTCCTCCAGGAGCTGCATGAGCAGCACGGCGGCGTGGGTCTGCGTCGGGGACGGCTTCCAGACCACCACGTTGCCCATGAGGGCGGGGGCGGTGGGGAGGTTGCCCGCGATGGCCGTGAAGTTGAACGGCGTGATCGCGTAGACGAAGCCCTCCAGCGGGCGGTGGTCCATACGGTTCCACACGCCGGTGGAGTTGGCCGGGGGCTGCTCGGCGAGGATCTGGCGCGCGTAGTGCACGTTGAAGCGCCAGAAGTCGACAAGCTCACAGGGGGTGTCGATCTCGGCCTGCTGCGCGGTCTTCGACTGGCCGAGCATCGTGGACGCGGCCAGCGTCTCGCGCCACGTGGTGGAGAGCAGCTCGGCGGCGCGCAGGATGATCGCGGCGCGGTCGTCGAAGGACATGGCGCGCCAGGCCGGGGCGGCGGCGAGCGCGGCGTCGATCGCGTCCTGCGCGTCCTGCTTCGTGGCGCCGCGGCCGGTGCCGATGACGGCCTTGTGGTTGTGGGGCTGTACGACGGTGAACTCTTCGCCGCCGCCGAGGCGCTTGACGCCACCGATGGTCATCGACAGCTCGATGGGGTTCTCGGCCAGCTCCTTGAGCTTGGCCTCGAGGCGCGTGCGCTCGGCCGAGCCGGGGGCGTAGCCGTGCACCGGCTCGTTGACGGGAGCGGGGACCTGGGTCACAGCGTCCATGAGTCTCTGAACTCCTTTGAGAGGGGTGGGGCTCAGCCCTTGGTGAGGATGGAGCGGGCGAAGAAGAGCAGGTTGGCGGGCTTCTCCGCGAGACGGCGCATGAAGTAGCCGTACCAGTCGGTGCCGTACGCGGTGTAGACGCGCATCCGGTGTCCCTCGGCGGCGAGCCGGATGTGCTCGTCGCTGCGGATGCCGTAGAGCATCTGGAACTCGTACTCGTCGAGCTTTCGCCCGGCGCGGCGGGCCAGTTCCTGGCCGATGGAGATGAGGCGCGGGTCGTGGGACCCGATCATCGGGTACCCGTCGCCCTCCATCAGAATCTTCAGGATGCGGACGTACGCCTTGTCGATCTCGCCCTTGTCCTGGTACGCGACGGAGGCGGGCTCCTTGTAGGCGCCCTTGACGAGGCGTACGCGGCTGCCGGCGGCGGCGAGCCGGGCGGCGTCGGCCTCGGTGCGGAACAGGTAGGCCTGGATGACGCAGCCGGTCTGCGGGAAGTCCTTCCGCAGCTCCTCGTGGATGGCGAACATCGAGTCGAGGGTGGTGTGGTCCTCGGCGTCGAGGGTGACCGTGGTGCCGATCTCGGCGGCGGCCGCGACGACGGGACGGACGTTGGCGAGGGCCAGCTCGTGGCCGCCTTCGAGCGCCTGGCCGAACATGGAGAGCTTCACGGACATCTCGGCCTTGGTGCCGAGGCCGAGGTCCTTGAGGTGGGCGACCAGGTCGAGGTAGGCGTCACGCGCGGCGGCGGCCTGCTCGGGGGTCGTGATGTCCTCGCCGACCACGTCGAGGGTGACTTCGAGGCCCTTGTCGCAGGACTCGACGACGATCGGCACGACGTCGTCGACCGTCTCACCGGCGATGAACCGGCCGACGACCTGCTTGGTGCCGGGGGCCGCCGAGACGAAACGGCGCATCTTGTCGCTGCGCGACGCGGCGAGAATCACGGGACCCAGCACGGGGCACCTCCACGAAGAGTACGAACGAGGGGCCGTACCGTCACAAACGAATGTAGTCCGCTGGAAACGAAGTAGATCGCTGCAAACCGGTACAGCCCGGAGAACCACCGTGAAATCTACGGATCCCTCCGATCCTGTGCCATCGACAGCTGTCACGCATCTGTGGCCGCCACCTCAGACACCTGTATGAAGGGGCCCGTGACGTGCGGGAGAATGGCGGTGTGAAGGGCGACTACCAGGAACTTGTCGACGAGATCTCGGCGCTGCTCGGCGCCCCGGCGACGCTGGAGAACCGGGATTTCGGGCTGATCGCGTTCGGCGCGCAGGACAGCGACAGCGAATTCGACGAGTCCACCCTCGACCCCGTCCGCACCCGGTCGATCCTGACCCGGCGCTCCACCCCGGCCGTGCGCACGTGGTTCGAGGGCTTCGGCATCGCCCGCGCCACCGGCCCGGTCCGCATCCCGCCGACCCCCGAGGCCGGCGTCTACCGCGGCCGCATCTGCCTTCCCGTACGTCATCGGGGGATCGTCCTCGGCTACGTGTGGCTGCTCGACGACGACCCGGGCCCGACCGAGAAGCAGCTGGCCGCCGCGATGGAGGTGGCGTCCCGCATCGGCGCGCTGCTCGCCGACGAGGCGCAGGCGGGCGCCGACCTGACCCGCGAGTTCCGCGAAGTACTCACCGCCGAGCGCGGCTGGCAGCGGGACATGGCGGTGGCGGCCCTGCGCACGGCGCTCGGGACCCGGGCGGACGGCCTGCACGCGGTGGTGTGCGTCGCGCCATGGCCCTCGGCCGACCCGGATGACGCGCCTTCCTTCCGTACGATCCCGGCGGCCGACGCCCTGTGCACGGTGCCGTGGGGTGCGGCCGGGCAGGCGCTCGCGCTGCTGGTGCGGCTGCGGTCGCCGGACGCGCTCGACCCGGCGCTGAGCGCGGCGGCGAAGCTGCGGGCGCGGGCCGGTTCGGCGCTGGTCGCGGCGGGGTTCGCGACGCCGCGGGGCGAGCTGGGTGAGCTGGGGGCGGCCTGGCAGGAGGCGACGGCCGCGGCGCGCGCCGCCCTCGCCGAGCCGCGTCTCGGCCCGGACGCGCACTGGGCGGCGATCGGCCCGTACCGGCTGCTGACCGCGCTGCCCGCGACCACGGCGCACGACCCGTCCCTGGCCCCGCTGCTCCTGCCGGCCAACGGCCAACTCGCCCGCACCGCCGAGGCGTACCTCGACTGCGCGGGGCAGGCGGGGCGCACGGCCGCCGAGCTGGGCATCCACCGCCAGACGCTCTACTACCGCCTCTCGCGGGTGGAGCAGCTCACCGGCCTCGACCTGGACGACGGCGAGGACCGGCTCCTGCTGCACATGGCGCTGAAGGCGTCACGCCTCTGACGCAGCCTCATTTTTTTGGGCTGCGGCCATCAACTTCCGCACACCTTCGGTGAGTTCGTCGGCCGTGGGCGCGGTCTCCGGGTCGAGCATGTACTGGGCGATGACCCCGGACATCAGGGCCATGTAGAGCTTGCCGAGGGTGTCGACGCTGGGGTCGTCGGCGGGCGGCTCCTCGCCGCCCAGGAACATCGGGATGAGCCCGCGCCCGCCTTCACTCTGCGCCTTCGCCACCAACTCCCGTACGGCGGGCAGCTTGTCGCCCATCACGACGAGTTCCATGCCGAGATGCCAGATGGAGCCGGGCTTGCCCATCGTGTCGATGACGTTCGCCCACACCTCGTGGAAGCGCTCCAGCGAACCCGGCGCGCCGGCCAGCTCCCCGCCCCGGTCGAAGTCGCCGGACGAGTCCTCCACCAGCGCGAGATACGCCTGCGCGAGCAGCGCGTCCTTCGAGCCGTAGTGGTAGCCGATGGACGCCAGGTTCGTCCCCGACTCCTTGACGATGTCGCGCGCCGTCGTGCGCACGAACCCCTTCTCCAGCAGGCAGCGCTTGGCGCCTTCGAGCAGATCCTCACGGTGTCCCATGCGGTCACGGTACCGCGATCCATACAACCGTCCTAGACCGGCGTTCTATACGCGCGTTCTATACCTGCGTCTTATACGGTCGTACTAGACAGCCGTATAAGACGTGCGTACAGTCCTGCCCATGACGAACTCACCGAGCACCAACTCCCGTGCCGGGCGCCGTGAATGGACGGCTCTGGCGGTCCTGATGCTGCCGCTGCTCCTCGTCTCGATGGACGTCTCCGTCCTCTACTTCGCGGTCCCCTCGATCAGCGCGGACCTGGAGCCGACGGGCACCCAGCAGCTGTGGATCTTCGACATCTACGCGTTCGTGCTGGCCGGCCTGCTGATGACGATGGGCGCGCTGGGCGACCGCATCGGCCGCCGCAAACTCCTGCTGATCGGCGCCGCCGCGTTCGGCGCGGCCTCGGTCTGGGCGGCCTACGCGGACAGCGCCGGGATGCTGATCGCGGCCCGCGCGGTCCTCGGCATCGGTGGCGCGACCCTGATGCCTACGACGATGGCGCTGGTCCGCAACATGTTCCGCGACGACAAACAGCGCGCGACGGCCATCGGCATCTGGTCGGGCGTCATGACCGGCGGTATCGCGCTCGGTTCGGTGATGAGCGGCGTCCTCGTCGAGCACTTCTGGTGGGGCTCGGTCTTCCTGGTGAACCTGCCGGCGATGGTCCTGCTCCTGGTGCTCGCGCCGGTCCTGCTCCCCGAGTTCAAGTCCCCCGCCCCGGGCCGCTTCGACCTCCTCGGCGTCCCGCTGTCGATGGCGGCGGTACTCCCCCTCGTCTACGGCATCAAGGAGATCCCGTCCGAGGGCTTCGAACCGGCCTACGTCGCCTCGATCCTGGTCGGCCTGTTCTTCGGCGTGCTGTTCGTGCGCCGGCAGCGCACGGTCGTGTCACCGATGATCTCGCCGGCGCTGTTCCGGGGGCGTGGCTTCGGTCCGGCGGTCGCCCTCAACCTCATCCAGGCGTTCGCGATGATGGGCTCGGCGTACTTCACGACGCAGTACATCCAGGCGGTGCTTGGCAAGAGCGCGCTCGAAGCGGCGCTGTGGGCGCTGGCGCCGAGCGTGTTCATCGGGTTCGCGGCGCCTGTCGCGACGGTGCTCGTCCAGCGGGGCGTGAGCCGTGGCGCCGTCGTCACGGCCGGGTTCCTGACCAGTGCGTGCGGGTACGTGCTGCTGGTGCTGACCGGTACGGATTCGCTGTGGACGGTGCTTGCCGGCGCCGGCGTACTCGCCTCCGGCGCGGTGATCGTGGGCTCCCAGCTCACGGACCTGGCCCTCGGCGCGGCCCCCGCCGAGGCCGCCGGAGCGGCGTCGTCCCTCCTCGAAACGGGCCAGGAGTTCGGCGGCGCGCTGGGGATGGCGGTGCTGGGGTCGATCGGAACGGCGGTCTACCGACGGGGGCTGGGGGATGCGCCTGCGGGGGCGCGCGAAACGCTGGGCGGAGCGCTGGAGACGGCGCGGCACCTGCCGGGGCGGGCGGGGGAGGTACTCCTCGCGTCGGCGAGGGAGGCGTTCACTGACGGAATGCATGTTGCTGCGCTGGCGGGGACGGTTGTGCTGGTCGCGGCGGCGGTGTTGGCGGCGCGGGGGCTTCGCGTTACGGCTACGCCGGAGCGGTCCCCGGAGCCGGAGCCGGAGGCTGCGACGGTCTGATTCTCTCCCCCACCCCGCCCCTTCCCGAAACTCCCGGGGCTCCGCCCCGGACCCCGGTCCTCAAACGCCGGACGGGCTGAATTCGAACGCCGGACGGGCTGATCATTCAGCCCGTCCAGCGCTTGAGGACAACACTTTTCAGCCCGTCGAGCGCCTGAGGTCACTGCCTTTCAGCCCGTCCGGCGTTTGAGGACAATGCCTTCAGCCCGTCCGGCGTTTGAGGACACTCCCTTTCAGCCCGTCCGGCGTTTGAGGACATTCGGGAAGGGGCGGGCTTGGGGAGAAAAAGGATGGGCCCGAGCCACCCACAAACGGTGACCCGGGCCCATCCACGCATGCAGAAAAACTAGCCCGCCAGGTTCACAACCCGCGCCGACGTCGCACCGATCTCCAACGCCAGCTCAGAAAGCACCGCAGCCGGAACCGTGTCATCCACCGTCAGAACGGCCAGCGCCTCGCCACCAAGGTCCGCACGGGCGACCTGCATACCGGCGATGTTGATCCCCGCCTCACCCAGCACACGCCCCACCGTGCCGACGACACCGGGACGGTCGTCGTACCGCAGAACGACCATGTGCTCCGCCAGCGCGAGATCCACGTCGTACTGGCCGACGGCGACGATCTTCTGGAGGTGCTTGGGGCCGGCCAGCGTGCCGGAGACCGAGACCTCCTGGCCGTCGCCGAGGGTGCCGCGCACGGTGACCATGTTCCGGTGGTCGGGCGACTCGCTCGACGTGGTGAGGCGGACCTCGACCCCACGCTCCTGGGCGAACAGCGGAGCGTTCACGTACGAGACGGTCTCGTCGACGACGTCCTCGAAGACACCCTTGAGCGCGGAGAGTTCGAGCACCTTCACGTCGTGCTGGGTGATCTCGCCGTAGACCTCGACGTCGAGACGGACGGCCACCTCACCGGCGAGCGCGGTGAAGATGCGGCCGAGACGCTCGGCGAGCGGCAGACCCGGCTTGACGTCCTCGGCGATGACGCCGCCCTGGACGTTCACCGCGTCGGGCACGAGCTCACCGGCGAGGGCGAGCCGCACGGAGCGGGCGACGGCGATACCGGCCTTCTCCTGGGCCTCGTCCGTGGAGGCACCGAGGTGCGGCGTGGCGACAACCTGGTCGAACTCGAAGAGCGGGGAGTCCGTGCAGGGCTCCTTCGCGTACACGTCGAGGCCGGCACCGGCGACGCGGCCCTCCTTGAGCGCCGAGTACAGCGCGGCCTCGTCGATGATCCCGCCGCGCGCGGCGTTGACGATGCGGACGGTCGGCTTGACCTTGCGCAGCGCCTCGTCGCCGATCAGGCCGACGGTCTCGGGGGTCTTGGGGAGGTGCACGGTGATGAAGTCGGAGACCTCGAGCAGCTCGTCGAGCGTGAGGACCTTGACGCCCATCTGCGCGGCGCGCGCCGGCTGCACGTAGGGGTCGTACGCGACGACCTTCATGCCGAACGCGGACATGCGCTGCGCGACGAGCGCGCCGATGCGGCCGAGGCCGACGACGCCGAGGGTCTTCTCCGCCAGCTCGACGCCCGTGTACTTGGAGCGCTTCCACTCGCCGGCCTTGAGGGCCTGGCTGCCCTGCGGGATGTTGCGCGCGGTGGCGATGAGCAGACCACAGGCGAGCTCGGCGGCCGTCACGATGTTGGAGGTCGGAGCGTTCACGACCATGACGCCGGCCTTGGTGGCGGCGGAGACGTCGACGTTGTCGAGGCCGACACCGGCGCGGGCGACGACCTTGAGCCTCGTCGAGGCGGCGATGGCCTCGGCGTCGACCTTGGTGGCGGAGCGGATCAGGATCGCGTCGACGTCGGCGATGGCCGGGAGCAGCTCGGCCCGGTCGGCGCCGTTGCAACGGCGGATCTCGAAGTCGGGGCCCAGCGCGTCGACGGTCGCGGGGGAGAGCTCCTCCGCGATCAGTACGACGGGTTTGCCGGTTGCAGGAGAAGTGCTCACGTGAGTCCTCACAGGTCCCATAGCTGGCGGCCGTCCCGATGGCCGCAGGCGGTGGAGAGGGTTGAGGGAGTGCCCAGACACTCCCTGAGCCGCGTGGAAGACGCACGACGCTGTGGGCCCGACGCGAATGTGTGTTTCAGTCTAGTCGCGCTTCAGAGGTGGTCTTGCGCCTCGGTGGAAGGATCACCCGTCCGTGGCTGGACGGTGTGGACAAGCCTTTGACGCGCGGCTGCGACGACGGCCGCGCGGGGCGGCCGCGTAAAGCAACCGCGGGGCCGGAGCGTGTGCCCCGGCCCCGCGGTCCGAGGGCTTACGCCTCTTCGTTCACCCAGCTCATGAGCTTGCGCAGCTCCTTGCCGGTGGTCTCCAGGAGGTGCTTCTCGTCCTGGGTCTTGTACTCGTTGTACTTCTTCAGGCCGCCGTGGTACTCGGCCATCCACTCGCGGGCGAAGGTGCCGTCCTGGATCTCGGCGAGGACCTTCTTCATCTCGGCCTTGGTGGCGTCCGTGATGATGCGCGGGCCGGTGACGTAGTCGCCCCACTCGGCGGTCTCGGAGATCGACCAGCGCATCTTCTCCAGGCCGCCCTCGTACATGAGGTCGACGATGAGCTTCAGCTCGTGGAGGCACTCGAAGTACGCGATCTCCGGCTGGTAGCCGGCCTCGGTCAGCGTCTCGAAACCGGCCTTCACCAGCGCGGCGGTGCCACCACAGAGGACGGCCTGCTCACCGAACAGGTCGGTCTCGGTCTCCTCGGTGAAGGTCGTCTTGATGACGCCGGCGCGGGTGCCACCGATGCCCTTGGCGTACGACAGGGCCAGCGCGAAGGCGTTGCCCGTGGCGTCCTGCTCGACGGCCGCGATGCACGGAACGCCGCGGCCCTCCTCGTACTGGCGGCGCACCAGGTGACCCGGGCCCTTGGGGGCGACCATGCAGACGTCGACGTTGGCCGGCGGCTTGATGAAGTCGAAGCGGATGTTCAGGCCGTGACCGAAGAACAGGGCGTCGCCGTCCTTCAGGTTGTCCTTGATGGACTCCTCGTAGACCTGGGCCTGGATCGGGTCCGGGACGAGGATCATGATGACGTCGGCCTCGGCCGCGGCCTCGGACGGCGTCACGACGCGCAGACCCTGCTCCTCGGCCTTGGCCTTGGACTTGGAGCCCTCGTGCAGACCGACGCGGACGTCGACACCCGAGTCACGGAGCGACAGCGCGTGGGCGTGGCCCTGGCTGCCGTAACCGATGACCGCGACCTTGCGGCCCTGGATGATGGACAGGTCGGCGTCGGCGTCGTAGAACAGCTCGGCCACTGGGGTTCTCCTTGGTGTGCTGGTGTTGCTTCCCACCGTACGGCGGGACTCGGGTTTGAAGTGTTGGGGTCTCGGTATACGAGAGGGCGCGCGAGGGCGCCTCGAGGCTCAGGCGCTGCGGTCGAGCGCCCGCAGGCTCCGGTCGGTGATCGAGCGCGAGCCGCGGCCGATCGCGATGGTGCCGGACTGGACGAGCTCCTTGATGCCGAAGGGCTCCAGCATCTTCAGCATCGCCTCCAGCTTGTCGCTGGAGCCGGTGGCCTCGATGGTGACGGCCTCCGGGGAGACGTCGACGGTCTTGGCGCGGAACAGCTGGACGATCTCGACGATCTGCGAGCGCGTCTCGTTGTCGGCGCGGACCTTGGCGAGGACGAGCTCGCGCTGGACGGCGTGGCCCTGCTCCAGCTCGACGATCTTCAGGACGTTGACCAGCTTGTTCAGCTGCTTCGTGACCTGCTCGAGCGGGAGGTCCTCGACGTTCACCACGATCGTGATGCGGGAGATGTCGGGGTGCTCGGTGACACCGACCGCGAGCGAGTCGATGTTGAACCCGCGGCGGGAGAACAGTGCGGTGATCCGGGCGAGGACACCGGGCTTGTTCTCGACCAGGACGGAGAGCGTGTGCTTGGACATGGCTCTTGAGTCTCTCTTTCGCTCTCGGTCTCAGTCGTCTTCGTTGTCGCCGAAGTCGGGGCGGACCCCGCGGGCGGCCAGGACCTCGTCGTTCGAGGTGCCGGCGGCGACCATCGGCCACACCATGGCGTCCTCGTGGACGATGAAGTCGATCACGACGGGACGGTCGTTGATGGAGTTGGCCTCGGCGATGACCTTGTCCAGGTCCTCCGGGCGCTCACAGCGGATGGCGTGGCAGCCCATGGCCTCGGACAGCTTCACGAAGTCCGGGACACGCGTGCCCTTGTTGGCCTGGATGTCGTCCGGGCCGCTGTGCAGGACGGTGTTGGAGTAGCGCTGGTTGTAGAACAGCGTCTGCCACTGGCGGACCATGCCGAGGGCGCCGTTGTTGATGATGGCGACCTTGATCGGGATGTTGTTGAGCGCGCAGGTGGTCAGTTCCTGGTTGGTCATCTGGAAGCAGCCGTCGCCGTCGATCGCCCAGACGGTGCGGTCCGGCTGACCGGCCTTGGCGCCCATCGCGGCCGGCACGGAGTAGCCCATCGTTCCGGCGCCGCCGGAGTTCAGCCAGGTGGCGGGCTGCTCGTACTGGATGAAGTGCGCGGCCCACATCTGGTGCTGGCCGACGCCCGCGGCGAAGATCGTGCCCTCGGGGGCCAGCTGGCCGATGCGCTCGATGACGTTCTGCGGGGAGAGCGAGCCGTCCTCGGGCTGGTCGTAGCCGAGCGGGTACGTGTCGCGCCAGCGGCTGAGGTCCTTCCACCACGCGGTGTAGTCGCCCTTGTTGCCCTCGCTGTGCTCCTTCTGCACAGCCTGGACCAGGTCGGCGATGACCTCGCGGGCGTCACCCACGATCGGCACGTCGGCGGCGCGGTTCTTGCCGATCTCGGCCGGGTCGATGTCGGCGTGGACGATCTTCGCGAACGGTGCGAAGCTGTCCAGCTTGCCGGTGACGCGGTCGTCGAAGCGGGCACCGAGGGCGACGATCAGGTCGGCCTTCTGCAGCGCGGTGACGGCGGTGACCGCACCGTGCATACCCGGCATTCCCACGTGCAGCGGGTGGCTGTCGGGGAACGCGCCGAGCGCCATCAGGGTGGTGGTGACGGGCGCGCCGGTGAGCTCGGCGAGGACCTTCAGCTCGGCCGTGGCGTGCGCCTTGAGCACACCGCCGCCGACGTAGAGGACCGGGCGCTTCGCCTCGGTGATCATCTTCGCGGCTTCGCGGATCTGCTTGGCGTGCGGCTTGGTCACCGGGCGGTAGCCGGGCAGGTCCTGCTGCTGCGGCCAGGAGAAGGTCGTCTGCTGCTGCAGGATGTCCTTCGGGATGTCCACGAGGACCGGGCCGGGCCGGCCGGTCGAGGCGATGTGGAACGCCTCGGCGATCGCCTTCGGGATGTCCTCGGCCTTGGTGACGAGGAAGCTGTGCTTGGTGATCGGCATGGTGATGCCGACGATGTCCGCCTCCTGGAAGGCGTCCGTGCCGATCGCGTTGGACACGACCTGGCCGGTGATCGCGACGAGCGGCACCGAGTCCATGTACGCGTCGGCGATCGGCGTCACCAGGTTCGTCGCACCCGGACCCGAAGTGGCCATGCACACGCCGACCTTGCCGGTGGCCTGGGCGTAACCCGTGGCCGCGTGACCCGCACCCTGCTCGTGGCGCACGAGGACGTGACGGACCTTCTTGGAGTCCATCATCGGGTCGTACGCGGGAAGGATCGTGCCGCCGGGAATGCCGAATACGGTGTCGACCCCGACCTCCTCGAGCGAACGGATGAGGGACTTCGCACCCGTGACGTGCTCGATCGGGGTGGACTGCTGTCCTCCGGAACGGGGCCGCGGCTGCGGGTGGTTGGCCCCGGTGGCCTGCTCGGTCATCGGCATTCTCTTCTCGATGCTGAGGGTTTTTGCGAGGTTTGGGCGGTGTGCGTCAGCGGCCGGAAGGCGCCTGTGCAACAAAAAACCCCTCGTGCCGCGAGGCAAGCGAGGGGAGCGCGTCGGGTGCGGTCACTGGGGTCCGGTGTCTTGACCGGTGGCCCCAGCTTCAGCCGACGCGCTTTCCAAGTACGAGAATTCGGGTGCGCATGGCTCTGACCCTCCCTCCGGGGCACTGTGCGTGTCAAGTAGGTGGGACGGCCGTCTCATCATGTGAACGGAGCAATGTCCCCCGTCCGGCCCCCGACGGGATGCCCGCGAACACCGGCTCGGCCGGTCCGGTGGGCATCGGATAGCCCCCGGAGGCCAGCGCCCGGCGCAGCCGGTACTCGTCGAGCGGCCCGGAGAACGCCATGCCCTGCCCGTGCGTGCAGCCCATGGCGCGCAGCGCGACGACCTGCTCCGGGAGATCTACCCCGTCGGCCACGGACTTCAGCCCGAGGTCACCGGCGATACGCAGCAGCCCGCTGGTGATCTTGTGCAGACGGGCGGACTCCACGACTCCCTCCACCAGGCTCCGGTCGAGCTTCAGTACGTCGACCGGGAGCCGGCGCAGCGCGGTGATGGCCGCGTAGCCGCTGCCGAAGCCGTCCAGGGCGATGCGGATACCGAGCCGGCGCAGGGCGTTGAGGCGGCGCTCCAGCTCGTCGAGGGAGACCCGGGGGTCGCTGTCGGCCAGCTCGATCATGAGCGCGCCCGAGGGCAGTCCGTGCCGGGTGAGGAGTGCCTCGATGGAACCGAGGGGCAGCGACCGGTCCAGAAGTCGGCCTGCGTTCATCCGGACGGCCACCGGTACGGGGTGGCCTCTGCGGCCGCGCTCGGCGGCCTGCTCGACCGCCTCCTCCAGCATCCACCGGCCGAGCTCGGCGGTGCGCTCGCCCTCTTCGGCGGTGCGCAGGAACTCGGCGGGGGTGAAGAGGATGCCCTGGGTCGAGCGCCAGCGGGCCTGCGCGGCAACCGATGTGATCCGGCCGTTGCCCAGGGAGACCACCGGCTGGTGCAGGAGGGCGAACTCTCCGTCGTGCAGGGCGGAGCGCAGTCGCGTGACGAGCTCTGCCTTGCGGACGACGTCGGCCTGCATCTGGGGAGCGTACAGCTCGACGCGGCCCTTGCCTGCGGCCTTCGCGCGGTACATCGCGAGGTCCGCGTTCCGCAGCAACTCGCCTGCGGAGATGTCGGGTTCGGCGAAGGCGACGCCGATGGAGGCGGCGACCCTGACGTCGTTCCCGTCGATGGCGTACGGCTTGGAGAGGGTGATTCTGAGGCGGTCGGCGAGCTCGTGGATGTGCTGTTCGCGGGCCGTGTGGTCGCGGCCGCCGTCGCCGACGATGAGGGCCGCGAACTCGTCGCCTCCGAGGCGGGCGGCGGTGTCTCCGGAGCGTACGGATTCGGCCAGCCGGCGGGCTGCCTGGACGAGGAGCTCGTCGCCGGCCTGGTGCCCGATGGTGTCGTTGACCTGCTTGAAGCCGTCGAGGTCGATGAAGAGGACGGCCGTGCCCCGGTCGGTGGCGCGGCGCCCGCCGAGGGCGCGGCCGACGCGCTGGGTGAACAGGGCGCGGTTCGGCAGGTCGGTGAGCGGGTCGTGCTCGGCGTTGTGCTGCAACTGCGCCTGGAGGCGCACCCGTTCGGTGACGTCACGGCTGTTGAAGATGAGGCCGCCGTGGTGGCGGTTGACCGTCGACTCCACGTTCAGCCAGCCGCCGGCGCCGGAGCTGAAGCGGCACTCGATGCGGGTCGTGGGCTCCTCGACCTGGCTCGCGGCGAGGAAGCGGCGCACTTCGTGGACCACGCGCCCGAGGTCCTCGGGGTGGATGATCGAGGCCAGCTCGGCCCCTACGAGTTCCTCGGCGTCGCGCCCGTAGACCCCGGCGGCGGCCGGGCTGACGTATCTGAGGATGCCGTTCGGAGCGGCGATCATGATGACGTCGCTGGAGCCCTGCACCAGGGAGCGGAAGTGGCTCTCCTTGTGGGCCAGCTCCTGGGTGAGCGTGATGTTGTCGAGGAGCATGATGCCCTGGCGCACGATGAGGGCGAGGACGACCATGCAGGCCGTGAAGAGGACGACCCGGTCCACACTGTGGCCGTTCAGCACGTTGTAGAGAATCCCCAACGTGCAGACGGCGGCGGCGAGATAGGGCGTCAGGGCCGCGATCGAGCCGGTGATGGGGCGGGTGACCTGATAGCGCCCGCCGCGCCTCGGATACGCGAGCTCGTCGTCGTACTCCCCCTGCCGCGGCCCCACCCAGGGCGCGTACGCGAGGAGGAGCGAGCCGGCGAACCAGCCGGCGTCGAGGATCTCGCCCGAGCGGTAACTCGCGTGCAGGAGTGGGGAGGTGAAGAGGGCGTCGCAGAGCACGGTCAGGGCGAGTGCGCCGATCGCCGTGTTCACCGCCGTGCGGTTGCCCGGGGCGCGCCGGAAGTGCAGGGCGAGCACCATGCTGACGAGCGCGATGTCGAGCAGGGGGTAGGCGAGGGAGAGCGCGGTGCGGGCGACGCTCGGGCCGTCGAACCGCGCGGCGTGCGCGAGGGCGAGGCTCCAGGAGAGCGTGATCAGCGAGCCCGCGATGAGCCAGGAGTCGAGCGCGAGGCAGACCCAGCCGGCCTTGGTCACGGGGCGCTTGGCGAGGACGAGCAGGCCCACGATGGCGGGCGGGGCGAAGCAGAGGAAGAAGAAGTCGGCGATGCTCGGCGTCGGCACGGGGCGCTGCAGGACGACCTCGTACCAGCCCCACACGCCGTTGCCCAGGGAGGCCATGGCGGAGGAGATCGCGAACAGGATCCAGGCGGGCCGAAACCGGCTGCGTCCGCTGCGCGCGTACGCGAAGTTCGACACGGCGGCGACGGCCGCGGCGGAGCTGAGGCCGAAGTCGCCCATGAACAGGGCCAGTCGGACGGATCCCCAGCCGAGCGCGGACCCGGTGGCGTACCCCGCGCACAGGAGCGCGAGCACGACCTGCGAGGCGAGGCTGGACCCTCCGCCCTGGAACAGTCGGCGGCCGGTGATCAGGGCCCCGGGGGCGCTCACGGGGTCACTCCGGTCCGCCCCGCTCCCGCGGTCCGGTGTCCGCCTCCGGCGTTCGGGGGCTTGCGCTCGTAGCGGACCTGGGGGGCCGGTGCGCGCGCGGGACGCCGCCGGCGTCCCCGCCGCGTCGGATCGTTCGCCCATAGGCCGTGCATCGCCCGTCGCCCCCCTCGCAGTCCCGGTAGTCGGTCCCCGGCGCCGAACTCGCCACGGCGCTGCCCCAGTCGGGACGATACACCAGAGTCGTCACTCAGGGACATAGTCTCTCTACTCTCCGTAACGACCAGCGGCGATGCCCGTACGGGGCGCATCCGGGCGGGCGCGGAGCGTTCCGGGGGGCGCGGTGCGCACACGGGGGCGCGTGCCGGGCGACCGGCCGCCGGGCCCGCCGGAAGCCCGTCGTCGACCCGTCGTCAGTCCGTCGTGAGGACGACGTTCTCCAGCGGCTCGCCCGCCGCGAAGCGGGTGAGCTGGGCCGCGAGCAGGCGTTTGGCGCGCGGCCAGAACGCGGAAGTGGAACCTCCGACGTGCGGGCTGACGAGTACACCGGGAGCGTGCCACAACGGGTGCCCCTGGGGCAGCGGTTCGGGATCAGTGACGTCGAGAGCGGCGGTGATCCGGCCGCTCTCCAGCTCGGCCAGGAGCGCCTTGGTGTCGACGACGGGGCCGCGCGCGACGTTCACGAGCAGGGCACCGTCCTTGAGCCGCGCCAGGAACTCGGCGTCCACGAGGCCGCGCGTGGCCTCGTTCAGGGGCGTGGAAAGGATCACGACGTCCGCGTCGGGGAGCAGCGCCGGCAGTTCGTCGAACGGGTGCACGGGGCCGCGTGCGGTGGTGCGGGCGGAGCGTGCGACGCGCACGACCCGCGCGCACTCGAAGGGGGCGAGCCGGTCCTCGATGGCTGAGCCGATGGCTCCGTAGCCGACGATCAGGACGTTCTTGTCGGCGAGCGCCGGATAGAAACCGGAACGCCACTCCTCGCTGTCCTGCCCCCGGACGAACCCGGGAACGCCCCGCAGGGAGGCCAGGACCAGGGTGAGCGCCAGCTCGGCGGTGCTCGCCTCGTGCACCCCGCGCGCGTTACACAGCCGCACGCCGGACCGGAGCGACGGCACCCCTCCCTGGACGTGGTCGACGCCTGCGGTGAGCGTCTGCACGACGCTCAGGGACGTCATCTCCGCGAAGGGGCGCACGCTGACGGCCGCGCCCTTCATGTAGGGGACGGCGTAGAACGCGCAGGCCGCCGGGTCTGCGGGAAAGTCGGGGCCGCCGTCCCAGAAGCGGTAGTTGAGCCCCTCGGGCAGCCCGGAGATCTCGTCCTCGCGGAACGGAAGCCATACGTCGGCGGTTACCTCAGCACTCATGCCCTGGAGGCTAATGGGCGGGAGGCTGCGCGCGGCGGACCGGGTACCAGAGGTTAGTTTGGGGGCCTCTCGAACACACAGGGGGAGGCTGCTTCCAGGTGGAGCGCAGGACGATCGGGGCGGCAGCGCTCGAGGTGGGCGCGATCGGACTCGGATGTATGCCGATGAGCTGGGCCTACACCGGCTCGCGGCAACGGGGGGAAGAATCCGTGCGCACCGTGCACGCCGCGCTGGACCGGGGGTCGACCCTGCTGGACACGGCGGACATGTACGGGCCGTTCACGAACGAACTGCTCCTGGGACGGGTCCTCAAGGAGCGCCGCGACGACGCCTTCGTCTCGACCAAGTGCGGGCTGCTCGTCGGGGAACAGCACGTCGTCGCCAACGGGCGCCCCGGGTACGTGAAGCGGGCCTGCGACGCGTCCCTGCGACGCCTCCAGACGGACACCATCGACCTCTACCAGCTGCACCGCGCCGACCCCGAGGTGCCCGTCGAGGAGACGTGGGGCGCCATGGCGGAGCTGGTGACCGCGGGGAAGGTGCGGTCGCTCGGGCTGTGCGCGGTGGGGGCGCGGGCGACCCGGCGGGGCCGCACGGGGCTCCATGCGGGAACGATCCGGCAGCTGGAGCGGGTGCAGCAGGTGTTCCCGGTGAGCGCGGTCGAGGCCGAGCTGTCCGTGTGGTCGCCGGAGGCGCTGGAGACGCTGCTGCCGTGGTGCGAGGCGCGGGGCGTGGGGTTCCTCGCCGCTATGCCGCTGGGCAACGGGTTCCTCACGGGGACGCTGACGCCTGGGCAGGGTTTCGAACCGGACGATCTGCGGGCCCGGCATCCCCGGTTCACCGCGGAGATGATGGCGGCCAACCAGCCGATCGTGGCCGGCCTGCGCCGGGTCGCCGCGCGGCACGGGGAAGAGGTGACTCCGGCGCAGGTGGCACTGGCGTGGGTGCTGGGGCGCGGGCGGCACGTGGTCCCGGTGCCGGGGGCCAAGCGGGAGCGCTGGGCGGTGGAGAACGCGGGGGCGGCGGAGCTGCGGCTCACGGATCGGGATCTGGCGGAGATTGCGTCGCTGCCGCGGGGGCGGGGGTCTTGGGACTAGGGGCGCTCTGCGTTGCGGGGGGGGCGAACGGCGGCCCGGGCTGGGGGCGGCTCCTCGTCGCCGAGGGCGGACAGGGCTCTGGGGGGGCGGCTCGGCTCGCGGGGCCGTGCGCGGCGTTCTGGAGCGCGGTGTTCCGGAGCGCGGTGTTCCGGGGTGCGGCGTTCCGGGGTGCGGGCGAGGGTTGGTCCGAATGCGTCGGGGTCGATGGGGAACCTGCGGGGTGGCTGCGGTGTATGAACGATAGAACCGCAGCGACGAGGGGATCCGATCATGCAACGTCCAGGTGTGCAGCCCGTGTTGGCCGTGCTGGCCTGTGCCTCGCTCCTCTTCACGGCGGGGTGTTCCTCGGGTGGCGGCGGGCCGTCGGACGGCGGGCCCAGCGCCACTGCTCACGCGCAGAGTGACGCCCCGCCGGCCAAGGGCTCGGTGAAGGTGCTGCGCACGGTCGCGACGGGGCTGAACTCGCCGTGGGGGCTGGCCCCGCTTCCCGGTGGCGCCGGGCTGCTGGTGTCCTCGCGGGACCAGGCGACGGTCACCCTGGTCGACACGGGCACGGGAAAGAAGACGGACGTCGGCACGGTGCCGGGGGTGGTCCCGGCGGGCGAGGGCGGACTCCTCGGCCTGGCCCTCTCGCCCTCGTACGCCTCGGACCACCTGCTCTACGCGTACTTCACGGCGAAGTCGGACAACCGCATCGTGCGGATGCGGTACGACGCGAAGAAACCGCCGGGTGAGCAGCTGGGCCCGCCCCAGGCGGTGTTCACCGGCATCCCCAAAGGCATGTTCCACAACGGGGGCCGGATCGCGTTCGGCCCGGACAAGATGCTTTACGCGAGCACGGGCGAGACCGAGAGAAAGCAGCTCGCGCAGGACAAGAATTCCCCGGCCGGCAAGATCCTCCGGATGGCCCCGGACGGCAAGCCGGCCCCGGGAAACCCCTTCGGCGACTCCGTCGTCTACACGTACGGTCACCGCAATGTGGAGGGCCTCGCCTGGGACAAGGACAAGCGGCTGTGGGCCTCGGAGTTCGGCCAGGACACGTGGGACGAGCTCAACCTGA
This sequence comes from Streptomyces sp. NPDC046821, assembly GCF_040645335.1. Classification (NCBI taxonomy): domain Bacteria; kingdom Bacillati; phylum Actinomycetota; class Actinomycetes; order Kitasatosporales; family Streptomycetaceae; genus Streptomyces; species Streptomyces sp. NPDC046821. The sequence continues at coordinate 232,696 of NZ_JBEYYB010000005.1, read as the reverse complement.
TCGTGGCGGGCGACAACTACGGGTGGCCCCTCGCGGAGGGCACGAGCGGCAAGCGCGGCTTCCACGACCCCGTGGAGGAGTGGCGCACGTCCGTGGCGTCCCCGAGCGGCATCGCCTACGCGGAGGGCTCGATCTGGATGGCGGCCCTACGGGGCCAGCGGCTGTGGCGGATCCCTTTGAACGGCAAGCAGGCCGCGGTCAAGCCCCAGGACTTCCTCATCGACAGAGCGACGGAACAGGGAACGTACGGGCGCCTGCGGACGGTGGTCTCGGCGGGCGGGAACAAGCTGTGGCTGACGACGAGCAACACGGATTCCCGGGGGACGCCGAGGAAGGGGGACGACCGGATTCTGGAGCTGGAGGTGTCGTGACCGGGCGCCGTGTCTTGACCGGGCCGTGTCTTGGCCGGGCCGTGTCGTGACCGGGCCGCGTCTTGACCGGGCCGCGTCTTGACCGGGCGGTCCGCGCGGGGCGGGTCGGGCGGCGTCAGCTTTGGGGCGGGTCAGGGAGACGGTTCCGGTGCTTCTGGTTCGTCGGTCGGGGCTGGGGTGGGGCGGCGGACCAGGACCTTGCCCGAGGTGAGGTCTATCGGACCCTTGCCCGGGTCGCCGTCGTTGACGTCGGCGCGCGTGAGTTCCAGCCGCTTGCGTTCCTCGTTCGTGTTCTTACGACCGGGCGCGAACAGCTCCTCGAACATGTTGAACACGGCACCTCCGGGTGGCCGAGACCTCGGACCAGCGTACGTCAGTGCGTATTCACGTATTCGGATCAACCGGAAGGATCTTGAACGAATCCCCCGCCAGCCCCGCGACCGCCCGGTGCCGCCGCCTCAGCCCACCACGGAGAGGAGCCTCAGGACGCCGAAGGGAGCGCCATGAGGATGTCGGTGTACTTGGCCACCGCGAGAATCAGCCCGATGATGCCGAGGGAGACACCGGCCCAGGCGACCGACTTGATCCACACAGCCTGCGGCCGCCCCGGGGCGCCGAACGCGGGCCGGGCCAGGACAACCGCACCGACGATCAGCGCGAGGAGGGCGAAGATCCCGCCGACCAGAGCGGTGGCGTGCCAGGAGTCGCCGTAGACCGCGGAGATCTGCTTGGCGACGCTCGCGCTCCGGGCGGTCTGGAGCTGGCCGATCAGGGACTCGCGTGCCGCGGCGACGGTCGCGACCCAGCTGCCGCTGAGCGCGACGACCCCGAGTGCGGCGGAGACGACGGCGCCCGCGCCCTGCCCCACCCCGGTGCCGTCTCCGTCTCCGGGCTCCTCGGAGAGCGCCGAGGCCTTGTCGAGGTCCAGGTCCAGTTCGGCGTCCGTGTCGCTCGTGGTGTCGATGGCCTCGGTCGACTCGTTCGTCTCGGGCTTCGCGGCTTCGGTCTTCTCTTCGGTCGTCTCTTCAGTCTTCGTAACCATGCCCCGCACCGTACGGACGGAGTCTGAGAGCTCTCTTAACGGTCTGCGACCTCGCCCCGGCGGTGGCGCCGGGAGGCGAGCAGGGCGCCGAGGAAGCCGGTGACGAGGCCCCACAGGGCGGCGAAGCCGAGGGCGGTCCAGAGTCTGGGCTGCAGGGACACCTGGCCGGCGAGGCCACCGCCGATGTCGCCGAGGCCGAGGAGTGACAGGCCGTAGTGCGCGGAGATCCGGGAGAGGAGGCAGATGGCGAGGACGGTGAGAACGAGGGCGACCGTCATGTGGAGGGCGTGCTGCCAGGCTCGTATGCGGGCGGGTGACCGCAGGGCCATGACGAAGGCAGCGCCGAGCGTGAGTACCGCGGCCACGGGAAGGGCCCACCAGACGCGGCCGTCGTGCTGGGCCAGTGTGCTGAGGTTGACGGTCGAGATGTCGGGCGTGCGGAGAACCTGGGCCAGCACGTGCGGCATGGGCAGGCCGAAGGGGCCGTCGACCCTGCCGTCCCAGGATGCGCCGAGGCCGAGGGTGTAGGAGAACCAGACGACGTTCGGGAGACCGAGGAGGATGACGGCGAAGGTCCTCGCGGGGTGGCTGCGGGTCGCGGCGACGACGAGACCGATCACGAGGCCCACGGCCACGCACGCGAGCAGCAGCGCGACCATCGCGTACGCGGCCGGGCGGACCGATTCCTGGAAGCGGACGAGGCGGGCGGGGAGCGGGGCGCCGCGCGAGACGAGGAGGGCGAGGATCAGTACGGCCGCGAGCCAGAGCAGGCCGTAGACGACCGTGAGGGGGACATTCGCGCGGAATCCGACCTTGGGGGCGCCCAGGATGCCCTCGATGAAGCCGCCCGTCGGGTCCTGGATCGGGATCTCGAAATCCTGCCTGGCCACGACGGCGAGGACGATGAGGATCACCAGCCATGGGGCGGCCAGCCGCGCGGCCCAGCCGGCGAGTTCGCGGGCGCTCGCGATGGCCCGGTGCCGCAGGGGCCGTAGAAAGCCCGCCGCGATCACCAGGGCGCCGGCGAGGGTCACGGAGAGGGGCAGGGCCGAGATGTCGGCGTGGGTTCGGGCGAGCTCGCCGGCGTTTCCGGTGAAGTCGACGGAGCCGCAGGCCGCCATCACCACGACGGCGGCGACCACGCGGGGGAAGGCGTTCCCGGGGAGTCCGGTCGCGCCGGCGGCCCAGAGGCCGAGGGAGGCCATGACCACCATGGCCACGAACCCGCCGAGCACGGCCACGAGCGCGGCGGCCCAGCCGTGCTTCGCGCTGCGCCGGGTGCCGGTCGCGGCGTCGGATGCCTGTTCGCTCACGGGGCCACGCTAGGCAGGCGCCCGACGGATCGCCCCTCGAGAGGGCCGACCGCGTCGGCATTCGGTCCGCATGAGGTGGGAGCGCCTGCTGGTGTGTGTAGGGGGCTCCTAGCCGACCCAGGTCTGCAGCAGCCGTTCCCGTTCGGCGGCACGGGGTGCTCCGCCCTGCCAGGAGCGGCCCCAGTCGGACATGGCCGCAAGGGTGGTCTCCATCGTCGCGGCACCTTCGGTGAGGCGGGACAGGAGGGTGCGGGAGAGGTCGACCTCGGTCTGGGGGTAGCCGACGGCCGCGGCGACGTAGGCGTCCAGGTCGTGCTCCCGGCCGGACGATGCGACGCGCACCGTCATCGTCGGCGGGGCCGCCTCCACCATGCCGGTGCCCACCGGCATGGCGAGCTGCTTCACCGTGCCCAGGGCCAGATCCTTGACCACGGCGGCCTGCCGCATCAGGGACTTCACGGGGACGTCGGTCACGGTCAGGGAGGTCACGTCCTCCCACGGGTAGAGGGCGGACTGCCGGTCGCCGAGGCCCAGCACGCCTTCGGAGGTCAGGCGCACCCCGGGTGCCAGACCGGAGGGCTTGGCGCCCACGTACACGTCGCCCTCGGCTATCCAGAAAAGGCCCACCATGGCCATGAGTTTGCTCGCTTCCCCCGACGACGGCCCGACCGTCGCACGGCACCGCAAATGATCAAGTCGCCCTCGCAACGGGCCCGACCCCCGAAAAGTTCCCGGTCACGGGCCCCAGTCGCACGGCACGCTCCAGCACCCTGCCACGGCCCGGCGACGCCATCGCCCCAGGTCACGACACGGGTCGGGGCTCGCCCGTCAAAACCCCGCCCCCTGCGCAAGAGCCCCGCGCCAAGGCCCTGCCCCGGAGAGCGCCCACGCACCACCGAATATCCGGCCCGCCCGTCAAGAACTTGCGCCTAGCCCAAAAACCCCAAGCCCCTCAAGCGCCCGCGCCCCATCCAAAAGCCGCACCTGCAAGCCCCCGCGCCCCAGATGGCCTCGCCCAAGGACCCGAGCACCCCTCAGGCCCAGCCCCGACCTTCAAACCCCCACTCCAGAAGCCAAGCCCCCCTTACACCCCCGTCCCCCACTCCCCCGCCAGCACCGACCAAACCTCAAGATCCTGTCGCCGCCCCCGATAAGACCCCGCCTCTCGCAGCACCCCGTCCCGCTGCATCCCCAGGCGGCGGGCCACATTCAGGCTTGCCTCGTTTTCCGATGAAGCGACCCATTCCACGCGGCGGATGCCGCGTACGTGGATCGCCCAGTCGATCAGGACCCGCATCGCGCGTGTGACCAGGCCCCGGCCGGAGGCCCCCGGTTCGAGCCAGCAGCCGACCTCGCAGGTGCCGCCCTCCGCGTCGAAGGTGCGGAAGAGGACGCCGCCGACGAGGGTTCCGTCGAGCCAGAGCCCGTGCAGGCTGCCGCTGTCGGCGGCGCGCTTCTCGGCGTAGGAGCGGATGAGGGCGCGGGCCGACTCGGCGTCCTTCACGTTCGCGCCGAAGGCGATGTGCTGCCCGATGAACTCGCGCCCGCGATCCAGGTGGGCCAGGAACTGCTCGGCGTGCCAGGGCTCCAGCGGCCGCAGCTCCGCGCCGTCGTCACCCAGGGAGATCGCGTACATCGTGTGTCCGTTCTTCGACGTCGGCCTTCAGCAGAGAGACCAGGAGTGCGTCGTCCGGGTCCGGGCGGCGCGGTACCGGGATCGTTTCATAGGCCGGGCGGGTCTCGGGCGGCTCGATGCTGATGCGCGGGAGACGGCGGTCGAGCCACTTGGGCAGCCACCAGTTGCCGCGCCCGAGCAGGTGCATGAGGGCGGGGACCAGCAGCGTCCGGAGGACGAACGCGTCGAGGGCGACGGCGGCGGCGAGCGCGATGCCGAACATCGCGATCACGCGGTCGCCGCTGAGGACGAAGGCGAGGAAGACGGAGATCATGATGACGGCCGCGGAGTTGATGACGCGGCTCGTCTCGGCGAGGCCGACGCGGACGGCCCGCCGGTTGTCGCGGGTCTCCAGCCACTCCTCGTACATGCGGCTGACCAGGAACACCTGGTAGTCCATGGACAGGCCGAAGAGGACCGAGACCATGATCACGGGGAGGAACGGTTCGATCGGGCCGGCGCTGCCGAGGCCCAGCATGTCGGTGCCCCAGCCCCACTGGAAGATCGCGACGACGACGCCGAAGGCGGAGGCGACGGCGGCGACGTTCATCGCGGCGGCCTTGAGGGGGATGCCGATCGAGCGGAACGCCAGGAGCAGCAGCAGGCAGCCGAGGCCGATGACGACGCCCACGAAGAGCGGCAGCTTGCCCACGATGACGGCGGCGAAGTCGTCGTAGCTGGCGGTGACGCCGCCGACCTGGACGTCGAGGTGCGTGCCCTTCTCGACGGGCGGGATGACCTCGGTGCGTAGCCGGTCGACGAGTTCGCTGGTCTTCTGGGACTGGGGCGCGGAGTCCGGTACGACGGTCAGGTAGGCGGTGGTGCCCGCCTCGTCGTACGTCGCCGGGCTGACGGAGGTGACGCCCTGGACGGAGGTGAGCCTGGACTCCAGCTGGCTCACGGCGACGTGGTCGCCGGCGCCGTCTATGGGCGTGACGAGGGTCAGTGGGCCGTTGACGCCCGGCCCGAAGCCGGTGGCGAGCAGGTCGTAGGCCTGCCGGGTGGTGGTCGACGACGCGTTGTTGCCCTGGTCGGACGTGCCGAGGTGGAGGAAGAACGTGGGGACGGAGAGCACCGCGATCACGGCGACGGCGAGGCCGCCGAGCAGGCGTGGGTGGCGCTCCACGAAGGCGGCCCAGCGGGCGGCGAGCCCGGTCGGCAGCTCCGGTTCGGGCCCGTGTTCCGCGAGCCTGCGCCGCTGGCGCTTGCTGAGCGCGCGTAGACCGATGAAGGACAGGAGCGCGGGCAGCAGGGTCACGGACGCGGCGACGGTGAGCAGCACGGTCAGGGACGCGGCGATCGCGACGCCGTTGAGGAAGCTGAGCCGCAGCATGAGCATCCCGAGGAGCGCGATGCAGACGGTGGCTCCGGCGAAGACGACGGCGCGGCCGGTGGTGGCGACGGCGCGTTCCGCGGCCTCGTCCACAGAGAGGCCCTGTTTCAGGCCGCGCCGGTGCCGGGTCACGATGAACAGCGCGTAGTCGATGCCCACGCCGAGGCCGACGAGCATCCCGAGCATCGGGGCGAAGTCGGCGACGGTCATGACGTGTCCGAGGAGCACGATGCCGGAGGCGGCGGTGCCGACGCTGACCAGGGCCGTGGCGATGGGCAGGGCGCTGGCGGCGAGGGAGCCGAAGGCGAGCAGCAGGACGACCGCGGCGACGACGACGCCGACGATCTCGGAGAGGTGGCCGCCGGACGACTCGGTGAGGGCGACGGCGCTGCCGCCGAGTTCCACGCGTAGCCCGTCGGGGCCGCCCCGCTCGGCGGCCTTGGCGGTGTCGACGAAGCGCTTGGCGTCGGCCTTGGGGATGTCGCTGGACTGGTGGTCGAAGGTGACCGTGGCGTAGGCGGTGCGTCCGTCCGAGCTGATCTGGGCCGCGCCCTGGGCGTCGTACGGGCTCGCGACGGCGGCGACGCCGGGGAGGTGCTCGATCTTGCCGAGCGTCTGGGTCATGCGCTGTTTGACGTCGGCGGCGCGGACCATGCTGCCGTCGGTGTGCCAGACGACGGTGTCGCTGTCGCCGCCGAGGCCGGGGAAGCCTGCGTTCAGGAGCTGGGTGGCGCGTCCCGACTCGGTGCCGGGTGCCTCGTAGTCGTTCGAGTACGCGGATCCCGCCACGGCCGCTGCCGCGCTGGTGCCGCCGAGAGCGAGGAGCCACAGGAGGACGACGACGAGGCGGTGCCTGGCACACCAGCGGGCGAGTGCTGCCACGAAACGCGCTCCTGGATGGATTGTGGATCTTTATCGGGAAAAACCCGCAAAGAACACTTGAGCAATGGCAAAACACTCTTACAGCATGAAGAGATCGTTTGTCGCTTTCGTGGGCTTACTCACAGGTGCTGAAGCGCACGTCAGAGCCGCACGGGAGTTCACAACTTCCTTATGTGAACTCCCGCGCGGCCCGGCCCGGTTCAGGCCCGCACGTGATCGGCGAGCGTCAGCCGGAGACGCTCACACTCCCGTTCTCGATGTGCCCCATCAGGCGCCGCCGGAAGGCCCCTTCGGGTCCGGCGGTGACCTGGACGTCGTACCAGCCGTGGGCGTCGGCCGTCTCGTGGACGACGGTCACCGTCCGGCCGGGCTTCACGGTCACGGTCCGGTCCGGGAGCTTCCCGTACGCGAGCGTGGTCACCGCGAAGTCGAGTGGCTGACCGCCCGTGTTGCGTACCTTGAGCCGCACGACACGCGCGCGTGCGTCGACGACCGAGGTCACCTCGGCGCCCACGCCGGTCCGCCCGGCGAACTCGCGCCGGAACCCGTTCGGTCCCGTCACCACGAAGTCGTACGCGCCGCCCTGGACCGGCACGTTCCATGTTCCGTCGCGGACGACGTCCTGGTGCTGCGGGATCGCGAACTCGCCCGCGTACGGCTGGAGGGCGAAGTGGACGCTGGAGCTGCCGGTGTTCGTGAGCCGCACGGTGAGGCCGGACGCGGTCTCGGAGGCGTCCGCGTCGGGCTGGTACGGGAGCGCGCGGGCGGGCCGGGTGCCGGGCTCCTGCTCGGGCATCGTCTGCTGCGCGGGCGGCTGCGGGGCCCAGCGGCCGCTGAACGGCGGGATGGCGCCGGGCTGTTGGATGTCGGGGCGGCGCTGGGCGCGGGTGAAGTCGAAGGCGCCGGTGAGGTCGCCGGTGACCTGGCGGCGCCAGTCACTGATGTTGGGCTCGCGGACCCCGGTCCAGTGCTCCAGGAACTGGATCACGGACGTGTGGTCGAAGACCTCCGAACAGACGTACCCGCCGACGGTCCACGGCGACACGACCAGCATCGGCACGCGCGCGCCGAGCCCGGTGGGCAGGCCCTTCCAGCGCTCCTCGGTGTTGTCCGGGCCGGGGACGGGCGGCGGCACGTGGTCGAAGAAGCCGTCGTTCTCGTCGTAGTTGATGAAGACGGCGGTGTGCTTCCACACGTCGGGGTTCGAGGCGAGCGCGTCGAGGACCTTGTAGACGATGGTCGCGCTGTGGATGGGCGACGAGACGGAGGGGTGCTCGGAGTCGACCGCCGAGGGCACCAGGTAGGAGACCCGGGCGAGCTTGCCGGAGGCCACGTCCTGCGCGAACGTGTCGGCGAGCTTGCCGGTGGGCACGCGCCGCAGCGCCCGGTCGAACAGCGACCGCTCCCCCGCGCTCAGCTTCGCGACGCCGCTCTCCAGGGTCGCGAGGAGCGTGGCGCGCGCGGCGTCGTCCTTCGCGGCGCGCACCTTGGCGTAGAAGGCCTCCATGTACGTGAGGCCGGTCCCGTCGAGCACCTTGCGGGCGATGGCCTTGAAGGTGGTGAAGAACTCGATCTGGTTGTCGGTGAAGTTCTCCCACTCCGTGTACGTCTGCCAGCTGACGCCCGCCTGCTCCAGGCGCTCGGCGTACGTGCCCCAGCTGTAGCCGGGGTGCGTGCCCTCGGAGTAGGCGTCGTTGCCGACAGCGCGGTTGCCGTTGGCCTCGAAGCCGGTCTTGCCGCTCCACAGGTGGTTGCGGTTGGGGCTCGTCGAGGAGTGGATGGACGAGTGGTAGGCGTCGCAGACGGTGAAGGTGTCGGCGAGCTCGTAGTGCAGAGGGATGTCCTCGCGCGTGTAGTACGCCATCGTGGCCGCGGTCTTGGCGCTGATCCAGCCGTCCATCCAGCCGTCGTGCCAGGCCTTGGCGCCGCCGCTCCAGGAGTGGTCGAGGGCGCCGATGTACTGGAGGTCCTTCTTCTGCGTCGCGGCGGCCTCCCGGACGGGGAACGGCATGACGGTCCGCAGGGGCCCCGGCTGCTCGAACACGCTCTTGCCACTGGGCAGTCGGACGGCGTTACGGTCGCCGAAGCCGCGGACACCGCGCAGGGTGCCGAAGTAGTGGTCGAAGGACCGGTTCTCCTGCATGAGGACGACGACGTGCTTGATCGCGTCGAGCCCGCCCGTCGGGGCCTCCTGCGCGAGCGCCTCCTGGAGGGAGGGCGGCAGGAACGATCCGACGGCGGCCACGCCGAGCGCGCCACCGCCGATGGCCATCAGACGTCTGCGGGATATTTCCGGGGACACGGGACCTCCGCGCGTAATGGTCTTGCTACGACCCATTGGCTGGTTTCAGCCGGACGCTAACCACGCCAGATGTCCCGCGGAAGTACATGAACCGGCCGAAACCCAAACATCCAAGCGTCTGTGACAAAGGTCCAACTGCCGGCCGGGAGATCTCCCGTTGACACGCAAAACGCCGGCCGGGCTGCATTCCAGCCCGGCCGGCGTTTGAGGCCAAAGAACGCGGGGTCCGGGGGCGGAGCCCCCGAACCACCCGCCTCAGCCCTCGCTGACGCCCAGCTTCTCGAGAATCAGTTCCTTGACGCGCGCGGCGTCTGCCTGACCCCGGGTCGCCTTCATGACCGCACCCACCAGCGCACCGACCGCCTGGATCTTGCCGCCGCGAATCTTGTCGGCGATACCGGCGTTGCCGGCGATCGCCTCGTCGACGGCCGCGCCGAGCGCACCCTCGTCCGAGACGACCTTCAGGCCGCGCTTCTCGACGACCGCGTCCGGGTCGCCCTCGCCCGCGAGGACACCCTCGATGACCTGGCGCGCCAGCTTGTCGTTGAGGTCGCCGGCCGCGACGAGCGCCGCGACCCGGGCGACCTGCGCCGGGGTGATCGGCAGCTCGTCGAGCGCCTTGCCCGACTCGTTGGCGTTACGGGCGAGTTCGCCCATCCACCACTTGCGGGCCGAGACGGAGTCCGCGCCGGCCTCGATCGTGGCGACGATCGGGTCGACCGCGCCCGCGTTGAGGATCGACTGCATGTCGTGCTCGCTGACGCCCCACTCCTCGCGGAGGCGGTTGCGGCGCACGCGCGGCATCTCGGGCAGCCCGGAGCGCAGCTCCTCCACCCACGCGCGGGCCGGCGCCACGGGCACCAGGTCCGGCTCGGGGAAGTAGCGGTAGTCCTCGGCGTTGTCCTTGATGCGGCCCGACGTGGTGGAGCCGTCCTCCTCGTGGAAGTGACGGGTCTCCTGGATGATCGTGCCGCCGGACGACAGGACGGCCGCGTGGCGCTGGATCTCGAAGCGGGCGGCGCGCTCGACGGAACGCAGCGAGTTGACGTTCTTCGTCTCGCTGCGGGTACCGAACTCCTTGGTCCCGTTCGGGCGGAGCGACAGGTTCACGTCGCAGCGCATCTGGCCCTTGTCCATGCGGGCCTCGGAGACGTCGAGCGCCTTGATGACCTCGCGCAGCTCGGCGACGTAGGCCTTGGCGACCTCCGGCGCGCGCTCGCCGGCGCCCTCGATCGGCTTGGTGACGATCTCGATGAGGGGGATGCCGGCGCGGTTGTAGTCGAGCAGCGAGTGCGAGGCACCCTGGATGCGGCCGGTGGCACCGCCGACGTGCGTCGACTTGCCGGTGTCCTCCTCCATGTGGGCGCGCTCGATCTCCACGCGGAAGACCTCGCCGTCCTCCAGCTGTACGTCGAGGTAGCCGTTGAAGGCGATGGGCTCGTCGTACTGGGAGGTCTGGAAGTTCTTCGGCATGTCCGGATAGAAATAGTTCTTCCGGGCGAAGCGGCACCACTCGGCGATCTCGCAGTTGAGCGCGAGGCCGATCTTGATGGCGGACTCGACGCCGATCGCGTTGACGACCGGGAGCGAGCCGGGCAGGCCGAGACAGGTGGGGCACGTCTGCGAGTTGGGCTCGGCGCCCAGCTCGGTGGAGCACCCGCAGAACATCTTGGTCTTCGTACCCAGTTCGACATGGACCTCGAGGCCCATGACGGGGTCGTACGTCGCGAGTGCCGCGTCGTACGACATCAGTTCAGTGACGGTCACGGTGAGACTTTCCCTCTCAGCCCAGCAGGACGTCGTCGTCGCCCAGGCGCTTCAGCTCCCGGTAGAGGATCGCCAGGCCGGTAACGATGGCGGCGGCGGACACCGCGGCGTCGACGAGCCGCAGGGTGTCGTGCTCGTGGCGGGCCAGCTTGGCCTGCTTCGCGACGCCGATGGCGCCGAAAGCGGTGCTCGCCAGCGACATGTACACGCCGGTCTTGGACTTCTTGAAGTTCTTGGCCTTCTTTGCCACGGCACTCACAGCGACGGAGCCTCCTCGATCAGCGGGTGACCCCACTTTTCCACGAAGGCGGCCTCGACGGCAGCGCCGACCTTGTAGAGGCGCTCGTCCTTCATGGCCGGGGCGATGATCTGCAGGCCGACCGGCAGGCCGTCCTCCGGCGCGAGGCCGCAGGGCAGGGACATCGCGGCGTTGCCCGCGAGGTTGGTCGGGATCGTGCACACGTCGGCCAGGTACATCGCCATCGGGTCGTCGGTGCGCTCACCGATCGGGAAGGCGGTGGTGGGCGTCGTCGGCGACACGATCACGTCGACCTGCTCGAAGGCGCGCTCGAACTCCTGGGTGATCAGGGTGCGGACCTTCTGGGCGCTGCCGTAGTACGCGTCGTAGTAGCCGGAGCTGAGCGCGTACGTGCCGAGGATGACGCGGCGCTTGACCTCGTCGCCGAAGCCGGCCTCACGGGTGAGGGCGGTGACGTCCTCGGCGGACTTCGTGCCGTCGTCGCCGACGCGCAGGCCGTAGCGCATGGCGTCGAAGCGCGCGAGGTTCGAGGAGCACTCGGACGGCGCGATCAGGTAGTACGCCGACAGGGCGAGGTCGAAGCTCGGGCAGTCCAGCTCGACGATCTCGGCGCCGAGCGACTTGAGCAGCTCGACCGACTCGTTGAAGCGCTGGACGACGCCGGCCTGGTAGCCCTCGCCGGCGAACTGCTTGACGACGCCGACGCGCATACCGGCGACCGAGCCGTTGCGAGCCGCCTCGACGACCGGCGGGACCGGCGCGTCGATCGACGTCGAGTCGAGCGGGTCGTGCCCGGCGATGACCTCGTGCAGCAGGGCCGCGTCCAGGACCGTACGGGCGCAGGGGCCGCCCTGGTCGAGGGAGCTGGAGAACGCCACCATGCCGTAGCGGGAGACGCCGCCGTACGTCGGCTTGACGCCGACGGTGCCGGTGACGGCCGCGGGCTGGCGGATGGAGCCGCCGGTGTCCGTGCCGATGGCGAGGGGGGCCTCGTACGCGGCGAGGGCCGCGGAGGAGCCGCCGCCGGAGCCGCCGGGGATACGGGTGAGGTCCCACGGGTTCCCGGTCGGGCCGTACGCGCTGTTCTCGGTGGAGGACCCCATGGCGAACTCGTCCATGTTGGTCTTGCCGAGGATGACGACGTCGGCCTCCTTCAGCTTGCGCGTCAGGGTGGCGTCGTACGGCGGGATCCAGCCCTCGAGGATCTTGGAGCCGACGGTGGTCGGCACGCCCTCGGTGGTGAAGATGTCCTTCAGCGCGAGCGGTACGCCGGCCAGCGGGCCGAGCTTCTCGCCCGCGGCGCGCTTGGCGTCGACGGCGCGGGCCTGCGCGAGGGCGCCCTCACGGTCGACGTGCAGGAAGGCGTGCACCTTCTCGTCGACGGCCTCGATCCGGGCCAGGTGGGCCTCGGTGACCTCGACGGCCGTGAGCTCGCCGGAGGCGATCTTCGACGCGATCTCGGCGGCGGTGAGCTTGATGATGTGGCTGTCCGTCATGGTGATTAGTCCTCCCCCAGGATCTGCGGCACCTTGAAACGCTGCTGTTCCTGGGCCGGGGCGCCGGAGAGCGCCTGCGCGGGGGTGAGCGACGGACGAACCTCGTCCGCCCGCATGACGTTGGTCAGCGGCAGCGGGTGAGAGGTCGGCGGGACGTCTTGGTCGGCGACCTCCGAGACGCGGGCGACCGCGCCGATGATGTCGTCGAGCTGTCCGGCGAAGTGGTCGAGCTCTTCGTCCTTCAGCTCCAGACGCGCCAGCCGTGCGAGGTGTGCGACCTCCTCGCGCGTGATGCCAGGCATGCAGAGATCCTCTGGGGTGAGTCAGTTATGGTGTGCGCCCAATCTTAGGGGGCCCGGCACCGTTCCTTTTCAACGGTTTCCCGTACGGGCGTCCCCACCCCGGGGTGCGGCTCGTCGGCAGGCTGATCGGGTACGGCTAATTGGCCGTCCGGCCGGAGCACTGGTCCTCGGCCTCGGCCGCGAGGACGGAGGGCCTCTGCCAGCCCCGGGACCCGCGGGCCCGCAGCCACGCCGTCGTCTCCTCGGGCGGCATCGCGGCGGCGACCAGCCAGCCCTGCACCGCGTCGCACCCCAGGTCGCGCAGACGTTCCCAGGTCTCGTCGTCCTCGACTCCTTCGGCGACGACGAGCAGGCCGAGCGAGTGCGCCAGGTCGACGGTGCAGCGGACGATCTCCGCGTCCTCGGTGTCGACGGCGAGACGGGCCACGAACGAGCGGTCGATCTTCAGTTCGCTGACGGGGAGGCGGCGCAGGTGGACCAGCGAGGAGTAGCCGGTGCCGAAGTCGTCGAGGGACATCTTCACGCCGTGCCCGGTGAGCCCGGCGAGCGTGTCGGCCGCGCGCTGGGGGTCTTCGAGCAGGACGTGCTCGGTTATCTCCAGTTGCAGGGCGCCCGGGGGGACGCCGTGCCGGGCGAGCCGCGCGGCGACCGCTCCGGCGAAGCCGGGGGTGTGCACGTCACGCGGCGACACGTTCACCGCGACGGGGACACGAAGGCCCTGGGCGCGCCAGCGGGCGACCTGCGCGAGCGCCGTCTCCAGGACGTACTCGGTCAGATGGGGCATGAGTCCGGAGGACTCGGCGATGGCGATGAACTCGTCCGGCGGCACCTTCCCCCGCTCGGGGTGCACCCAGCGCACGAGTGCTTCGAGGCCGGCGACCTGTCCGTCGAAGCGGACCTTCGGCTGGTAGTGCAGCTCCACCTCGCCGGCGTCGAGCGCGCGGCGCAGGTCGCCGAGGAGGCCGAGCCGGTCGGGAGTGTTGGAGTCCCGCTTCGACTCGTAGACCTCGACGCCGGTGCGGTCCCGCTTCGCCTGGTACATGGCGACATCGGCGCGGCGCAGCAGTCCTTCGGCGTCGAGCGCGTGGTCGGGGAAGACGGCGAGCCCGGCGCTGGCCTCCAGGACGAGGGTGAGTCCGTCCAGGTCGAGCGGGGAGCCGAGGGCACCGACCAGCATCCGGGCCACGCGGGTGGCGGACGTCGTGGAGTCGACGACGGGCAGCAGTACGGCGAACTCGTCGCCGCCGAGCCGCGCTGCCTCCGCGCCGCGCGGCAGTGCCAGTTCGAGCCGCTCGGCTATCTGGAGCAGGAGGCGGTCACCGGCGAGGTGGCCGAGGGTGTCGTTGACCGCGCGGAAGCGGTCGAGGTCGATCAGGATGAGGGCGCTGCGGGCGCCGATCCGCTCGGCGTCGTCGAGCGCGGACCAGGTGCGCTCCAGGAGCCACTGGCGGTTGGGCAGGCCGGTGAGCGGGTCGCGCAGCTGCTCCTCGGCGCGGGCCCGCGCGATCCACAGCGTCGAGTCGAGCGCGATGAGCGGGACGGCGAACAGCGGCAGCAGGATCGGCAGCGCGACGGCGACGACGCAGATCAGCGGCGCGATGCCGAGCAGCGCCACGGCGACGAGGCCCTGCCGGACGAGTGCGGTGCGGGCGACGGTGGGCAGCCCTGAGGTGCGCGGCGCGTGGACGTACCAGAGCAGCATCCGGGTGACCGCGAGGTAGACGCCCGCTACGAGGGCGACCTCGGGGGCGCTGAGGAACGTCCAAGTGTGCGGCTGCCAGGGGGACTCTACGGACGGGACCTGGCCGAACGCGGCGAGGACGAGGGCGCCCGCGGCGATGCCGATGATGTCGACGGAGCCGTGCAGGACGCCCTGGCGCCAGCGGTGCCTTCGGGCGATGCCGACGAGGACGACGACGGTGATGCTGACCATGCCGGCGGGCACCCAGCCGTAGAGCAGCAGGACCGCCAGCGTTAACGCCGCGCCGGAGCCCGTGCCGCCCCACCAGCGGTCGCGGCCGAGGGCGACGAGGTGGCCGACGATGATGCCGGTCAGGACGGCGAGGGACCAGCCGGCGGCGCCGGCCGGGAAGAGGGCGTGGTCGCCGACGAAGGCGCGGTAGAAGCCGGTGCCGAGGACGGCGGAGGCGACGGCGACGATGCCGAGCGGCAGCAGGGGCAGCGTGGCGAGCCAGGCGCGTACGGGGCCGTCCCCGCTCGCGCCGAACGCCCCGTACGTGCCGGGTGCTGCGGGCCGGCGCGGCCAGCCGCTCATGCCCGCAGCGCTGTCGGACCGGCCGTCAGCGACGGCCCCGGTCCAGCCGGTGCCGCTGCTCACCGCCGCTCCGAAGGAGCCGTAGGCGCTCGCTCCGCCTGCGTCGTTCGGACCGGAGCTGGGGACGCCGTACGCGCCGATCCCGGCTCCGCCGTTGCGCCCGGCCGCGGGCCAGCCCGGGGCGTGCGCTCCGGATCCGGGCACGGCGCCCGGCCATCCGCCCCTGCCCGGTGCCGCGGAGTCTCTGTCGCCGGTCCGTCCCGTGCCGGGGAGTCCGAGGAGGTCGCGCCACCAGCCGCGCCGGTCCGGCTGACCGTCACGTGCCTCGCCGCGTATGGCGCGGCCACGTGCTTCGCCGCGCACGTCGTCGCGCGGGCCGTCGTCCGTCAAGTCCTTGTCCGGGGCGGCCCCGTCGGTTCCCAGGACGGCGCGCACGGCGGAGGCCGTGCTGCCCGTGCCTCGCCACACGCGCCACCCCGTGCGCAGCCGTGAGTCCGGAGCGGCGCTCTCGGTCGGTTCCATTCCCGTCCCTCTCACAGCCGGCGGTGCCTCACGCCACGCGATCCGATGCGGACGACTTCCGTCAGGTATCGCGTCCTCGTTCCGTCAACATTAGGCCGCCGAAGGCTTCCAGGGGCAGCCGTCGACCACGGTTGCCCGAATGCGCCCCAGCCACCCGTATCTATCTGGTATGCGCTGAACGGGTGGCCTTCAACCCCTACTCCTCGGTCGGAAGAGCGGCCTCGGCGGCGGCTTCCGGGCCCTGTTCGAGCAGGACGGCGAAGCCGTCCTCGTTCAGAACGGGAACCTTCAGCTGCATCGCCTTGTCGTATTTCGATCCCGGATTGTCACCGACCACGACGAAGGAGGTCTTCTTCGAAACCGAACCGGTCACCTTGGCGCCTCTGCTCTGCAGCGCTTCTTTCGCACCGTCACGCGTGTGGTGCTCCAGCGTTCCGGTGACGACGACGGTGAGGCCTTCGAGCGGACGCGGGCCCTGTTCCTCGCCGGCGCCCTCCTCCTCCGTGCGGACCCCGGCGGCCCGCCACTTGCGCAGGATCTCCCGGTGCCAGTCCTCCTCGAACCACTGCTTGAGCGAGGCGGCGATGATCGGCCCGACGCCCTCCGTGGCGGCGAGCTCCTCCTCGGTGGCCTGCTCGATGCGGTCGATGGAGCGGAACTCGCGGGCCAGCGCCTCCGCAGCGACGGGACCCACATGGCGGATGGACAGACCGGTCAGCACGCGCGCGAGCGGCCGGTCCTTGGCCGCCGCGATGTTCTCCAGCATCGACAGGGCGTTCTTCCGGGGCTCGCCCTGCTGGTTGGCGAAGACCGTGGCGATCTTCTCCTCGCCGGTCTTCGGGTCCCGCTTGGGCAGCCCGCTGTCCTGGTCGAGGACGTAGGCCTTGATGGGCAGGAGCTGCTCGATCGTCAGGTCGAAGAGGTCGCCCTCGTCGGCGAGCGGCGGCTCGGCGGGCTCCAGGGGCTTGGTGAGGGCGGCCGCCGCGACATAGCCGAAGTTCTCGATGTCGAGGGACTTGCGGCCCGCGAGGTAGAAGAGTCGCTCGCGCAACTGGGCCGGGCAGGACCGGGCGTTGGGGCAGCGGAGGTCGATGTCGCCCTCCTTCATGGCCCGCAGCGGGGTGCCGCACTCGGGGCACTCGGCGGGCATCACGAACTCGCGCTCAGTGCCGTCGCGCAGGTCGGCGACGGGGCCGAGGATCTCCGGGATGACGTCGCCGGCCTTGCGCAGGACGACGGTGTCCCCGATGAGGACGCCCTTCTTCTTGACGACGTCCTGGTTGTGCAGGGTCGCGAACTCGACCTCGGAGCCGGCCACCGTGACCGGCTCGACCTGCGCATACGGAGTGACGCGGCCGGTGCGGCCGACGCCCACCCGGATGTTCACCAGCTTGGTGTTGACCTCTTCCGGCGGGTACTTCCAGGCGATGGCCCAGCGCGGGGCGCGCGACGTGGAGCCGAGGCGGCCCTGGAGCGGGATCTCGTCGAGCTTGACGACGGTGCCGTCGATCTCGTGCTCCACGGAGTGCCGGTTCGCCCCGTAGTACGCGATGAACTCCCGTACGCCGTCGAGGTCTTCGACCACCCTGTTGTGCCGGGCGGTGGGCAGGCCCCATTCGCGCAGTAGGTCGTAGGCGTGGGAGAGGCGGTCGATGTCGAAGCCGTCGCGGGCGCCGATGCCGTGCACGACCATGTGGAGCGGGCGGGTCGCGGTGACGCGGGGGTCCTTCTGGCGGAGCGAACCCGCCGCCGCGTTGCGCGGGTTGGCGAAGGGCTTGTCGCCGGCCTCGACCAGGCGGGCGTTCAGCTCCTCGAAGGCCTCCATGGGGAAGAAGACCTCGCCGCGGATCTCCACGAGGGAGGGGATGCGGTCGCCCTTGAGGCGGTGCGGGATCTCGGCGATCGTCCGCACGTTCGGCGTGATGTCCTCGCCGGTGCGGCCGTCGCCGCGCGTCGCCGCGCGCGTGAGCCGGCCGTCCTCGTACGTGAGGTTGACCGCGAGGCCGTCGATCTTGAGCTCGCACAGGAAGTGGTGCGGGGTCGTGCCGACGTCCTTGGAGACGCGCTCGGCCCAGGCGGCCAACTCTGCGTCGTCGAAGGCGTTGTCGAGGGAGAGCATCCGCTCGCGGTGCTCGACGGCCGTGAACTCCGTCGCGTACGCGCCCGCGACCTTCTGGGTCGGCGAGTCGGGCGTGCGCAGCTCCGGATACTGCTCCTCCAGCGCCTCCAGGGAGCGCAGGAGTTTGTCGAACTCGCCGTCGCTGACGACCGGCTGGTCCTTCACGTAGTACCGGAAACGGTGCTCCTCGATCTGGTCGGCGAGCTGCGCGTGCTGCTCCCGTGCCGTCGCGGGCACCTCTGCGGGCTGTGCGTGCTGCTGTTCGCCGGCCACCGTCTCGTCCTCCCGTTCGTCCCTGTGCAATCCCCTGCCCGTCACTCCGGGTTGTCCGCGAGTGAACGCGCCGCCCGGACGCAGTGGGCGAGCGCGGCGCGCGCGTACGCGGGAGAAGCCCCCGCGAGGCCGCACGACGGCGTGAGCGTGACCGACTCCGCGAGGGAGCCGGGATTCAGCCCCAGCCTGCGCCACAGCGTCCTGACCCCCATGACGCTACCGGCAGGGTCTGACAATGCGGTGTCGGTGCCGGGCACGACACCGGCGAAGAGCCGCGTGCCGGCCTCGACAGCCTCGCCGATCGCGTCGTCGTCACGCTCGGTGAGCAGCGACCAGTCGAAGGAGATCGCGTCGGCGCCCGCCCGGCGCAGCAGTGCGAACGGGACGTCGGGGGCGCAGGAATGCACGACGACGGGTCCGTCGTGGACGGCCCGGACGTCGCGGAGCGTGCTCTCGACGAGCTGGCGGTCGACGGCGCGGTGGGTGCGATAGCCGCTCGCGGTCTTCACCTGGCCGCGCAGGACGGCGATCAGGGACGGTTCGTCGAGCTGGAGCACGACCTGGGCGCCGGGAACGCGGCGGCGCACGTCGTCGAGGTGGAGGCGCAGGCCCTCGGCGAGTGAGCCGGCGAGGTCGCGGCAGGCGCCCTGGTCGGAGAGGGCGGCCTCGCCGTTGCGCAGTTCGAGGGCGGCGGCGAGCGTCCAGGGCCCGACGGCCTGCACCTTGAGGAGGCCCTCGTAGCCCTGGGTGAACTCCTCAAGGGCGTCCAGGTCCTCGCCCATCCAGGAGCGGGCCCGCCGGGTGTCGCGTCCGGGCCGGTCCCCGAGGCGCCAGCCGCTGGGCTCCACGCGCGCGTACAGCTCGACGAGCAGTCCGGTGGTCCGGCCGATCATGTCGGCGCCGGGGCCGCGCGCGGGCAGTTCCGCCAGGTGGGGGAAGTCCTCGACGCTGCCGGTGACCGTCTTGGCGGCCTCGCGGGCGTCGCCGCCGGGCATCGATCCGACCCCGGTGGCGGGCCCCGGGCTGAACTTGCTGTTTTCGCTCACCCGCGAAGCGTACGTAACGCCTCTCGGGCGGGCCTCAGGTGGCGGCGGTCAGCGGCCCGGACGGACCGTCAGGTCGTTGATCTCGGCGTCGCGCGGCAGGTCGAGGGCCATGACGATCGTCGTGGCGACGGACTCGGGGTCGATCCAGCGGGCGGCGTCGTACGGCTTGCCCTCCTGCTGGTGCACCTTGACCTGCATGGCGCTGGCGGTGCGCCCCGGGTAGACCGACGTGACCCGCACGCCGTTGCCGTGCTCCTCCTGGCGCAGGGAGTCGGCGAGCGCCTTCAGTCCGTGCTTGGAGGCGGCGTACGCGGACCAGTCGGCGTGCGCGCTGAGCCCGGCGCCCGAGTTGACGAAGACCACGTGTCCGTTGGCGAGCCGGAGCTGGGGCAGGAAGTGCCGGGTCAGCTCGGCCGGGGAGATCAGGTTCACGTTGATCTGGTGGCGCCACGACTTGGGGGTGAGTTCGCCGACCGGGCCGAGGTCGACGACGCCCGCGATGTGCAGCAGCGAGTCCACCCGGTCGGGCAGCGACTGGTGCGAGAACGCCCAGGACAGCTTGTCCGGGTCGGCGAGATCACCGACGAGCGTGCTCGAACCCGGGAACTGGGCCGCGAGTTGCTTGGCGCGGGCCGCGTCGCGCGCGTGGAGGACGAGTTCGTCCCCACGCGCGTGCAGACGGCGTGCCACGGCCGCGCCGATACCTGATCCGCTCCCGGTGATCACATGTGTCGCCATAGGGGCCATAATCGCATCAGCGGGTGTCCGGCGGGCCAGGGCCCCGGCCGCGATCCGCCGGCCCTCCTGGAGCGTGCCGACCGGTTCAGCGCGTGCCGACCGATTCCTCCAGGTAGGCGAGTGCGCCGACGGGCTCCTCGGCGAAGAAGACCAGTTCGGCCAGCGGCACCGGCAGGAAGCCCTCGTCCTCCATGCGGCGGAACTGCTCCTTCAGGCCGTCGTAGAAGCCCGCCGAGTTCAGCAGGACGACCGGCTTGGTGGTCTTGCCGTGCTTCTTCAGCTCCAGGATCTCGGTGGCCTCGTCGAGCGTGCCGGTGCCGCCCACCATGATCACGACGGCGTCGGCCTTCTCCAGGAGCAGCCGCTTGCGCTCGGCGAGGT
The DNA here is from genome assembly GCF_040645335.1 of Streptomyces sp. NPDC046821. Taxonomy (NCBI): domain Bacteria; kingdom Bacillati; phylum Actinomycetota; class Actinomycetes; order Kitasatosporales; family Streptomycetaceae; genus Streptomyces; species Streptomyces sp. NPDC046821. The sequence continues at coordinate 212,600 of NZ_JBEYYB010000005.1, read as the reverse complement.
CCTGGGCGATCACCATCTCGTCGGCGCTCGCCCGCGCCGTCGCCGCGAGGAATTCCACGGAGACGCCCACGAGGCGCCCGCCGGTCTCCTGCACGCCGTCCGCGACGACCTTCATCAGACCGCTCTCCGAACCGCCCCAGACGAGCGTGTGCCCGCCCTTGCCGAGCAGCTCGGCGAACTCACGGGCGGGACGGGTGTAGCGGTCGGCGAGGTCGGCGGCGGAGAGGAAGACACAGATGTTCATGCGTCTACCGTACGGGGGAAGAACCGCGGCCCCGCGCGCGCTGTTCCAGACATGGCTGATGGACACACGATCACGATCGAGCAGGGCACCCGTTCCGTACGCGTCGTCCACGAGGGACAGGTGCTCGCGGAGAGCACCCGTCCGCTGCTGCTGCGCGAGACCGGCTACCCCGTGCGCTACTACATCCCGGCGGAGGACGTCCGCATGGATCTCCTGACCGAGTCCGACACGCACTCGCATTGCCCCTTCAAGGGCACGGCGTCCTACTGGTCCCTGCCGGACGCCCCCGACCTGGTGTGGGCGTACCCGGACCCGAAGCCGGAGGTGGCCCGGATCAAGGACCACCTGTGCTTCTTCCAGGTGGAGACGCTCTGACCGGCTTCTAGAGAGTCGCGTTACTGCGCGGCGGCCGTCTTCGCGCGCGTGGTCGTCGCGATGGTCGCCGAACCGACCACGCGCGTGCCGTCGTACAGCACGATCGCCTGGCCGGGCGCGACGCCGCGCACGGGCTCCTCGAAGGAGACCTCCAGCGTGCCGTCGACCAGCTCGGCCGTCACCGGCGTCTCGCCGCCGTGGGCGCGCAGCTGCGCCGTGTACGTGCCGGGTCCCGAGGGGGCCGTGCCGCACCAGCGGGGCTTGATCGCCGTGAGGGCGGTGACGTCGAGGGAGCCGGCGGGGCCGACCGTCACCGTGTTGTTCACCGGCGAGATGTCCAGGACGTAGCGCGGCTTGCCGTCGGGGGCCGGGGTGCCGATGCGCAGGCCCTTGCGCTGCCCGATCGTGAACCCGTACGCGCCCTCGTGCGTGCCGATCTTGTCGCCGGACTCGTCGACGATGTCCCCCTCGGCCTTGCCCAGGCGCTTCGCGAGGAAGCCCTGGGTGTCGCCGTCCGCGATGAAGCAGATGTCGTGCGAGTCGGGCTTCTTGGCGACGGCGAGTCCGCGGCGCTCGGCCTCCGCGCGGATCTCGTCCTTCGTCGTGACCGTGTCGCCGAGGGGGAACAGCGCGTGCGCGAGCTGCCGGTCGTCGAGCACGCCGAGGACGTACGACTGGTCCTTGGCCATGTCGGAGGCGCGGTGCAGCTCACGCGTGCCGTCCGGGTGCTCGATGACCTGCGCGTAGTGGCCGGTGGCGACCGCGTCGAAGCCGAGGGCGAGCGCCTTGTCGAGGAGCGCGGCGAACTTGATCTTCTCGTTGCAGCGCAGGCAGGGGTTCGGGGTGCGTCCGGCCTCGTACTCGGCGACGAAGTCCTCGACGACGTCCTCGCGGAAGCGCTCGGCGAGGTCCCACACGTAGAACGGGATGCCGATGACGTCGGCGGCACGGCGGGCGTCGCGGGAGTCCTCGACGGTGCAGCAGCCGCGGGCCCCGGTGCGGAAGGACTGCGGGTTCGCGGAGAGGGCGAGGTGGACGCCCGTCACGTCGTGCCCCGCTTCCGCCGCTCGGGCCGCGGCGACGGCGGAGTCCACGCCGCCCGACATGGCGGCCAGGACCCTCAGGGGGCGGGCGGGGGCGGGGGCGGGGGCGGGCTGCGGGGTCTGCGAAGTCATAGCTCTAACAGGGTACGGGGCCGCGGGAACCGAATCCCGCGAGTGTCCGTTGTGGATCTCGAAGGACGTGAACGGGGGCGGTCGTGGGAGCCGAGGGAAAGTCGCGGGGCAAGGCGCGGGGAAAGACCGGGGGACGTGGGAAGCGTGACGCCGGTCGTGGGGTGAGCCGGCGGGCGCTGCTGGTCGGGGGCACGGCGACGGCGATGGGCGTGGGGGTGCTCGCGCGCAGCGACCTCGCGCACATGTGGTGGCAGGTGCCGGGCGTCGACAAGCCCCGCAAGCCGGGCGAGGTCGACTACAAGGGCGCGGAGTGGGTGGCCGCGGCGGCGGCGAACTGGCGGCGGGCGGACCGGCCCGACGACTACACGATCGACCGCGTGGTCATCCATGTGACGCAGGGCAGTTACAAGGGGACGCTGAAGGTCTTCAAGGACCCGTGGCACGGCGCGGCCGCGCACTACGTGGTGCGCAAGGACGGGCACATAGCGCAGATGATCCGCGAGCTGGACGTGGCGTTCCACGCGGGGAACAGGGACTTCAACCAGCGGAGCGTGGGCATCGAGCACGAGGGGTTCGTGGACCGCCCGGCCGACTTCACGGACGCCATGTACGCGTCCTCGGCGCGGCTCACGGCCCGGATATGCCGGCGTTACGGGATACCCGTGGACCGGCAGCACATCATCGGCCACGTCGAGGTCCCCGGCACGGACCACACCGACCCGGGCCCGCACTGGGACTGGGACCGGTACATGCGGTTGGTGAGACGGGCTCACGCGGAGCTGGGGTCGGCGAAGGCGTAGGGGCGCGGGGCGGGGTGCGGGGTTCAGGTGCGGGCAGCCCGCTTAAGGCCGGCCGGCTACGTCAGCCCCGCCGTCCGCGCTCGGTCCACCGCCGGGCCGATCGCCTTCGCCACCGCTTCGACGTCTTCCGGGGTCGAGGTGTGGCCGAGGGAGAAGCGCAGGGTGCCGCGGGCGAGGTCCGGGTCGGTGCCGGTGGCCAGCAGGACGTGGCTCGGCTGGGCCACGCCCGCCGTGCACGCGGAGCCGGTCGAGCACTCGATGCCCTGCGCGTCCAGGAGCAGGAGCAGCGAGTCGCCCTCGCAGCCGGGGAAGGTGAAGTGGGCGTTGGCGGGCAGCCGGCCGCCGGGGGCGGGGTCGCCGCCGAGGATCGCCTCGGGGACGGCGGCGCGCACGGCGTCGGCCAAGGTGTCGCGCAGGCCGCCGATCTCGCGGGCGAACCACTCCTGCCGTTCGGCGGCGAGCCGTCCGGCGGTGGCGAACGCGGCGACGGCCGGCACGTCGAGCGTGCCGGAGCGCTGCCGCTCCTGCCCGCCGCCGTGCAGCACGGGGACGGGGGTGAACTCACGGCCGAGGAGCAGCGCTCCGATGCCGTACGGGCCGCCGACCTTGTGGCCGGACACGGTCATCGCGGCGAGGCCGGAGGCGGCGAAGTCGACGGGAAGCTGGCCGTAGGCCTGGACGGCGTCGGCGTGCAGCGGGACGCCGAACTCGGCGGCCACGTCGGCGAGTTCACGGACGGGCTGGATGGTGCCGATCTCGTTGTTGGCCCACATGACGGTGGCGAGGGCCACGTCGGCGGGGTTGCGGGAGATCGCCTCGCGCAGGGCGTCCGGGTGCACGCGGCCGTACGGGTCGACGGGCAGGTACTCGACGGTGGCGCCCTCGTGCTCACCGAGCCAGTGCACGGCGTCGAGGACGGCGTGGTGCTCGACGGGGCTGGCGAGGACGCGGGTGCGGGCCGGGTCGGCGTCGCGGCGGGACCAGTACAGGCCCTTCACGGCGAGGTTGTCGGCCTCGGTTCCGCCGGAGGTGAAGACGACCTCGCTGGGGCGGGCGCCGAGAGACTCGGCGAGGGTCTCGCGGGACTCCTCGACGGTGCGTCGGGCGCGTCGGCCCGCCGCGTGCAGGGAGGACGCGTTGCCGGTGACGGCGAGCTGGGCGGTCATCACCTCGACGGCCTCCGGGAGCATCGGAGTGGTCGCGGCGTGGTCGAGGTAAGCCATGGTGGGCTCGATTCTACGAGCCCTGGCGCGGATGGTCCGCGCCGCATCGGGGTCCGCTTGCGCGGCGGGGGCGGGACGTCAGCCCGCGAGGCTCCAGGAAACGGTGTGGTCGGCGGCGACGAACGACGCGAGGACCACGAGGTCGGCCACGCCGAGTCCGAGGCCGAGGAGCGCGCGGCCACGGCGGCCGGTGCCGCGCCACAGGGCGATTCCGGCGAGCACGACGGCGATGGGGCCGAGGAAGAGGTTGAAGACGAGCAGTCCGACCAGCCCGAGGACGAACGAGGCGACGGCCATTCCGTCGGCGTCACGCGTGGCGGCGCCGGCCTGCGGGGCGGACTCGGGCTCGGCAGCGGCGCGGTCCTGCGGGGCGGGCGCGGACTTCGCGGCGGTGCCGATGGAGGCCACGTGGGCGTCGGCGGCTACAAACGCGTCGGCTTCGGTGTCCGTACTGATGTCTGCGGTGAGTTGCATGGTGCTGGTACCCCCTCAGCGATCAGGCATCGGGCCTGATCTGGATGGATGAATGAATGGATCAGAACTGGTGGCGCCGGCGGGCGGACCGCTCGCGCACGGCGAAGACGACCAGCCAGACGCCGATGACGGCGGCGGCGACGAGGGTGACGGGAAGCGGTGCGTGGGCCACGGAGCCCAGTGCGACGCCCAGCAGAAGGAGGGCGGCTACGAGGAACAGCATGAGTGCCTCTCATGATCGCGACGGCCATTGGGATTACAACCGTTCACTGAAATTCAGTGTAGCCCCCACCCTGGCTTTCGGAATACAGAGAACAAGTGTTAACTGCATGGCATGAGTCACACTCCCGGTGTCCGGCAGGCGCAGAAGCAGAAGACCCGACAGGCCCTTCTCGACGCCGCGTTGGAACTGCTCGGCGACCAGAGCCTGTCGAGCCTCGGACTGCGCGAGGTCACCCGGGCGGTCGGCATCACGCCGACGGCGTTCTACCGGCACTTCGACTCGACGGCCGACCTCGGGGTCGCCCTGGTCGAGGAGGCGCTGGGGAGCCTGCACGAGATGATCGCGACGGTGCTGACCACGACGGGGAGCAACGCGGAACGCTTCGAGCAGACAGTCGAGTTGATCGCCCGCCACGTCCGCACGTACCCGTCCCACGTGCGCTTCATCGCGCGCGAGCGGTACGGCGGGGTCCAGCGCGTGCGGGAGGCGATCGGCGGTCAACTCGCGCGGTTCGCCGAGGAGGTGACCGAGGGGCTGGCCGCGGACCCCGAGTCGGCGGGCTGGAGCCGGGACGACCTGGAGATGCTGGCGTGGCACCACGTCCAGCACATGCTGGCGACGGCGTGCGCCTTCCTGGAGACCCCGCCGGACCGCATGGACGCTGCCATAGACCTCGCCACCCGCCAGCTACGCCTCGTCCACCTCGGCAGAACGCACTGGCTGGACTGACCCCCACCGGCGAAGGGGGCCACCTAGCGTGGAGCCATGAACTCCGACCGGAACCGCGACGCCACCGACCGGAACCCACACGCCTCCGCCCGGAACCCCACACCCGACCGGAACCCCGGCCCCGCCGCCACCAACACCACCCCGACCGCCGCAGCCACCGCCCCAACCCCCGCCCCCACCGACTGGCCCCTCGACCGCACCTACGCCGGCCCCACCGGCGACGTCGCCTGGGCCGCGCTCGGACCGGAGGACGCGCCGCCCGTCGTCCTCGTCCACGGCACCCCGTTCTCCTCGTACGTCTGGCGCGGCCCGGCCCGCGCGCTCGCCGGCCGGTATCGCGTGTACGTGTGGGACCTGCCCGGATACGGCGCCTCGGCCAAGCACCCCGGGCAGGACGTCACGCTCGCCGCGCAGGCGAAGGTGCTGGCCGGGCTGCTCGACCACTGGGGCCTGGACCAACCCGCCGTCGTCGCCCACGACTTCGGCGGCTGTGTCGCCCTGCGCGCCCTGCTGCTGCACGGCGCGCGCTACGAACGGCTCGCACTCGTCGACCCGGTGGCGCTCGCACCGTGGGGCTCCCCCACGTATCGCCACCTCGGCGCCCACGCGGACGTGTTCGCGGCACTCCCGCCGGCCCTGCACGAGGCGCTCGTACGCGAGTACCTGAGGTCGGCGAGCCACCGCGGCCTGCACCCGGCGACGCTCGACCGGCTGGCCGCCCCCTGGTGCACACCGGATGGACAGCCCGCGTTCTACCGCCAGATCGAGCAGAACGACCAGCGCTTCACGGACGAGATCCAGGGCCGTTACGGCGAACTGGACCTGCCCGTCCTGATCTGCTGGGGCACGCGGGACACCTGGATCCCGGTCGACCGGGGGCACGAGCTGGCGAAGCTGATCCCGGGCGCGGAACTGCGCCTGATCGAGGGCGCGGGTCACCTCGCCCAGGAGGACGCCCCGGCCGAACTGACCGCCGCGCTAGGCGAGTTCCTCGGCACAGGCCGCCGCTGAAGCACAGACCGCTACTGACTCAGCGCAGCTTCGCCCTCGCGAGCTGACGGGACTGGGCCACGAGGCGGTCGGCGCTGTCCCAGACCTCGGCATCCTCCTCCAGGAAACCGCCCGCGAGGTTGCGGGTCGTGATGGAGACGCGGAGCGGGCCGGGCGCGGGGCGGCAGCGGACGTGGACGGTCAGTTCAACGGTCGGGACCCAGCCCTTCAGACCCATCTCGAACGCCGTCGGAGGCAGCGCGTCCACGGCGAGGAGCAGGGACAGCGGGTCGGCGTCACGCCCGTCGGCGAGGCCGAACCAGGCCCGCATCTCACCCTTGCCGGAGGGGGCACCGATCGCCCAGCCGACCGTCGACGGGTCGAGCCTGAGGTCGAGCCGCTGCGTGATGGCGGAGCTGCCCTCGACCGGCGAGGGCCCGTCCTGGGCGCCGAAGCACTGCTCGACCGGCGGGAACTGCGGGGGCTTCGCGCTGGTGCGGACGTCGTCCGGGAGCGAGCCGAGGTCGCCGTAGGAGGCGAGGACGCGGATCCGCTCGACCTCGGCGCCCTCGTCGTCGTACTGGAAGAGGGAGGCCGTGCCTGTGGAGAGGGTGCGGCCGGTGCGGACGACGTCGGTCCTGATCACGGCGGGGCCGGGGTGGGACGCGGTCAGGTAGTGCGCGGAGATGGTGAACGGGTCGCTGTGCGGCAGGGCGTCACCGAGGGCGCGGCCGAGCACGGCGAGCAGGTAGCCGCCGTTGACGGCGTTGATGATCGTCCAGCCGGCCGAGAGGTCGATGTCGTAGACGCCGGGCTCGCGCCGGGTGACCGCGGTGTCGCGGTCGAACTCGCTGTCGCCGATGGTCGCCTGCGCGGCGGACGATACCGATACCTGTGCCATGCGGGTACGGTACAACACGTAACTACTAAGCGGTAGCTTTGGAACGCGACGGCCGCACCACAGCCACCACACCCCTCACCCCTCACCCCTCACCGTCACGGCGTCTCCTCCGTAACCTCCGTCGCCGCCGACCTCCGGTGCCAGGCCCGTGGCGCACGCCAGTGGAACCGCATCGCCAGCAGCCGCAGCGCGAACGCCGTGATCACCGCGACGCCGCTGGTGAACGCGGACAGCGCGTGGAAGTGGATGCAGACCACGATGATCGTCGAGCCCACCATGGCCGGCACCGCGTACAGGTCGCGGTCCCAGCGGACCAGGGACGGGACCTCGTTGGCGATGATGTCGCGCAGCACACCGCCGCCCACGGCCGTCGCGAGGCCGAGCGCCGCGGAGGCCACGAGCCCGAGCCCGTAGTCGTACGCCTTGACCGTGCCGGTGACGCAGAACAGACCGAGGCCCGCCGCGTCGAAGATGTTCACCGCGACCTGCGTGCGCTCGACCTGCGGGTGCAGGAAGAAGACGAGGAGCGCCGCGACCATCGGGGTCAGGAAGTACCCGAGGTCGGTGAACGCCGCCGGCGGCACGGCGCCGATGATCACGTCACGGAACAGCCCTCCGCCCAGCGCGGTGACCTCGGCGAGTACGGCGATGCCGAAGACGTCGAAGTTCTTGCGGACCGCGAGGAGAGCGCCGGAGATCGCGAAGACGAAGATCCCGACGATGTCCAGACCGTGCTGGACAGAGGGGGTGAAGAGTTCCAGAAGCACCCGACATTCTTACGCATGGAAGTACAAGGTCGGATCTACAGGTCAGATCAACCGTCTGACCTGCGGATCTACGGAGCGGATCCACAGAAGCGGAACCGCAGGCGGGGCTACGGACGGCTACCGACGGGCTACAGGGCGGGCTTGCCCTTCGTGTACAGCCACGTCTGGAAGAGGCCGTCCAGGTCCTGCCCGGAGACCCGCTCCGCGAGGCGGATGAAGTCGGCGGTCCGTGCGTTGCCGTAGCGGTACGTGGCCGTCCAGGTACGCAGCAGCTTGAAGAAGTCCTTGTCGCCGATCTTCTCGCGCAGCACCTGGAGGGTCATCGCGCCGCGGTTGTAGACGGCGCTGTTGAACATGGTGTCGCGCTGCGGGTCCGCGACGACGCTCTGCCAGAACGGCGAATCGGCCGGGCGCGAGTCGTACGCGGCGAGGAAGGAGTCATGGGCACTGGCGCGCCCCTTGTGCTCGTTCCACAGCCAGGGCCCGTACGAGGCGAAGCCCTCGTTCAGCCAGATGTCCTTCCACTGCTTGACGGAGACCGAGTCGCCGAACCACTGGTGGGCCAGCTCGTGCACGATCGTGCCCTCGGAGCGCACGGCGGAGTAGCTCGGCTTGGTCTGCGTCTCCAGGGAGAAGCCGGCCTCCGGCATGTCGTCGACGACCGCGCCGGTCTCCTCGAAGGGGTACGGGCCGAACACCTTCGACCAGTAGTCGGTGACCTCGGCGGTGACGCCGTACACGTCGACGTTGTTGCTGTTCTTCAGGACGGGGTCGATGGCGACGTAGATCGGGATGCCGGAGGGGGTGGTGCCCGTCTTGACGTCGAACTTTCCGATGGAGGCGGTGACGAGGTAGGTCGCCATCGGGCGGGACTCGCGCCAGTGGTGGACGGTCCGGCCGCCGCCGACGTCGCGGGTGTCGACGAGCCGGCCATTGGAGACGCCCGTCAGGCCGGCGGGCGCCTTGATCCGGATGTCGTAGGTCGCCTTGTCGGACGGGTGGTCGCTGGAGGGGAACCAGGTGGAGGCGGCGTTGGGCTCGCAGGCGACGAAGACTCCGTCGGCGGTCTTCATCCAGCCGTAGTCGGAGCCGAAGACGATGGGGCCGTTGAGCGGTTCGGGGACGCCGCCGTAGGTGACCTTGACGGTGAACGTCTTGTGGTCGCGGATCGCGTCGCGCGGGGTGATGCGTATCTCGTCGCCGCTGCGCGTGAACTCCGCGTGTCTGCCGTTCACTTCGACGGAGTCGACCGTCAGCTTCTGGAGGTCCAGGTCGAAGGAGGACAGGTTCTGGGTGGCGCGGGCGGTGAGCGTGGTGACGCCGTCGAGGCGGTCGGTGCCGGGGTCGTACGCGATACCGAGGTCGTAGTGGGTGGCGTCGAAGCCGCCGTTGCCGAGCTGCGGGAAGTACGGGTCGCCGATGCCGTCCGAGCCGGGGGTGGGGGCCGGGGCTGCGGCGATCAGGCAGAAGGAGGCGGCCGCTGTCGCGACTGCCGCCAGACGTGCCGAACGGGAGAGTGCCATGAGTCGTCCCTTCACGCGTGTTCCGGTGTAACGGACACGCAGACTCTGCACTCTCCCGTCAGGGCGTGTACATGACCCTCTCGGTCAATTCACGCTATTTGCCGGACGACTCCTGTACGTCATCCGTCTCGTCCGCGTCGTCAGCATCGCCCGACGGCTCTACGTCGCTTTCGTCACGGGCATCACCGGCGCCACCGGCGTCACCGGCGCCAGCAGAAACCTCGGCGGCCTCCGCATCCCCGGCCGCCTCGGCAACCTCCGTGTCCGCCACAGCTCCTGACGCCTCATCAGCGGACGCGTCGTCGTCATCCGTCCGCGCCGGCGTCACCACCTCGATCGCCTCCTTGGCGGCCGCGAGCAGCGTGGTGTCGTCCGGGGCCTGGTCCGCCGCGTTCTCCGGGTGGTGGCACGCCACCTGGCGGCCCGGCGCGAGCTGGAGGAGCGGCGGCTCGGACGTCCGGCAGACCTCCGTCGCCTTCCAGCACCGCGTGTGGAAGCGGCAGCCGCTCGGCGGCGAGATCGGCGACGGCACATCGCCCTTGAGCAGAATGCGCTCGCTCTTGGCGCCCCGGCGCGTGGGGTCGGGGACGGGCACCGCCGACATCAGGGCCTTGGTGTACGGGTGCATCGGCGCCTGGTACAGCGAGGTGCGGTCGGCGAGTTCGACGATCTTGCCGAGGTACATCACCGCGATACGGTCCGAGACATGGCGGACGACGGAGAGGTCGTGCGCGATGATCACGTAGGTCAGGCCCAGCTCGGACTGCAGGTCGTCCATGAGGTTGACGACCTGTGCCTGGATGGAGACGTCGAGCGCGGAGACCGGCTCGTCGGCCACGACCAGCTTCGGCTTCAGGGCGAGCGCGCGGGCGATGCCGATGCGCTGGCGCTGGCCGCCGGAGAACTCGTGCGGGTAGCGGTTGTAGTGCTCGGGGCTGAGGCCCACCAGCTCCAGGAGGCGCTGGACCTCCTTCTTCACACCGCCATCGGGCTCCACGCCCTGGAGCCGGAACGGCGCCGAGACGATCGAGCCGATGGTGTGCCGGGGGTTCAGGGAGCCGTACGGGTCCTGGAAGATCATCTGGATGTCGCGGCGCATCGGGCGCATACCCCGCGTGCCGAGGCGGGTGATGTCCCGGCCGTCGAACTCGATCTTCCCGCCGGTCGGTTCGATCAGCTTGGTGATGACCCGGCCCATGGTCGACTTGCCGCAGCCGGACTCGCCGACGACGCCCAGGGTCTCGCCCTTGCGGACCTCGAAGTCGATGCCGTCGACGGCCTTCACCGCGGCGACCTGGCGCTGCAGGATGCCCTTCTTGATCGGGAAGTGCTTGACCAGGCCCTCGACCTTGAGCAGCACCTCGCGGTCCTCGGGGGACGTCGCCTGCGCGGGCACGGCGGCGGTCTCGGGGGCGGCCGCGGCGTCCCCGGCGTCCGCCTTCTTCGTCACGCTCACGGGCGTCTCGCTCACGGGCTCACTCACAGCTTCGGCGCAATCTCTTCGGTCCAGATCCGCGTACGGTCCTCCGGCGAGAGGTGGCAGGCGGAGAAGTGGTCGCTGCCGACCTCGTGCAGCTCGGGCCGCTGGGTGCGGGTGATGCCGCCCTTGGGCAGGTCCGCGTACGGGCAGCGCGGGTGGAAGGCGCAGCCCGAGGGGACGTTGATGAGGGACGGCGGCTGGCCCTTGACCGGGACGAGCCGGTCGGTCTGCTCACGGTCGATGCGCGGCATCGAGCCGAGCAGGCCCCAGGTGTACGGGTGCTGCGGCTCGGCGAAGATCTTCTCGACCGGCCCGCGCTCCACACAGCGTCCGCCGTACATGACGAGGACCTTGTCGGCGATCTCGGCGACGACACCCAGGTCGTGGGTGATGAGGACGACCGCGGACTCGAACTCCTTCTGCAGGTCGCGGATCAGGTCGAGGATCTGCGCCTGGACGGTGACGTCGAGTGCGGTGGTCGGCTCGTCGGCGATGAGCAGCTGCGGGTTGTTCGCGAGGGACATCGCGATCATCGCGCGCTGGCGCATACCGCCGGAGAACTCGTGCGGATAGCTGTCGACGCGCTTGGCCGGTTCGGGGATCCCCACGCGGTCGAGCAGTTCGACGGCCCGCTTGCGCGCGACCTTCTTGGACACGTCGTTGTGGACGCGGTACGCCTCCACGATCTGGTTGCCGACCGTGTAGTACGGGTGCATCGCGGAGAGCGGGTCCTGGAAGATCATCGCCATGTCGCGGCCGCGCAGGCGGCGGACGTCGTCCGGGGCGGCGGCGATGAGTTCCTTGCCGTCGAGCCAGATCTCGCCGGACATCTTGACGTTCTTGCCGCGCGCGCCGAGCCGGTGCAGGCCCATGATCGCCAGCGAGGTGACGGACTTGCCGGACCCCGACTCGCCCACGATGGACAGGGTTTCGCCGCGCTCCAGCTTGAAGCTGAGTCCGTCGACGGACTTGACCAGGCCGTCGTCGGTCGGGAAGTGCACCTTGAGGTCGCGCACGTCGAGGAAGGCGGTCGAGGAGTCCGGGGAACCCTCGGCGACCGGCTCGCCCACGGCGGCACCGGTTTTGGACAGTTCGGTCACGAGAGCCTCACGCGCGGGTCGGCGGCGGCGTAGAGAAGGTCCACCACGAGGTTGCACAGGACGACGAAGAACGCGGCGAGCAGGGTCACGCCGAGCACCTTCGGCAGGTCGTTGTCGGTGATGCCCTGCACCGCGTACTCACCGATGCCGTGCAGCGAGAAGACCTTCTCGGTGATCACGGCGCCGCCGAGCAGCAGGCCGAGGTCCATGCCGAAGACCGTGATGATCGGAGTGAGCGCGGCGCGCAGACCGTGCCGGCCGACGACGGTCCGCTCGCGCAGGCCCTTGGCGCGGGCCGTGCGGATGAAGTCCTCGTTCATCGTCTCCAGCATCCCGGAGCGGGTGAGCCGCGCGTAGATGGCGGAGTACAGGAGGGCGAGTGAACACCAGGCCGGGAAAAGGGTGTTGGCCCACTGCGCCGGGTTCTCGGTGAAGGGGACGTACGTTCGCCCGAAGATCGGTATCTGGTACGTGAAGACGAGCAGGGCCAGCTGGCCCGTGAAGAAGATGGGCATCGAGACACCGGCGAGGGCCACGCCCATGAAGGCGCGGTCGAAGAACGAGCCGGGCTTGAGTGCCGAGATCACACCCACCGTGACACCGGACAGCAGCCAGATGACGGCGGCACCCGCGGCCAGGGACAGGGTGATGGGCAGCCGGTCGGTCAGCTCGGGCCACACGGGCACGTGGTTCTTGAAGGAGTAGCCGAAGCACGGCGCGTCGCAGTGCGCCGTGGTGGGACCGAGGTCGTAGGTGGCGCCGGTGACGATCCCCTTGATGAAGTGCCAGTACTGGATGTAGACGGGCTGATCCAGACCGAGGTTGTGCTTGACCGCCGCGATGTCCGCGGCCGTGGGGCTCTTGCCGATGTACTGCTGCGCCAGCTGGTCAGGGGTCTGGCCGGCGAGCCGTGGCAGCAGGAAGAAGATGCCAAAGGTGACCGCGGTGACGACCAGCAGCAGGATCACTGCCGCGATCGTCCGGCGGAAGATGTACGAGATCACGGGGACCGGCGCTGGTGCCCGCAGACCGCTTGGCCTGCGGGCACCAATGCCTTCACCTGCCTTCCGGGGCTGCTGCTACTTCTTGGTGGTGCCGATGTTGAGGTAGTCGTACTGACCGCTGAAGGCCGACGTGGACACCAGGTTGGTGGCGTACGGCGAGCGGTACAGCAGGACCTTGAAGTAGGTCAGCGGGACGATGACCGCCTCGTCCATGGTCTTCTTGTCGATCTCCGCGTAGAGCTTGTTGCGGGTCGCCACGTCGGGCGAGGCGATGGCCTGGGCCAGCTTCGCGTCGACTTCCTTGTTGCTGAACTCCGACAGGTTGGTGTTGCCGGAGGCGCCGATCGCCTTGGTGTTCAGGATCTGCTGCAGGAAGCCGTAGCCGGAGGGCCAGTCGGCACCCCACTGCATCATCATGATGCCGACGTTGTTCTTCTGGTTGAACTTCGGGACGCCCGCGTAGTCGGTGAAGTACTTGCCCGACGGGTACTGCTTGAGCGAGGCGTTGATGCCGACCTTCTTGAGCGACTCGATGATCGCCGTGGCCCCGTCGACCTCTTCCTGACGGTCGCTGCGCGCGGTGATCGTGGTCGAGATCGTCTTCTCGCCGCAGGCCTTCAGGGCGTCCTTGGCCTTGGCCACGTCGCCCTTGTTGCCGGGGGTCGCGTACGTGTCGGCCTTCTGGTAGCCGGTGATGTCCGGCGGAAGGACGGTCGTCGCGATGTCACCGCGGATGTCGCCGCCCTCGGCGGTCTGCACGGAGACCTTGTCGATGGCGTACTCGACGGCCTTGCGGCAGTCGACGTTGGTGAACGGCTTCAGCTTGGAGTTGATCGCCGCGTAGACGAGACGGCCGCCGTAGGCGTTGTCGGTGCTGGCCTTCAGCTCCGGCTTGGTGACCAGCTGGGCCTGGGTCTGGGGCTCGACGCCCTTGCCCTGCATGTCGATCAGGGTGTCGCCGGCCTGCAGGTCCTTGTCGATGGTCGACTGGTTGACCTTCAGGTTGACGACGATCTTGTCCGGGTACTGCTTGCGCAGCGGGTCGGTCTTGGCGTCCCAGTTCGAGTTGCGCACGAGGACGGCCTGCTTGCCCTCGGTGTAGCTCTGGAACTTGTACGAGCCCGAGGACACGATCTTCTTGACGTAGTCGACGCCGGTGTCCTTGGCCGCCGGGACCGGGGCCGTCTGCGGCGTGGCGACCAGGTAGTCGAACTCCTGGAAGGGCACGCTGAGATGGAAGACGATGGTGGTGGCGTCGGGCGTCTCGATGGACTTGAGGCCCTCGGCGCTCTTGTCCTTGTACGGGCCCTTGTACTTGTCGCCGTCCTTGAGGAACTGCTGGAAGTAGTTCGGGCCGAGCGAGAGCACGTCACGCGCGAAGTTCGAGCGCTCGACGGCGTACTTGACGTCCTTGGACGTGATCGGCGAGCCGTCCTCGTACTTGAGGCCGGCGCGCAGCTTGTACGTCCAGGTCTTGCCGCCGTCGGTCTGCACGCCGGGGGCGGAGGCCAGGTCGGGGACGAGCGTGTTGCCCTTCTCGCCGGCGTCCGGCTTGAAGGTCATCAGCGGGCGCGCGTAGAGCCGGCTGAAGTTGTACATGTACGCGTAGTACGTGTTGCCCGGGTCGAACGAGTCGGGGACGTCCGACATCGCGTAGGTGACCGTGCCGCCCTTCTGGGTGGACGCGTTGACGACGTGCTTCGTCGCGGCGTCCGCGCCGGCCGGCTTCGCTTTGCCGTCGCCGCTGCCGTCGTCGGCCTTGCTGCAGCCGGCGAGCAGCAGGCTCACGCTGCCGATGGCCGCTACAGCGGCAAGTGATGACCTTCGCATGATGGTCGGGTTCCCCTCCATTGTCGGAAACTTGTGGAGCTCTGTGTGCGGCCTGGTTCAGCGACTGCGCGGGTCGAGAGCGTCGCGGAGACCGTCACCGAGCAGGTTGAACGCGAGCACGGTGACGAAGATGGCGAGGCCGGGGACGATCATGTACTGCGGATCGACCTGGAAGTAGTCCTTGGCCTGGGCGAGCATTCCGCCCCAGGAGGCCTGCGGCGGCTGGATGCCGACCCCGAGGAAGCTCAGCGAAGCCTCGAAGATGATGTTGGTCGGGATGAGCAGCGTCGAATAGACGATGATCGGGCCGACCAGGTTGGGCAGCAGTTCGCGGAAGAGGATGTACGGCCCGCGGGCGCCCATGCCGCGGGAGGCGTCCACGAACTCGCGCTCGCGCAGGGCGAGGGTCTGTCCGCGCACGATCCGGCCCAGGTAGGGCCAGTTGAAGAATCCGATGACGAAGATCAGCACGCTGATGTGCAGCGGAAGTCCGTCGAGGCCGAACGCGCCGCCCTGCAGGGTCGCGGAGATCGCGATGGCGAACAGCAGCAGCGGGAAGGCGAGGAACGTGTCCATGAGGCGGCTGATGACCGAGTCGACGCGGCCGCCGTAGTAGCCGGCGACGACGCCGAGGATCGCGCCGATGACGTTCGACAGGACGGTCGCGCCGAAGGCCACGACCAGGGAGACCCAGGAGCCTTCGAGGATGCGGGCGAGGATGTCGCGGCCGAACTTCGGTTCCACGCCCAGGGGGTGATCGGCACTCATGCCGCCCCATCCGCCCTTGGGCAGTGTGGTGTTGGCGTCGATGAGGCCCTGGTGGAGGTCGTTCGGGTCGAGGCCGAGGAGCGACTGGATCGGGCGCGACAGGGCGGCTATGAGAATCAGGAGGATGACGACGACGCCGCCGGCGACGGCGACCTTGTCCCTCTTGAATCGGTTCCAGGCGATCCGCCCGAGGGAACGCCCCTCGATCTGCTGCCCCTTGGCGCCGGCGAGCACAGCCTCGGGCTGCACTTCTGCCTGGGCCCCGGTGGTGTCGATCGGTGCGGTCACGGTGTGGTTGACCCCTCTCGGCCGACGGTGGCCGGCCCACGCCCGCCGCGGTAGCGGCTTGATCCTGTTTCACGGGCTGGACAGTCCCCGGACAGGGCCCCGGAGTTGACCGTTCAGCTCGCACACAGAGCCGAAACCCCGTGTCTGCAGGGAGTCTTCAATGCGCGTTGACCAGCCGCCAGACCTCATCGGGAAAGGTTGCGCAACCGTGATGAGGCGCCGGGTGGGCGCTATCCGGACACAAAATCCGGCTGAGCGGACATTTCAGTGCCGCGAGTGATACGCCGACGGGGCGCGGGTGACAGGCCGGCGGCGCACTGGTGGCGCGTCAACCACCGCTCAAACAGGGCGGGTTCAGTACGTCCCGTGCGGCGGCGGGTAGCCGTAGCCCGCGGCCGGGGAAGGGGCGGCGGGGGCCGCGTGGGCCTCGCGGTCGTAGAACGGACGGGCGTTGGCGCGCAGCCACATGGCGACCGGGTCGTGCTCGTCGGACATCGCGACGGTGGAGACGGGCAGTCCGTCGGGTACGGCGACGACCGACTGCTGCATCATGGCGCGCACCGCGTCCACGGACGGCGGCGTGGTGTCGTACACGTCGAGGCCGATCGCCAAATACGGTGCGCCGAGCGTCGGCTGGACCCAGGCGCGGCGCAGCGAGCGGATCGCGGTGGTGCGGTGGGCGTTCTGCGCGAGCAGGGCGTAGAACTGCGGGATCTCGATGGCGGGGTCGCTCAGGCGCAGCGGTCCGGCGGGCTGGCGGTCGAGGCCGCCCGCGATGCGGCGCAGGTCGAGCCAGGGGACGCCGACTCCGCCGCCGGGCGCGTGCGGGTTGAGCCAGAGGCCGTAGTGGTCGGGGTAGAGGGTGCGGGCCGCGTCGACGCCGCCGACCACCTCGTAGGCCCGGCTCCAGCCGGACGCCGACAGCTCCTGCGCCGAGGTGACGCAGGGGGCGTACGAGAAGCCGTCGACCTCCATCTGCCCGTACTGGGCGTCGGGGGAGCCGGCCTGGCCGTGCCACAGGAGCATCCACACCTGGCCGGTGCCGGGGTCGGCGAGTGCCTGGAGGAGCGCCTCGTAGGCGTCGTAACGCCCGGGCGTCACCTGGCGCAGCATGTGCTCGACCGTCCCGGCCGCAGCCGTGCCCGACGCACTCACCCGTAATCGCCCCTTCGTGACGTAACCGACGTTTCGACCCGCTCCCCGCGGCGGGACCGCCCGTCAGGTCATGAAACCAGCTTAAGCGGCGATCCTGACACCGACTTGACGTACGCGCGGTCGGTGCTTTTTCCCACGGTTTCCCCTTCTTTCCTCCCCGGGGGTCCGGGTCAGCCCTGGGTGTAGAACGGCCGGAGCGTGGCGCGCATCCAGTCGCCGACCGGGTCCTCGGTGATGTCGAGCAGGACGAGGTTCACCGGCCAGGGCGCCGGGGAGCGGTGCAGGGCGCGGCCGAGGGCGTCCATGGGGAGGTTGCGCTCGGGCCCCTCCCAGTGCGAGAGCTCGACGCCGACGAAGAGGACGGGGTCGTCGCCCTCGACACTGGCGAGGCAGCGGCGGGCGGTGCGCACGATGCCGGTCGCGTCGAACTCCTCGCGGACGGCGGCCAGGAAGTCCATGGGGTCCTGCTGCCAGTCGGGCTCGTAGAGGGTGACCCGGCCGCCCGTGGTGGGTCCGTCGAGCGGGGTGCGGCCGGAGCGGCACAGTTCGGCGACGGCGGGCGGGGGCAGCGGGATGCCGACGGCGCCGTCGGGGTTCACGATGATGCCGACCTGCGGGGGCAGCCCGCGCGCGAACTCGACGGCCAGCGCGACCGTGCAGCCCATCCGGTCGCCGATGACCGCGAAGAACTGCTGCTCCGAGCTGAAGACGGGTACGTAGGCCTGGCCCTCGATCTCCAGGGTCGGCAGGTCGAGGTTCACGCTGCCGGGTCCGCCGCCCTGGGGCAGCGGCACCCACACCTGGCTGCGGCCGAGGACCTCCAGGATCCGGCCGCCCGCCGAGTCGGCTCCGACGGAGGCGGCGAGCACCTCCTCCAGCTCGTTGGCCGGCCACGCGCCGGACGGATGTGCGTGAGCCTGCGCCGGAATGTCCATGTGCCTACCACCCGCTCGGGAACCGCTCTGTCTGCGGCCGAACACTAACGCGTAGGCCGGTACGGCTCATCAGCTCCCCTCGAACCCGATCCCCGTCAGCACGTCCGTCGCGTCCCGATCGAGCAGGACGGCGGAGGCGCAGCCGCGCGGCAGGTCGCCGCGCTCGGCGGAGCTCACGAGGGCGGCGACCGCGCGGCGGTGCCGGGCGAAGGCGTACCGCGAGACGCCCCGGCCGCGGTCGCGCTGCCCGGCGAGGGCCGTGCCCGCGTCGACGTCGAGCAGCATCAGGTGCAGCCGGACGCCGCGCCGGCCGGCCTCCCTGGCCAGCCAGCTCCGCACCCAGCGCTGCGTCCCGCAGTCGTGCAGGACGACGCTGCCGCCCGAGCGCAGCGCCCGCCGCAGCCCGGCGAAGTGCGCGAGCCGCACGAGCGGGCGGTACAGCGCGTACGGGAGCAGCCGCGGCACCCGGGCCGCCCAGCGGTCACGCGTGTCCTGCGAGTCGATGCGCACGGCTCCCCCGGCCTCGACCACGCGGCTCATCAGGGTGGACTTGCCGCTGCCCGGCAGGCCCGAGACGACGACGAGGTCGCCCGGCGCGAAGCCGAGGCGGCGCGGGGTGCGGCCCCCTCTGCCGCGCAGATCCCTGACGACGGGCCCGCGCCCTGCCGCCGCCCCCTGACCCGGCACCGCGCGCTCCGCGGCCCCCACCGCCGCACACGCGCCCGCGACTGCCTTCTGCACCGTGATCGCCCCTCCCGGCTCCGGTCCCGCCACGACTGCACCGTCGACTGCCCCTTTTGCTGCCCCGCCAAGTGTAAAGAGACGGTAATGACGGACAAGTGGTTCCGCCGGACGGCGGGCATGCGATGATGTGGCCGCCAAGAGCACTGACAACTGCATACAGGCCGCTTGAATCCGCGCGGGAGAGCTCCCCGGACGCCTACGCGTCCCCGGGGGCGCCGAAGGAGCAAGTTCCTCCCTTGAATCTCTCAGGCCCCGAACCGCGCGGGCGAGGCATATCTGAAAAGCGGGCGGCCCCGGGCCGCTCCACCCAAGGTGCAAGTCGCGACGCCGCTTCTGTGTGGCGCCGGCGAACCTCTCAGGTTCCGATGACAGATGGGGAGGGCCACCATCGACGTCGTCCGTCATGCCCTGGGATCCTGGAGCACCACTCATGAGCAACGCCCCCCGTAAGACCGCCCTCGACGCGCTGCACCGTTCGCTGGGCGCCACGATGACCGACTTCGCGGGCTGGGACATGCCGCTGCGGTACGGCAGCGAGCGCGACGAGCACAACGCCGTACGCACCAAGGCGGGCCTCTTCGACCTCTCGCACATGGGTGAGATCACCGTCACCGGGCCGCAGGCCGTCGAGCTCCTGGACTTCGCCCTCGTCGGCAACATGTCCACGATCGGTCTCGGCCGCGCCCGCTACACCATGATCTGCCAGGAGGACGGCGGGATCGTCGACGACCTGATCGTCTACCGCCTGGGCGAGACCGAATACATGGTCGTCGCCAACGCGGGCAACGCGCAGATCGTGCTCGACGCGATCACCGAGCGTGCCGCCGGCTTCGACGCCGAGGTCCGTGACGACCGCGACGCCTACGCCCTGATCGCCGTCCAGGGCCCCGAGTCCCCCGGCATCCTGAAGTCCCTCACGGACGCCGACCTGGACGGCCTCAAGTACTACGCGGGCCTGCCCGGCACCGTCGCCGGCGTCCCCGCGCTCATCGCCCGCACCGGCTACACCGGCGAGGACGGCTTCGAGCTGTTCGTCGCCCCGGAGCACGCCGAGAAGCTGTGGCAGGCGCTGACCGACGCGGGCGCGCCGGTGGGCCTGGTCCCCGCCGGCCTCTCCTGCCGCGACACGCTGCGCCTGGAGGCGGGTATGCCGCTGTACGGGCACGAGCTGACGACCGCGCTGACCCCCTTCGACGCCGGTCTCGGCCGCGTCGTGAAGTTCGAGAAGCCCGGGAACTTCGTCGGGCGCGAGGCGCTCCAGGCCGCGGCCGAGCGCGCCGAGACCGCTCCCCCGCGCAAGCTCGTCGGCCTGATCGCCGAGGGCCGCCGGGTGCCGCGCGCCGGGTTCTCCGTGGTCGCCGAGGGCAAGGTCATCGGCGAGGTCACCTCGGGTGCCCCCTCCCCCACCCTGGGCAAGCCGATCGCGATCGCCTACGTGGACGCGGCGCACGCCGCCCCCGGCACCGAGGGCGTCGGCGTCGACATCCGCGGTTCGCACGAGCCGTACGAGGTCGTCGCGCTGCCGTTCTACAAGCGCCAGAAGTAGTTCCGCCCGACGTCACGGGGGCGCCGGAAGTTACCCAGCGCACACCCCTCTCGTTCCGCAGCACCCACCCGCGTACAGGAGAATTCAGATCATGAGCAACCCCCAGCAGCTGCGTTACAGCAAGGAGCACGAGTGGCTGTCGGGCGCCGTGGACGGCGTCTCGACGGTCGGCATCACCGAGTACGCGGCCAACGCGCTCGGCGATGTGGTCTACGCCCAGCTCCCCGAGGTCGGTGACACGGTGACCGCGGGCGAGACCTGCGGCGAGCTCGAGTCGACCAAGTCCGTCAGTGACCTGTACTCCCCTGTCTCCGGCGAGGTCGTCGAGGCCAACCAGGACGTCGTGGACGACCCGTCCCTGGTGAACTCGGCCCCCTTCGAGGGCGGCTGGCTGTTCAAGGTCCGCGCCTCTGAGGAGCCGAAGGACCTGCTCTCCGCGGACGAGTACGCCGCTTTCTCCGGCTCCGACAACTAGGGACCTCTCGATCATGTCGCTCCTGAACACCCCGCTGCACGAGCTGGACCCGGACGTCGCCGCGGCCCTCGACGCCGAGCTGCACCGCCAGCAGTCCACCCTGGAAATGATCGCGTCGGAGAACTTCGCCCCGGTCGCCGTCATGGAGGCCCAGGGCTCCGTCCTCACGAACAAGTACGCCGAGGGCTACCCCGGCCGCCGCTACTACGGCGGCTGCGAGCACGTCGACGTCGCCGAGCAGATCGCGATCGACCGGATCAAGGAACTGTTCGGCGCCGAGTACGCCAACGTCCAGCCCCACTCCGGCGCCTCCGCCAACCAGGCCGCCCTCTTCGCCATCGCCCAGCCCGGCGACACCATCCTGGGCCTGGACCTCGCCCACGGCGGCCACCTCACCCACGGGATGCGCCTGAACTTCTCCGGCAAGCAGTTCAACGTGGTCGCCTACCACGTCGACGACGCCGGACTGGTCGACATGGCCGAGGTCGAGCGCCTCGCCAAGGAACACCAGCCCAAGGTCATCATCGCCGGCTGGTCCGCCTACCCCCGCCACCTCGACTTCGCCGCCTTCCGCCGCATCGCGGACGAGGTCGGCGCCCTCCTGTGGGTCGACATGGCCCACTTCGCCGGCCTGGTCGCCGCCGGACTGCACCCCAACCCGGTGCCGTTCGCGGACGTGGTCACCTCCACCACCCACAAGACCCTCGGCGGACCCCGCGGCGGCATCATCCTGGCCCGCTCCAAGGACTTCGCGAAGAAGCTGAACTCCGCGGTCTTCCCCGGCTTCCAGGGCGGCCCCCTCGAACACGTCATCGCCGCCAAGGCCGTCTCCTTCAAGGTCGCCGCCTCCGACGAGTTCAAGGAGCGCCAGCAGCGCACCCTGGACGGCGCCCGCATCCTCGCCGAACGCCTCGTCCAGGACGACGCCAAGGCCGCCGGCGTGGACGTCCTGTCGGGTGGCACGGACGTGCACCTGGTCCTGGTCGACCTGCGCAACAGCGAGCTGGACGGCCAGCAGGCCGAGGACCGCCTCCACGAGGTCGGCATCACCGTCAACCGCAACGCCATCCCGAACGACCCCCGCCCCCCGATGGTCACCTCCGGCCTGCGCATCGGCACCCCCGCCCTCGCCACCCGAGGCTTCCAGACGGACGACTTCACCGAGGTCGCCGACATCATCGCCGAGGCCCTCAAGCCGCAGTACGACGCCGCCGCCCTCAAGGCCCGCGTCACCGCACTGGCCGACAAGCACCCCCTCTACCCCGGACTGAAGTAGTTTCGTTCTCTTTTGTTCGTACGAGGTTTTCGGGGCATCGCGCACACTGGACAAGTGAGAGCGGTGCCCCGCCCCCGTGTTACGCCCCCGGTGGACAACGGCGTCCGCCGAAACCCAGCTAGGAGTTACCCCGTGGCCATCTCGGTCTTCGACCTGTTCTCGATCGGCATCGGCCCGTCCAGCTCCCACACGGTGGGCCCGATGCGCGCGGCCCGCATGTTCGCGCGCCGGCTGAAGAACGAGGGCCTGCTCGCCCACACCGCGTCGGTCCGCGCCGAGCTCTACGGCTCGCTCGGCGCCACGGGACACGGCCACGGCACCCCCAAGGCCGTCCTGCTCGGCCTGGAGGGCGAGTCGCCGCGCACCGTGGACGTGGAGAAGGCCGACGAGCGCGTCGAGACGATCAAGTCGTCCGGGCGGCTCAGCCTGCTCGGCGTCCAGGAGATCCCGTTCGCGTTCGACGACGACCTCGTCCTGCACCGCCGCAAGGCCCTGCCCTACCACGCCAACGGCATGACGGTCCTCGCGTACGACGGTGAAGGAACGCTCCTGCTGGAGAAGACGTACTACTCCGTGGGCGGCGGCTTCGTCGTCGACGAGGACGCGGTCGCGGGCGAGAACCCGATCGTGCCCGACGACACGTCCCTGAAGTACCCCTTCCGCACCGGTGACGAGCTGCTCCGCCTCACCAAGGAGACTGGCCTGTCCATCGCCTCGCTGATGCTGGAGAACGAGAAGGCCTGGCGCACCGAGGACGAGATCCGCGCGGGCCTGCTCGACATCTGGCGCGTCATGCAGGCCTGCGTCTCGCGCGGCATGTCCCGCGAGGGCATCCTGCCCGGCGGCCTCAAGGTCCGCCGCCGCGCCGCGAATTCGGCCCGCCAGCTGCGCGCCGAGGGCGACCCGCAGCTCCGCGCGATGGAGTGGATCACCCTCTACGCGATGGCGGTCAACGAGGAGAACGCCGCGGGCGGCCGCGTCGTGACGGCGCCCACCAACGGCGCCGCGGGCATCATCCCCGCCGTCCTGCACTACTACATCAACTTCGTGGCGAACGGCGGTTCGCAGGAGGAGAAGGACGAGGGCGTCGTCCGCTTCCTGCTCGCCGCGGGCGCCATCGGGATGCTCTTCAAGGAGAACGCCTCGATCTCCGGCGCCGAGGTCGGCTGCCAGGGCGAGGTCGGCTCCGCCTGCTCGATGGCGGCGGGCGCGCTTGCCGAGGTCCTCGGCGGCACCCCGGAGCAGGTCGAGAACGCCGCCGAGATCGGCATGGAGCACAACCTCGGCCTCACCTGCGACCCGGTCGGCGGCCTCGTGCAGATCCCC
This sequence comes from Streptomyces sp. NPDC046821, assembly GCF_040645335.1. Taxonomy (NCBI): domain Bacteria; kingdom Bacillati; phylum Actinomycetota; class Actinomycetes; order Kitasatosporales; family Streptomycetaceae; genus Streptomyces; species Streptomyces sp. NPDC046821. Next base: position 189,249 of record NZ_JBEYYB010000005.1, on the reverse strand, counting down.
TGCATCGAGCGCAACGGCATGGCCGCCGTGAAGGCCGTGACGGCGGCGCGCATGGCGATGCGCGGCGACGGCAGCCACAAGGTCTCCCTCGACAAGGTCATCAAGACCATGAAGGAGACGGGCGCCGACATGAGCGTGAAGTACAAGGAGACGGCGCGCGGCGGGCTCGCCGTGAACATCATCGAGTGCTGACGCCCCGGGCCGGCTCCGCCCGTTCACGATCGGGGCCGGTCTCGGTGGGGATACCTTAAGGACGAACCTTGCCGTCCACCCCCACCGAACGGAAGGCCTCCGTATGTTGCGTGGCGTCGATGTGAGCGCGTATCAGAAGTCGTTCGACACCGACGGGTTGTCGTTCGTCTTCATCAAGGCGTCGGAGGGCCGCAGTTACGTCAATCCACGCCTTGCCGGCCAGACGAAGATCGCCCGGGACGCGGGCTGCGTCGTCGGCTTCTACCACTTCCTGTGGCCGGGGAACCTGACGGCGCAGGCCGAGTACTTCGTGAGCAAGGCCCCGGAGAAATCAGGGGACTTGCTGGCCGTCGACTGGGAGACGACCAGCGAGGGAACGCACGCGAGCAATGCCGAGAAGGACCGTTTCATCCGCGAGGTGAAACGCCTCCGCCCGCACCACAAGGTCCTCCTGTACACAAACAGGAATTTTTGGCTGAACATCGACACGACGTCGTACGCCGGTGACGGGCTCTGGATCGCCGACTACGTGACAGCGGGACATCCGCGCATCAAGGCGAGCTGGCGCTTCCACCAGTACACCGACCACCCGCTCGACAAGGACGTCGCTGCCTTCACGAGCAAGAGCGCGCTACGGGACTGGGCCACCCCGTAACGCGCCCTCGCTGTACGGGAGTTCAGGCGCGCCACTCAGCCGTGCGCTCCGGGGACGCGTCGGCCAGGGCCTTGCGGACGGTGTCCGCGTCCGCCGCGAGGCCGTAGACCGGGGTGCCCGGCTGCTGGCGCCAGGAGTCGTCGAGGCCGCCCGTGTCGACGGTGTCGAAGCCGGCCCCGTCGATCAGGACGCGTACGAGGGCCTTGGCGGCCTCGTCGTCGCCCGCGACCGGCATGGCGATGCGCTCGGGGTCGCCCTTCGGGCGCGGCCTGTCGAGGAGGTCGTGGGCGAAGGTGGTGTTGAAGGCCTTGACCACCGGATGGCCGAGCTGGAGCTCGGTCCAGCGGCTCTCGGGGACGCCCTCCTCGATGGCGACGATGCGGCCGTCGCGCTGCTGCGGGTAGTAGTTGCCGGTGTCGACGACGGCGACGTTGTCGGGGGCGTCGTCGAGGAGTCCGTCGGGGAGGCCCGGGACGGCCTTCGTGGGGATCGTGATCACGACGACGTCGGCGCCGCGGGCGGCCTCGGCCACCGTCACCGGCGTGGCGCCCGTCTCCTCGGCGAGCGCGCGCAGGGTCTGGGGGCCGCGCGAGTTGGCCACCGACACGTCGTGGCCGGCCGCCGTGAAACGACGGGTGAGGTTGCCGCCGATGTTCCCGGCGCCGATGATGCCGATCTTCATGTCGTGCCCTTCCGGAGGTACGTGCGGGATGACACAGCGGTCAACGGGCGACCCGGTGACCCTGTTCCGGGCCTGCCCGCCATTCGGGTCGCTCCCCGCACGCGGCGCGGGGACGCCCGCCGGAGAACCGGTGGGCGCCCCCGCTGGGAAGGCCGGTCGGGTTACTGGCAGGTGCCGGCGAACGTGGCCCGGGTGACCACGTCGGTCGACGCGGCGCCCGTGTCCAGCCACACCGCACGCTGGCCGTCACCGAGGGACGGGGCCAGCTGCGCTCCGGAGGAGCAGGAGATACGGGTGTAGGTGTTGAGGCCCGCGACGGCGTCGTCGGTCTTGGCGACCCGCGCCTTCATCGGACCGTTCCAGGAGCCGAGCGCGCCCCAGACGTCGTACGTCGAGTAGGCGAAGTAGTCGTCCGTGGCGGAGAACTGGGCGAGGTACGTGCTCTGCGGGGTGCGCATGTGCGCGGCCTTGCTCAGGTCGTCGCTCGGGGCGACGGTGAAGTAGGTGCTCGGGATCAGGAAGCCGCCGGTCTCGCGCCAGAAGACGCGGCCCGAGGTGATCTGGATGTCCGAGACGTAGTTGAAGAGGAAGCCGCCGATGCGCTTCTTCTGCGTGGTGCCCTTGGCGATGTCGTAGACGTACACCCAGGTGCCGTCGTCGCCCGCCCACGCGATCGTGCCGTGCTTCATGGCGAGGTGGGAGGCGTAGGTGCCGGCGTCGGGCGTCACGTTGACCGTGGTGCCGTCGGCCTTGCGGAGGATGACGTCCTGCTCGCCGTCGGCCGTGGTGCGGATGTAGGCGAGGGAGCCGTTGTCGGTGACTGGCTCGGTCTCGTCGGCGTCCGGGGCGTCGACGATCTTCTTGATCTCGCCCTGGCCCTTGTCGCCGGCCCCGTAGATGCCGATGCCGTCGGCCGAGATCCGGGTGAAGACGACGCGGTCCTTGTCGATCGACGGGTCGACCAGGTAGGCGTCCTTCTGGGCGAGTTCGTGGTCGGACGAACCCTCCTGCTTGCTGAAGCGGCCGACGGTGATGCCGAAGGCGGCCGACCCCTCGTTCCAGGCGACCGGGTCGCCGTGGCCGATGGCGTACACGTCGCCGTTGATCTGCGCGGCCTGCTCGTCGACGCCGCCGTACACCTCGTAGGCGGGCAGCACGTCGGCGGCGAGGGTCTGGCCGTCGTGGGTGCCGCCCTTCAGCTCCCAGCCCTTCTCGATGCCGTGGTCGTCGAAGGCCTTGGTGACGGCGGCCATGTCGGCGTCGGACACCTTCAGCGACTTGGCGGCCAGGGTGACCGCGTTGCGCATGTCGGTGAAGCCGGACAGCGGCGTCAGGTAGTTCTGCGCGGCGCGGTAGACGATCCGGTCCGCGAGCTTGGGGTCGATGTTCTTGCGCATGTCCCACATCGCGCCGCCGACGATGGTGGAGTTGGCGTGGACTCCGCCGTTGTCGATGTCGAGCGTGATGGGCTTGTAGTCCTTCTGCGCGTTACGGCCGTCGTTGAGGTCGCGCAGCGCGCAGTCCTTCAGCGGCTTCGTGCCGTTGCACAGGTACTCGCCGATGAGGCCGGAGTTCGGGTCGCTCATCGCGACGCCCTTGTCGGCGGTCTCCATGGCGTTGCCCATGTAGTCGGATATCGCCTCGTTGAGGGCGCCCGACTGGTTGAGGTAGACGAGCCCGGCGGAGTGCTCGGTGACTCCGTGCGTCATCTCGTGGCCGACGACGTCGAGGCCCACGGACAGCGGTACGCCGTTCATGTGGCCGTAGACCATCTTCGAGCCGTCCCAGAACGCGTTGGCGTAGTCCTTGCCGCCGTTCGAGACGTTGACGACGGAGTAGATGCTGCCGCCCTTGCCGTCGATGCCGTCGCGGCCGATCTCGTCCTTGTAGAACTCGTAGACCTTGGCGGCGTTGTAGTGGGCGTCGACCGCGCCGGACGTGGTGTTGGCGCCGTCGAAGCGGTCGCTGTCCGACTTCACCAGCGGCACGTCGTCGGTGACGGGGCCGCCCGCGACGTCGAGGTAGCTCTTGCGCTTGGCGTCGTAGGTGCGGATCTGGCCGCCGGTCTTCGCGTACATGGCGCGCGTCGAGTCGACGAGCGTGTACGAGCCGTCGGCCTCCTTGTCGGCGTTCAGCTTCGCCTCGCTGCCGTCGACGCGTACGCCCGTCCCCTCCACGGGCGACGCGTCGGCGGCGTCGATGTTGTTGTACGAGAGCGCGATGCCGCCCACGCTCGCGTCGACGTACACCTCCTGGCGGACCGGGCTGCCGTCGGTGTGGGCGCCGGTGACGGTGAAGTGCCAGGTCAGCTTGCCGCCGTGGCCGTCGGGCAGGACGGTGAGGCCGTGCGCGGCGGTCTTCGCGCCCTCGACGCGGGCGAGGTTGCCGTCGAGGGTGAACATGCGCCGCTCGGCGGTCTCCTTGGAGACGGTCGGCGTGGTGGAGACCGTGATGTTCGTGTAGAGCGTGCCGGTCGCGGAGGTGATCTGCTGGCCGCCGTCGGCCTCCTCGGTCTGCACGGCGTACTCGGCGCCGAACACCGGGACGCCGTTGTGCTCCTGGCCGAAGCGGACGGCGGACTGGCCGCCGTTCTTGGTGGTCCTGAGCGTCTTCAGGTCGGAGACAGGGACCTTGTACGTGTCCTGGTGGGCCTTGAGGTGGGCGCGGGCGGCCTCGGCGGGGGTGCCCTCGCGCGGGCCGTCGCCCAGGCCCTTCGTCATCGCCGGGGCGACCGGGGCCGGGGCCGTGGCGGCAGGGGGCGTGGTGGTGGCGCCGGGGTCGTCGTCCGCCCACGCCGGCGCGACCAGCAGCGCCGATCCCGTGGCGGCGACGACCACACCGGTCGCCAGCATCTGCCGGATCCTCGTTCGTCTCACAGAACCCTCCCCATCACACGCCTGCACCCGGGACGCGTGCGCCCCGCTCGGTTGACGGGTCCGATGCTGTCGGGTGGGTGCGCCGCAGGAACAGGGGAAGGTGCAGGCGCGAACACGCCGTGGCGTAAATCCGCCTCAAGCACCCTGAGGGGGAACCGAGTTGGCAGTTTCGCCGTCCAGCCATCCCGCGCGGGCCGCGTGCCAGCCGAGCTGGAAGCGGGTCGCCGCGCCGACCTGCTCCATCAGGGCGTGCAGCCGGCGCTGCACGGTGCGGTGGCCCATGCCGAGTTGGCGGGCCATGGCCGCGTCGGTGAGGCCGACGTGCAGCAGGGCGACGATCTGCCGGTCTATGGGGTCGAGTTCACGGCCGCCGGCGGATCCGTCGACGCCGTCCGCGTCGAGCCGGCGGCCCTGGGCGAAGTGCTGCTCGAAGAGGGACTGCAGGCTGGTGAGCAGGCCGCTGCGGTGCACGACGAGGGCGACGGGTTCCGGCTCGTCGCGTTCGGGGTCGAGCGGCAGGAGCGCGACGGCGCGGTCCACGAGGACCATCTTGACCGGCAGTTCCTCGACGACGGAGATCCGCTGGCCCTGCGTGACGACATGGGCGAGGGCGCGCGCCATCTCCGGCCGTTCGAGGCAGCCGCGCTCGACGACGGCGCGGATGACGACCCCGCGCGCCATCGCCTCGGTCTCGACCTCGTCGAGGCTCTCCTCGGCGGAGATCACCTGGGTCACCACGGAGGGTACGAACGAGCACACCTCGTGGCGTGCCTGACGCTGCATCGCCAGGAGCCTGCGCCGGATCGCGAGCACTCCGGAGAGCACCTCGACGGGCGCGTGGGACTGGGCGGAGCGGTGCCGTTCGGCGAGGTCGCCGACGAGCGACTCGACGCGGTGCAGGGCGGCCCGGCGGGATTCCAGGAGCGGGCCGAGCGCGAGGACGGGTGAGGCGGCGCGGTAGCGCACGGTGCCGTCGCGGTGTTCGGCGCTGGCGAGGCCGCGTTCGACGAGGCGGCCGAGGGCGCGGTCGACTCCGTCGGGGGCGTCGCCGGGGCCGGCCAGGGCGGCCGGTTCGCTGTCGGGCCGGTCCACCAGGAGGCGGTAGACGGCGTCCTCCTCCGGGCCGAGCCCGAGGAGGGTGAGCAGCGAGTCGTCCGCGAGGCCCGGCGCACCTGGCACCGGGCCTCGCGGACGTGGCTGGGCTCTCAGGGCTCAGGCCTTGTTGAGGTTCGCCCAGAACTCGTCGAACGAGAGGACCTTGTCCCCGTTGGTGTCCTGCCGGGCGATGAGGGCCTCGGCCACGGACTCGGTGACGTTGAAGTCGCCCATCTGAGCCATCGCGCTCTTGTACTCGGCCGCCGTGATGAAGCCGTCGCCGTTCGCGTCGAACCGCTCGAACGCCTTGCGTGCTTCCTCGATGTCCGCCACCGGGGTCCACCCCTTCTTGCTGTAACACTGACGGAGGTCAGATTAACCGCCGGTCCGCGCCCGCAGTGCGGCGACCACCCACGCGAACTCCGCGTTGTGCCGCGGCAGTGTCTCGACCCCCCGTACCAGGGACACCAGGTCACGGAACCGCGCGACATCCTCGTTGCCCGCGGCCTCCATCCGCTCCAGTACGGCCACCAGGTCCGCGTCTCGGCCGAGCAGCCCCAGGAGCACCTCCGCCGCCTCGGGCGACTCGGGGGCGACGCCGCGCTCCAGCGCCTCCCCGGCGAGCTGGACGAGTCGGCTCATGAACCACAGTGAGCTGCCCGGCGGCACGTCGGGTCCCCGGTCGGCGGCGTTGAACTCGATCATCCGGCGCATGTGCGCCCGGAAGCCGGGGTTCTGCATCAGCTCGGCCAGCTCCACCCAGGCGTCGACCTGTCCGGAGGTCGGGTCGTCGGGCAGGTCGGGGACCATGACCCGCATCCGGTGGCGGATGTCCGGGTCGGCGGCGTCGATGCCGCCGAAGGTCTCCTCCATGAAGTCGTCGATGATGTGCTTGCGCTCGGCGGCGCTCAGCCGTGCCAGCTTGTTCATCAGGCCCATCTCCTCCGCGGTCGATTTCCTCTTCGCGACGGTCGACAGGACGGCCCGGTTCAGCCGCAGCGCGCGGATCTGCGCGTCGAGGGCGGCCACGTGCGCGGCGGCCACCGACGCGATGTCCGCCTCCCCGTCCACCACCCGGCGTACGTCGTCCAGGCCGAGGCCCAACTCCCGCAGGGTGCGGATGAGTTCGAGCCGGGCGAGGGACTGCGCGTCGTACAGGCGGTAGCCGCCCGAGCTGCGTCCGACGGGTGGCAGGGCGCCCACGTCGGACCAGTAGCGGATGGTGCGCACCGACAGGCCGGTGCGCCGGGACAGCTGCCCGATGGTGAGCCGCCGCGGGCCGTCGTCGATCATGTGAGGGAGTCTGCGCCTTCCAGTGGGTGGAGACTCAAGCGAGCCGAGGGGGAACGTCATGCCGCGCTCACTGCGGGACATTCTGGACGACGCGGCGCGAGGCGTGTTCCCGCCGCCGGACGGGAGCACGACCGTGGTGCCGCAGGCGGACCGCCGGGACGCGGGGGTGCTCGCGTTCACCGCGCACTCGGTGGTGTTCACGGACGAGGACCCGCGCTGGGTGCACGAGACGCTGGCCGGTCTGGACTGCGATCCGCTGGCGGCGACGATGAATCCGCGGTTCCTCGGCGCGCTCCAGGACCGGACGGGGCGCCGTCACGACACGACAGATCTGCTCACGGTGGCGCAGGCTCTGCCGTGTGAACCGCCGCTGATACTCAAGGAGTTCGCGGACCCGGACCACCCTCGGGTCACGCGGGCGCGAGGGCGCCGGGACGACGTCCGGGTGTGGGCGGCGGACGGCGGGGTGCTCGTGCTGGGGCGCGGGGTCGCGGGCCGCTGGGAGACGGCGATCGAGGTCGACGAGGACGTGCGCCACCGGGGCCTCGGCCGGCTCCTCGCGGTGGCGGCCCGCCATCTGGTGCCGGCCGGCGAGCCGGTGTGGGCCCAGCAGTCGCCGGGGAACGCCCGCAGTGTGCGGGCGTTCCAGGCGGCCGGTTACCGTCCGGTGGGCGCGGAGGCGCTGTTCATCGGGTGACGACAGGTCCTAGCGGAAGATGCCGGTGTGGCCGAGGGAGTAGCGGCCGGGCTGCGGGTACACGGCGAGGCCGTGCGGGCCGTTGCCGACGGGGATGCGGGCGAGCTCCTCGCCGGTGCGGGTGTCGATGGCGTAGACCTCGGAGTTGTAGCGGCCCGAGAGCCACAGGGTCTTGCCGTCGGCGGAGACGCCGCCCATGTCGGGGCTGCCGCCGCCGGGCAGCCGCCACTTCTTGGTGAGCCGGTTCTTGGCGAAGTCGAAGATGGAGATGCTGCCTTCACCGCGGTTGGACACGTACATCTCGCGGGAGTCCCGGCTGATGTAGAGGCCGTGGGCGCCCTTGCCGGTGGGCAGGAGCTTGGGGGTCGTGAACTTGTCGCCGTTCAGGACCCACATGCCGTTGGCCACCATGTCGGCGATGTAGTACGTCTTGCCGTCCGGGGAGAGCTTGACGTCCTGCGGCATGGCGCCGCCGAACGGGAGCTTCTGCTGGGCGACGACCTTCATCTTGGCGGTGTCGACCTTGAGGAGTTCGCCGCTGAACTCGCACGAGACGATGAAGTACCGCCCGTCGGCCGAGAAGTCGGCGTGGTTGACGCCGTAACAGGAGACGGGCTCGGTCTTGACCGTCTTCATGGTGTGCGCGTCGCGGAAGACCAGCTCCTGGTCGAGCGAGGCCATCACCACGGCGTACTTGCCGTCGGGCGTGAAGTAGAGGTTGTACGGGTCGTGCACGTCCACCGGCTTGCCGGCCTTGCCGGTCCTGGGGTCGATGGGGGTGAGCGTGTTGCCCTTGTCGTCGTTGACCCACAGCGTCTTCATGTCCCAGGACGGCACGACGTGCTGCGGCTGCCGGCCGACCCGGATCGTGTCGATGACCTTGAAGGTCTTGGGGTCGATGACGGTGACCGTGTCGGACTCGGTGTTGGGGACGTAGACGCGGGACGGGAAGTCCTTGACGACCGGGGACAGGTTGCCGGGCCGGTCGGCGGCGTAGATGTCCTTCGGGTCGAGGACGGGCGGCATCCCGGGCAGCCCTTGCATCGCCTTGGGCGTGGCGGGCTTCACGGCTCCCTGGGTGTGGGTCGCCTGGCCGGTCTGCTTCTTGGAGTCGGTGCCGCAGGCCGCGAGCCCGGCGAGTGCGGTGACGGCGGCGATCAGTGCTGCGGTGGTACGGGTCCGGCGCGGTGTCATGTCAGCAGCTCCGTGGTGGTCACCGCGGTCAGGCCGCGGCGGTCGAGGTCTTCCAGGAGGGCGGGGAGCGCGGCGACCGTGTCCGCGTAGCCGAAGTGCAGGCTCACGACCGATCCGGCGCGGATCTTGGAGGTGACGTTCCGCGTCACCGCGGCGGCGCCCGGCGAGGTGTAGTCGAGCGAGTCGACGTCGTACGAGAGGACGTGCGGGTAGCCGGCTTCGCGGGCGACGCGCTCGACGAGGGCGCTCGCGCGGGGGGCGCGGGAGGGCCGGAACCAGGTGCCGATGGATCCGGTGAGTTTGCGCAACCGGTCGGCGCAGCCGGTGATCTCGGCCCGTGCCTCGGCCTCGGTCATCGTGTTGATGCCGATGTGGTGGAGGGTGTGGTTGCCGAGGTCGTGGCCGCCGTCGAGGATGCGGCGGGCGACGGCGGGGTGCTCGTCGAGCCAGGTACCGACCGCGAGGACGGTCACCTTGGCGTGCGCCTTCTCGGCCTCTTTGAGGACCGCGTTCGCGATGGCCGGGTCGCCCTGTCCGTGAAAGGTTAGGGCGACTTGCTTCCGGTCACCGGGGCCGTGGTCGATCTGCGCGGGCAGGCCGGGGAAGGCGCGCGGCGCCGGGGCCGGCGGGGCGGCGCGGGCGGGGTGGTCCGGGCGCGTGGAGTGCCCGGCGGCCGCCGGTTCGTGGGCGGTGGTGGAGCAGCCGGTGGTCAGGGCGGCGGCGGTGAGTCCGGCGCCGATGCGGAGCGCTCCGCGGCGGTCGGTCGTGGTCACCCGCCCCATTTAAGGGCGATGCACGCCGAAAGGGGCTTATCAACCCGGGGGTCTTAACAAATACTGGACGGTCCCTGTAATAAATCTTTAATTAACAGGTCGACACCTGACGTAACCGAGGATTCATTTGGCCTGACCGGGCCCCGTCTGCCATAGTCGGATGCACGACCTCCCTTGACCCGGGCTCGGTCGTCACCTGCCGCCGTGGACCACACCCCACCTTCCACGGCGCTCCACGGAAGCCCCCGCGGCGCCCCACAAGGCGAAAACGGGGGCTTTCGTGTGCCACCCCCACGGCGCTGCGCCCCCAGCGGACTGCTCAGCGGTCGCCGACCCGCATCTCGAACCAGGTGGTCTTGCCGCGCGGCAGCAGATCCACGCCCCAGCGGTCGGACAGCTTGTCGACGAGGAAAAGCCCGCGCCCGCTGATGTCGAGCTCATGGACGGGCATCAGACAGGGGAGGCCGCGCGAGGGGTCCCGCACCTCGACCCTGATCCAGCCGCGTCTGCGGGCCATGCGTAACCCGAAACTCCTGGCGCCCGTGTGCCGTACCGCGTTGCCGACGAGTTCGGAGACGAGCAGCACCGCATCCTCGGTCAGCTTCGGCGAGAGCCCCCAGTGCCGCAGCACGACCACCTGGGCGAGCCTGCGCGCGGTCGCCGCCGACTCGGGCAGGGACGGCAATGACACTTCCGCCTCGGTCGGGTTCCCGAACAACTCCAGCGCTTTCAGCGCCCGTTCGTCCTCGACCGCGGGCGACCAGCGCGCCGCGGTAGCACTCCCGTGCCGCCGCGGCTGTTCGATACCCTCCAGCCCCGCCATGCCCCCATCATGGCTGCCCAGAGCGGTTTCCGGGGCCGTTCCCGCCGAATACACCCCCCGGAACCTTCCATTCCGGGGGTTCTGATCGGCATATGCCGCTGGCAGTTAGTCCCTGGCCGTACACCGCCTGAGCTGCGAAAAACCCTCGATCGGGGCCGAATACCGGTCACGCGCGATGGCGAATCCTTAAGGTTCCCTTAAGGCTCCGATAAACCGCCCCAACGAGGGACCACAGCCGGACGAGCCGTCAACTCGACGCCGAACGGCGCCAGTTAGAGGAACTTCGCCTTGCCCGGACCCTCTTCGACGAAGCTCCGCATCCCGCGCTCGCGGTCCTCGGTGGCGAAGAGGCCCGCGAACCAGTTCCGCTCGATCGCGAGGCCGGTGTCGAGGTCCGTCTCCAGGCCCGCGTCGATGGACTCCTTCGCGGCGCGCAGCGCGAGCGCGGGCCCCTGCGCGAGCTTCGCGGCCCAGGCGTGTGCCGCCTCGAAGACCTCGGCGGCGGGCACCACACGGTCCACCAGGCCGAGGGCGAGGGCCTCGTCGGCCTTCACCTGACGGCCCGTGAAGATGAGGTCCTTCGCCTTGGAGGGGCCGATCAGGCGCGACAGGCGCTGGGTGCCGCCGGCGCCCGGGATCAGGCCGAGCAGGATCTCGGGCTGGCCGAGCTTCGCGTTGTCCGCGGCGATCCGGAAGTCGGCGCACAGCGCGAGCTCGCAGCCGCCGCCGAGCGCGTAACCCGTGACCGCGGCGACGACCGGCTTGGGGATACGGGCCACGGCCGTGAAGGAGTCCTGCAGCGCGCGGGACCGCACGATCATGGCCGCGTGGTCCATGACCTGCATCTCCTTGATGTCCGCCCCCGCGGCGAACGCCCGCTCGCCGCCCCGGACGACCACGGCGCGCACGTCGTCGCGGCGCGAGGCCTCCTCGGCGAGCTCCTTGATGCGGTCCTGCGTGGCGATGTCCAGGGCGTTCATCGGCGGCCGGTCCAGCTGGATCGTGCCGACGCCTTCGGCGACTTCGAGGTAGGCAGTCATGGGGAGCAGGTTAGTTCGCGTCAACGGAAGAGGCCCGGTGCACTTGGTCACAGTGCGCCGGGCCTCGTTCACGTACAGGCGGAAGGGTCAGGCCTTCCACTTCTCCCAGGACATGTTCCAGCCGTTGAGGCCGTTGTCCGGGGCCACGGTCTTGTCGTGCGCGTTCTTCACCTCGACGACGTCACCGATCATCGAGTTGTCGAAGAACCAGGCCGCGGAAACGTTCTTGTCGTAACCGCCGCGCACGTCGCGCAGGCCCACGCAGCCGTGGCTGGCGTTGTAGTTGCCGAAGGCGTCGCCGCCCCAGTAGTTGCCGTGTATGAACGTGCCGGACGTGGTCAGGCGCATCGCGTGCGGCACGTCCTTGATGTCGTACTCGCCGCCGTAGCCGACCGTTTCGCCGTTCATGCGGGTCACGCGGAGCTTCTCGCTGATGACCATCCGGCCGTTCCACGTGGTGTAGCCGGGCTTGCCCGTGGTGACCGGGACCTTCTTGAGGACCTTGCCGTCACGGGTGACCGTCATCATGTGCTTGTCGGCGTCGACCACGGAGACCTGGCTGCGGCCGACCGTGAACGTCACGGTCTTGGCCTGCTTGCCGTAGACGCCCGGCCGGCCCTCGACGCCGTCGAGGTTGAGCTTGACGGTGACCTTGGTGCCCGCGGCCCAGTAGTTCTCTGGGCGGAAGTCGAGGCGGTCGTTGCCGAACCAGTGGCCCGCGACGGGCACGGAGGGCTCCGTCTTGATCTCGATGGCCTTCTCCACGTCCTCCGGGTGCGTGATGCCCCGCGTGAAGTGGATCGAGAACGGCATCCCCACGCCGACCTTCGAGCCGTCCTCCGGGGTGAACATCCCGATGAACGTGTTCTGCGGGACCAGCGTCGTGAACGCGACGTCCTTCGCCGACGCGCGGCCCGCGGAGTCCTCGGCGACCGCGTGCACCTTGTACTTCGTGGAGGCGGCCAGATGATGGGCCGGCGTCCAGCTGGCGCCGCCGTCGGCGATCCGGCCCTCGACCGGGTTGCCCTTGGTGTCGGCGACCTTCACCTCGGTCAGCTTGCCCTTGTCCGCCGTGATCCGCAGGTCCCCGCTGGTGGCCACCCCGTCCGCCCCGTCCTTCGGGGTGACCGTGAGCACGGCCTGCGACGGCTTGTTGGTGTCCCGCTTGCCAGCGCCGCCGCCCTTCCCGTCCCCCGCGGCCGCGCCGCCGCCTCCGCCGCACGCGGTGGCCAGCAGCAGAGCGGCCCCCAGCAAAGCCCCCGTTATCGGTCGTCGCCCGTTCACGTTCCTGTCTCCCCTCGCGCACGGCCGGTCAGGCCCGCACCCCCGGCGCGTCCTGGCGCGCCCACCGCCAGATAACCACACGACCTGCAGTGATGGATCCCCGGCTATGTCACCGTTCAGTCCCAACTGGCCGGTACGGAAACGGCGGTGGGCGCGCTGGGGCGGCCGGAGCGGCGGGCTCAGCGCACGGCCGAGCCCGCGGTCCAGTCCTTCCACGACATGTTCCAGCCGCCGAGTCCGTTGTCCGGGGCGACCGTCTTGTCCTTGCTGTTCACCACCTCGACGACGTCACCGACGAGGGTGCGGTCGAAGAACCAGCCCGCCGGCGTCGCCGAGCTGCCGCCCTTCACGTCCCTCAGGCCCACGCAGCCGTGGCTCGCGTTGGTGTTGCCGAAGACGTCGCCGCCCCAGTAGTTGCCGTGCAGGAACGTGCCCGACGTCGTCAGCCGGATCGCGTGCGGCACGTCAGGGATGTCGTACTCGCCGCCGAGGCCGACGGTGCGGCTGTTCATGCGGGTCTCTTCGAGCATCTCGCTGACGACCATCTTGCCGTTGTACGTCGTGGTCTTCGGCGCCCCCGCGGTGATGGGGATCGTCTCGAGGAGCTGGCCGTCGCGCCGTACCCGCATCGTGTGCGCGGCCGCGTCCACGACGCTGGTCTGGCTGCGGCCCACGGTGAAGGCGAACGTCTTGTTCTGCATCCCGTACACGCCAGGCGCCGCCTCCACGTCGCGCAGTCCCAGGTCGACGGTGACCTTCGTGTCCGGCTTCCAGTAGTCGCGCGGGCGGAAGTCGAGCCGGGTCTTCCCGAACCAGTGCGGGGCGACCTCGACGGCGGGGCTCGCGGTGACGTGGACGGCGCGCTCGACGGCGGCGCGCTGCGCGTCGTCGATGTCCCGGTTGAACTCCAGCGAGACGATCATGCCTGTGCCGACCGTCGTGCGGTCCTCCGGAGAGACGTAGGCGATGAACCGCTCGTCGGGGACGGACGTCGTGAACGTGGTGTGGCGGGCCGAGCGGCGGCCGTGCCCGTCGAGCGCGACGGCGTCCACCGTGTACTTGGCGGCCAGCGCGAGCCGCCGTTCACCGGCCGCCGGACGCCATCTCATGCCGTCGTCGTCGATCCGGCCGGGGACCGGGATCTCCTGCGCGTCCTCCAGCTTGACGACCTTCACCGACTCGAGCCGCCCGTCCGGGACCCTCACCTCGAACGGGCGGTCGGCCCGCACGTTCTTGGTCCCGTCGGCCGGGTCCACCCGGATGGCGTCCTCGGGTGATCTCGGCTTGCCGAGCAGTTCGTCCGTGGCGGAGCATCCGGAGACTCCGGTCAGCACCGCTCCCCAGGTCAGTACGGCGGCCAGCGTGGCCCCTGCGCGTCTCAGAGCTGTTGTCACGCCGGGCCCAACGACGGTCCCCCCGGCGGGGAAACGTGAGTGCGAGCCAAGCGGTGGGCAGAACACTGGGGAGGACCACGCGACGGCGGCCGCGGGAGGCAGGCAGGTGGCGAGCGCACCCGAGCAGGAGGCACCCGGGGATTCCCTGGGGGAACGGTCCGCGGCGGTGCCGGCGGCGCGCACCGCGACCGGTCCCGACGGCCGCCGCGCCCGCGAGCGGACACCGCGGGTCGAGCCCGTGTGGCCCGGAACCCCCACTCCACTGGGCGCACGCTTCCGGGTCGGCCCCGACGGCACGGCGGGCACCAACTTCGCGCTGTGGGCGGGCGGGGCCGAGTCGGTCGAGCTGTGCCTCTTCGACGACGCGGGCCGCGAGCGCCGCGCCCCGCTGACCGAGCTGACGCACGAGATCTGGCACGGCTTCGTCCCTGGCGTACTGCCGGGCCAGCGGTACGGGTTCCGGGTGCACGGCCGCTGGGACCCGTGGACGGGCGCCCGCTGGAACCCGGCGAAGCTGCTCCTGGACCCGTACGCGCGCGCCGTCGACGGCGATTTCCGGCTTCCGCCGGAGGTGTACGGCCATGTGCGCGACTGGCCCGAGCAGCACGTGGCCGACACCGTGCGCGACGGCCGCGACTCGGCGCCGTACGTCCCCAAAGGGGTGGTCGTCCACGACGACGTGCCCGGGGACGAGTGGGCCGACGACCGGCGGCCGAAGACGCCGTGGGCGGACTCGGTGATCTACGAGCTGCATGTGAAGGGCTTCACCGCGCTGCACCCGGGGATCCCCGAGAAGCTGCGCGGCACGTACGCGGGGCTCGCGCATCCGGCGGCCGTGGAGCATCTGGTGCGGCTCGGCGTGACGGCGGTCGAGCTGCTGCCGGTGCATCAGTTCGCCCACGAGGACCATCTGCTGAAGCGGGGCCTTCGGAACTACTGGGGTTACAACTCGGTCGGCTACTTCGCGCCGCACGCGGGGTACGCGGCGACGGGCACCGGCGGGCAGCAGGTCGGCGAGTTCCGTCGGATGGTGCGGGCGCTGCACGCGGCCGGGATCGAGGTCATCCTCGACGTGGTCTACAACCACACGGCGGAGTCGGGCGAGCTTGGCCCGACGCTGTCCCTGAAGGGCATCGACAACCGCGGCTACTACCGCCTCCAGGACGACGCCCGCCGGTACGCGGACTACACGGGCTGCGGCAACACCCTGCACGTGGTGCAGCCGCACGTGCTCCGGCTCATCACCGACTCGCTGCGCTACTGGGTGACCGAGATGGGGGTGGACGGCTTCCGTTTCGATCTGGCGGCCGCGCTCGCCCGCTCGATGCACGACGTGGACATGCTGTCGCCGTTCCTCGCGGTGATCGCGCAGGACCCCGTGCTGCGGCGGGTGAAGCTGATCGCGGAGCCGTGGGACGTGGGCTCGGGCGGCTATCAGGTCGGAGCTTTTCCACCGCTGTGGACGGAGTGGAACGACCGCTACCGAGGCGCCGTACGGGACTTCTGGCGCGGCGCCCTGCCCGACGTGCGGGACCTGGGCTACCGCCTGTCCGGGTCGAGCGACCTGTACGCGTGGGGCGGCCGCCGCCCGTACGCCTCCGTCAACTTCGTCACCGCGCACGACGGCTTCACCCTGCGCGACCTGGTGAGTTACGAGCACAAGCACAACGAGGCCAACGGCGAGGGCAACCGGGACGGGACCGACGACAACCGGTCCTGGAACTGCGGCGCCGAGGGCGAGACCACCGACGAGGGTGTACTCGCCCTGCGGCGGCGGCAGTTGAGGAATCTGCTGACGACGCTGCTGCTGTCCACCGGCGTGCCGATGCTGGTCGCCGGGGACGAGCTGGGCCGTACGCAGCGCGGTAACAACAACGCGTACTGCCAGGACAACCAGATCAGCTGGGTGGACTGGTCGCTGCTCGAAGAGCCGGGCTGGCGGGCCCTGTTCGAACTGACCTCGCGGCTCGTCGCGCTGCGGCACGCGCATCCGGTGCTGCGGCGCCGCGCGTTCTTCTCCGGGCGGGCGCACTCGGCGGACGGGCTGCGTGACCTGGCGTGGTTCACGGCGCGCGGCACGGAGATGACGGAACGGGACTGGTACGCGCCGGCGGCCACGCTCGGGATGTACCTCTCCGGGCGCGACATACCGGGCCGCGACGCCCTGGGCGCGCCCGTCACGGACGACAGCTTTCTCGCGGTTCTGCACGCCGGGGACCGTGACGAGAGCTACGTCCTGCCTGGCCGGCCGTGGGCACGCGCGTACGAGGTGGTGGTGGACACGTCGGCCGAGGCGCAGGCGGCGGAACCGGGGGTGACGCATCCGGCGGGGGCGGCGATCACGGTGCCGGGGCGGTCGGTGCTGCTGCTTCGGGTGCTCGACCAGGAAAAGATCTAGCCGAGGATCTTCCGGTCGTACCCCACGGCGACGGCCGCCGCGCGGTCCTTCACGCCCAACTTGCCGTAGACGTGCGTGAGATGGGTCTTCACCGTCGCCTCGCTGATGAACAGGACGCGGGCGATCTCCTTGTTCGACGTGCCCTTGGCGACCAGGGCGAGGACCTCGCGCTCACGGGCCGAGAGGGGTTCGTCGGCGGGGGCGGACGGGGTGCGGACGGCGGTGACGAGCCGGGAGGCGACCGCCGGGGAGAGCACGGTACGGCCGTCGGCGGCCGCGCGTACGGCCGTGAACAGTTCCTCGCGCGGGGCGTCCTTGAGGAGGTAGCCGGTGGCGCCCGCCTCGATCGCGGGGAGCGTGTCCGAGTCCGTGTCGTACGTGGTGAGCACGAGGACGCGGGAGCGGGCGCCGCGGCGGGTGAGTTCCTTGATGGCGTCCACGCCGTTGCCGCCGGGCATCCGCAGGTCCATGAGGACGACGTCGGGGTCGAGCCGCCCGGCGAGGTCGACGGCCTCGACGCCGTTCGACGCCTCGCCGAGGACCGTGAACCCGTCGGCGGACTCGAACATGCCGCGCAGGCCGTCCCGTACGACGGGGTGGTCGTCGACGATGAGGAGGGAGATCGCACTGTCAGTGGTCATGGCGCACCAAAGGTACGCGAGCCGACACGGCGGTGCCCCCGCCAGGCTCCGACTCCACCGTGAGCGCTCCGGCGATGCGTTCGGCGCGGGCCCGCATCCCGTCGAGGCCGAAGCCGCCCGTGCCGGTGCGGGCGGGCACGTCGAGCGGGTCGAAGCCGCGGCCGTCGTCGCGTACGTCGAGCGTGACCTCGCCGGCCATGTAGGAGAGCGTGACGCCGAGGCGGGCCGCGTGGGCGTGCCGGGCCGCGTTCGACAGCGCCTCTTCGGCGATGCGCAGGAGGGTCGCCTCGATCTCGTCGTGCAGCGGCTCGGTGGTGCCGGTGACGGTGAACTCGGCGCGTACTCCTGTGCGTTGGGACCAGTCGTCGACCGTCTTCTTCAGTGCCTCGGGCAGGGACGCGTTCTCCAGGGCGGCCGGGGAGAGGTTGTGCACGGAGCGGCGGGCCTCGCCGAGGCTGTGCCGGGCGAGGTCGGCGGCGCGGTCCAGGTGGACGCGGGCCGCTTCCGGATCGGGGGTTCCGGCGACGACCTGGAGCTGGGCGATGATTCCGGTCAGGCCCTGGGCGATGGTGTCGTGGATCTCGGCGGCGAGCCGCCTGCGCTCGTCGGCGACGCCGGCCTCCCGTGCCTGGACGAGGAGTTGGGCGTGCAGGGCGGCGTTCTCGTCCATGGCCTGCTGGAGCGCGGTGTTCGTACGCTCCAGTTCGGCGATGGTCTCGGCCTGGACGCGGGCCCGTTCGTTCTCCTGGGCGTTGAGATGGCCCATGATCGCGGCCAGGGTGACGTTGACGGCGAGGAGTCCGCCGAACAGGGCCCAGCCGAGCGGGCCGTCGGGCGGCAGGCCCCCGGACTGGGAGCCCGCCATGACGACGGCCGCCGCGAACACGCCCGGCCTGACCCAGCGGCGCGGCAGCAGCCGCTCGACGTCGAAGTAGCCGCAGGCCGCGTAGAACGCGTAGAACGGGTTGATCCAGGCGACGACGAAGCTGATGGCCCAGCGGAACCAGTAGTTGAAGGCGCTGGCCGGGGTGTGGCCCGGCCGGGTGCGCATCGCCCTCACCCACCACAGCTGGAGGGCGAAGGCGACGGCGGACAGCGAGCCGACGACGTACCAGTCCGTGCGGTCCATGCCGACGACGTCGGACGTGGCGGCGGACAGGGAGAGGCCGATGACGAGCAGGCCGAACGGTCCGTAGCGGTGGAAGTTGGCCCAGCGTTCCTCGACCGTCATGGCCGCCGCGGCGGCGGCCGTGCTGCCTGTTCCCGTTGTCATGCGCCCAGTCTGCACGGCCATGGCGGAGGTCACCGGGTCATTCCCAGCGGAACCAGCGCGACGCGGCGCCGGACAGGAGCAGGGTCCACACCGCGAGGACGGCCAGGTGGGACCAGCTCGGCCAGTCGCCGGCCGCGGCCTGGCCGAGGGCCTGCGCGGCGGCACCGAAGGGGGTGTACTCCACGATGTGCGCGAGGGTGGCGGGCATCGCCTGGATCGGCACCCACACTCCCGCGCTGAACATCATCGGGAAGAAGACGACCGAGCCGATCGCGTTGGAGATCTTCGTCGTGCGCGACAGGGCCGACACGAGGGCGCCGAGCGCGAGGGCGACGAGGACGGCGAGCACGAGGGCCAGCACATACCCGCCGGGCTGCTTCGGCAGCGCTACGTCGAAGGCGATCCGGCCGACGGCCAGCGAGAGGACCGCCGAGCAGAGGGCGGCGACGCCGTGGATGCCCACCTGCGCGCCGAGGAGCGCCGCCGGGCGGACCGGAGTCGTCGACATGCGGCGCAGGATGCCGCGTTCGCGGTAGCCGGTGATGACGGGCGGCATGGACTGGAGCCCGGACATGATCATCGCGAGCAGCACGGTCACGGGGACGTACGCGTCGACGAGGCGGATGCCGCCGAGGGACGGGTCGGTCTCGCGGAAGGAGGGGATGGAGCCGAGGATGACGAGCAGGACCGTCGGGAAGACGCCGATCCAGAAGAGGCCGGCGGGCTCGCGCCGGAAGAGGCGGAGTTCGGTCCGCAGGACGGCGCGGTTCGGCGACGTACGCGTACGGGGCGCGGTGCCGGCGGCGCCGGCGGTGCTGAGGGTCGGGGCGCTCATGACTGGCCGGCTCCTGTGAGGTCGAGGAACGCGTCGTCCAACGTGGCGTCGGACACGCGGAGTTGGTGGGCGGTGATGTGGTGGCGGGCGAGCAGCGTGATCACGGCGTTGACCGTCTCGTCGGTGCCGCCGAGGGTGATCCGGCCGTCCTTGTGCTCCACGGACGCGAGCGCGGGCAGGTCGCGCAGGGCCGCCTCGTCGAGCGGCGCGGACGGGGTGAACGACATGACGGTGGAGGCGGCGGCCCGGCTGATCAGTCCGGCCGGGGTGTCGAGGGCGGCGATCCTGCCCTTGTCGATCACGGCGATCCGGTCGCAGAGGCGCTGCGCCTCCTCCATGAAGTGCGTGACGAGCAGGACGGTGACGCCGCTGTCGCGGACGTCCTCGATGAGCTGCCACGTGTCGCGGCGGGCGCGCGGGTCCAGACCGGTCGTCAGTTCGTCGAGGACGACGACGCGCGGGTTCCCGATCAGCGCGAGCGCGATGAACAGGCGCTGCTTCTGGCCGCCGCTGAGCTTCGCGAACCGGGTGCCGAGCTTGTCCGTGAGGCGCAGGCGCTCGGCCAGGGGGCGCCAGTCGGCGGGGTTCGGGTAGAGCGCCGCGTACAGTTCGAGCGCCTCGCGGACGGTGAGTTTGGGCTGGAGCTCGCTCTCCTGGAGCTGGGCGCCGAGGATGCCGGTGACCTGGTCGTGGTCGGCCACGGGGTCGAGGCCGGCGACGCGGATGTGGCCCGCGTCGGGGACGCGGAGCCCCTCGACGCACTCGACGGCGGTCGTCTTGCCGGCGCCGTTCGGGCCGAGGATGCCGAAGATCTCGCCCTCGTCGACGGTGAAGGACAGTCCGTCCACCACGGCCCGTCCTCCGTAGACCTTGCGGAGGCCGGAGACTTCGATCAGGGGGCGCCGGGCCCGTGCCGGGCCGGGCGTCGCGGTCGGGCTCGCGCTCGTCGTCGGGCTCGTCGGGGTGCTTGTTGTCGGGCTCGTCGGCACCTTGCCCGCCGTCTCGCTCGTCGTCCTGCTCGTCGTCGTCATGCTTAGAGAATCGCCGCGCGGGCCTCGCCCCGGCATCGCCCATCGCGCTCGAAACGGCATCAGCCGATCGGTTGACCGGGCGCTACGACCTCGGGGGGCCGGTGGGGTGCAGGTCGGCGGGAACTGGCGGCAACCGCCGGAAAATCCGGTGGCGTTGTCAGTGCCGGTCCGTAGTCTCAGCTCTGATGCCCACTACACATGCACCGGCCACGGACCCCGACGAAATCCCTCCCCCGCCGGCGGCGGAGCAGTCCGCCGTGCGCACGCTGCTGCGCCTGTGGCCGTACGTGCGGCCCGTGTGGAGGCGCTGGGCCGGCGCGGCCGTCGTCGCGATAGTCGCCTCGTGCCTGTCGCTCGTCTTTCCCGTCGTGCTGAAGTGGATCGTGGACGGGCCGGTCACCGACCACGACCCGGGCGGGGTGTGGCTGGGCGCGGGAATGCTGCTCGGCCTCGGCATCACCGAGGCACTGCTGTTCGGGCTGAGACGGTGGCTGGTGGCGCGCCCCCTCGTGAGCGTCGAGGCGGCCATGCGGGCGGATCTGTACCGGCATCTGCAGCGGCTGCCCGTCGCCTTCCACGACCGGTGGGCCTCGGGCCAGTTGCTGTCGCGCGGGACGACCGACCTCATGGTCGTACGGCTGTTCCTGGCCTTCCCGATGACGTTCCTGATCGTCAACGGGGTGACGATCACCGCCGGTTTCGTGCTGCTGCTCGCGCAGGACTGGCGGCTCGGGCTCGTCCTGCTGGCGCCCGCGCTGCCGCTGATCCTGCTCTGCTACCGGTTCGAGTCGACGTACTCGGCGGTGGCACGACAGGCGCAGGACCAGGTCGGCGATCTGACGACGGTGGTGGAGGAGTCCGTTCTCGGGATCCGGATCATCAAGGGGTTCGGGCGGCACCGCAGTCAGGCGCGGGCGTTCCGTGAGCTGTCGCAGACGCTGCGCGGCACCGAGTTGACCAAGGCGCGGCTGCTCGCGGGGATCCTCGCGGTGATCACGCTGCTGCCGGAGGTGGCGCTCGGGGCCGCGCTGGTGCTCGGGTCGATGCAGGTCGCGGACGGGAAGCTGTCCGCCGGGACGCTGGTCGCGTTCCTGTCGACGGCGCTGGCGCTGCGCTGGCCCATCGACTCGATCGGGTTTCTGCTGGCGATGAGCCAGGAGGCGGCGACGGCGACGCGGCGGTTCTTCGAGGTGATGGACGCGGCGGAGGAGGTCGAGGGGGGCGCCCCCGTGGGCCTCGAGGACGCGGACAGGGGCGGGGACGGGGGCGGTGCGGGTGGGATGCGGTTCGAGGGCGTCCGCTTCCGTTACCCGGACGCGCCCGAGGCGTCCGAGCCCGTCCTGGACCGTGTCGACCTGCACATCCGGTCCGGCGAGACGCTGGCGCTCGTCGGCGCGACCGGCAGCGGCAAGACGACGCTGACCGCGCTCGTGCCGCGTCTGCACGAGGTCAGCGGCGGGCGGATCACGCTCGACGGGCGGGACATCGCCGCGATGGCACGCGAGGAACTGCGCACGCTGGTCTCCGTCGCCTTCGAGGAACCCACCCTGTTCTCGGCGACCGTCGCGGAGAACGTGCTGATGGGGGCGGACGGCTCGGACGACTCCCAGCTCGACCGGGCGCTCGGGGTCGCGCAGGCCTCGTTCGTGAAGGCACTTCCGGAGGGTGCCGGTACGCAGGTCGGTGAGCAGGGGCTCAGCCTGTCCGGCGGACAGCGGCAGCGGCTCGCGCTCGCCCGCGCGGTCGTGGGGCGCCCGCGCTTCCTCGTCCTGGACGACCCGCTGTCCGCGCTGGACGTGCACACGGAGGCGCTGGTGGAGGCGGCACTGCGGGAGGTGCTGGCGGAGAGCACGGCGCTCGTCGTCGCGCACCGCCCGTCCACGGTCCTGCTCGCCGACCGCGTGGCCCTCCTGTCGGGCGGCCGGATCACGGCGATCGGCACACATCAGGAACTGCTCCGGGACAACGCCGAGTACCGGCATCTGATGTCGGGGGCGGATACGGAGGCTGTGGACGGCGCCGGGGCCGTCGACGACGCCGCCCGATTCGTGGCTGAAGCCGAGGGGAAGGGCACGCGATGACCACCACGACCCAGGACCGCACGCCGCCCGAGCCCTCCTCCGAGGACGAAGGCACCCCCGACGACGGGGAACTCCGCCTCCCCTCCCCCGGCGACCCCTTCGACCAGGACGACCTGCCCACCCCCAAGGGCGCCACCGGCGCACTCCTCCGCTCCCTGCTCGCCCCGAGCCGCCGCACGGTGTGGCTCGCCGTGCTGTGTCTGCTGCTCCAGCAGGCCGCCGTACAAGCGGGGCCGCTCCTCGTCGCGTACGCCATCGACCGGGCCGTGCCCGCCTTCCGCGCGAGCGACCACGGGCCGCTGATCGCGGTGGCCGTCGGCTATCTCCTCGCGGCGTCCTGCTCCAGCTTCTTCCAGTACAAGTTCGTACGGGTCTCGGCCCGGGTCAACCAGAGCGTGCTGCTCGACCTGCGCGGCCGGATCTTCCGTCACGCGCAGGCCCTCAGCGTCGACTTCCACGACCGGTACACGTCCGGCAGGCTCATCTCGCGCGCGACGACGGACGTCGAGTCCCTGCGCGAGCTGCTGGCCGAGGGGCTCCAGGAGCTCATCAACATCGTCCTGGCCTCCGTCTACATCACGGCGATGCTGCTCTATCTCGACGTCGGCATCGGCGCCGTGGCCGCCCTGTCGTTCCTGCCGCTCGCCGTCCTGATCCAGCTGTACCGGCGGCGCGCGGCCCGCGTGTATGCGGTGCGGTCGTCGGCGATCGCCCGCGTCATCGTGAAGTTCGCCGAGACGATGAACGGGATCAGGCCGGTGCGCGCCTTCCGCCGTGAGCGTGCGAACGACGCGGACTTCGCCGGCCTCAACCACCGCCACGAGCGGGTCAACGGCGACGCGATGCTGGAGATGGCGCGCTACGTCGTCGGCTCCCGCCTCCTCGCCAACACGGCGGTGGCCGGAATGGTCCTGTGGGGCGCCTACCGCGTGGCCGACGGCACGCTCGAACTGGGCGTCCTGGCCGCCGCCGTCCTGTTCATCCGCCGCCTGTACGACCCCATCGACCGGCTCGCGATGTTCCTCAACTCCTATGAGTCCGCAGCCGCTTCACTGCGTAAGATCGCCGGCCTGCTCCACCAGACGCCGACCGTGCCGGAACCGTCGTCGCCGCTCGGGCTGCCCGAGGCGCCATCTGACCGGCCGGGCCGCGAGGTCGTCTTCGACGGGGTCTCGTTCGGCTACCGCACGGGCGGCGAGGTGCTGCCCCTCTTCGATCTCACGCTGCCCGCAGGCCAGACGGTCGCCGTGGTCGGCTCCACGGGCGCCGGAAAGTCGACGCTCGCGAAGCTCCTCGCCCGCTTCTACGACCCGTCGGCGGGCCGGGTCCTGCTCGACGGCGTCGACCTGCGCGACCTGAGCACGGCCGAGCTGCGGCGGGGTGTGGTGATGGTGACGCAGGAGGCGTTCCTGTTCTCCGGCACCGTCGCCGAGAACATCGCGATCGGGCGGCCCGAGGCGACCCGCGCGGACATCGAGCGCGCGGCGAAGGCGATCGGCGCGCACGACTTCATCACGGCGCTGCCGG
This sequence comes from Streptomyces sp. NPDC046821, assembly GCF_040645335.1. NCBI lineage: Bacteria > Bacillati > Actinomycetota > Actinomycetes > Kitasatosporales > Streptomycetaceae > Streptomyces > Streptomyces sp. NPDC046821. Next base: position 165,465 of record NZ_JBEYYB010000005.1, on the reverse strand, counting down.
ACGGGTACGACACGGACGTCCGCAAGCGCGGGGGTCGAATTTCGGCCGGGCAGCGGCAGTTGGTGGCCTTCGCCCGCGCCCTGCTCGCCGACCCGGCGGTGCTCATTCTCGACGAGGCGACGAGTTCGCTCGACATCCCCGGCGAGCGGGCGGTGCAGCGCGCGATGCACACGGTGCTGCGCGACCGTACGGCGGTCGTCATCGCGCACCGGCTGTCGACCGTGGAGATCGCCGACCGCGTTCTGGTCATGGAACACGGGCGGATCGCGGAGGACGGGACTCCGGACGAACTGATCCGCGGTACAGGAGCGTTCGCCGATCTGCACCGGGCCTGGCGGGAGAGCGTCGTCGGCTGAACCGGGCCCTCGCCGGGCCGCGCACCGGCCCGGCGAGGGCTCCGTATATCGAACGTGACCCTCCGGGCAACGGACCATTTCCGGCCAACCTGTTGACGCGCTCCTGACAGACAACGCTCTCTGCTGCCACTCTTCCCTCGGCCTCGCACAGCTGCCCCACAGCTGACCGGACGAGGCCGGTTCGACGCCCCGGGCACCAGCGGCCGAAGCACCGCCGGCTGCGCCCAAGTCCGGCTCGGCGTCGGGCCGGTTCAGCCCGGCATCGGACGAGTTCAGCCCGGTGTCGGACCAGTTCAGCCCGGCATCGGACGAGTTCAGCCCGGTGCCAGGCCAGCACATCCCAGTACCACCTTGTTCTGCCTTGTTCTGCCTTGTTCTGCCCGGACGGTCATTCGCCGTCCGGTCTCCCCCGGCCGCGCGATCCGCGGCCCGCAGAAGGAGTCAGCGTGAGACCGTCCTCCACCTCCCACAGATCTCGTTCCCGCAGACGGGCCGCCGGCTACGGCGCCCTCGCCGCGGTCACCGCTCTGCTCGCCGCCGCCGTCCAGACCGGCGGCGTCGCCTCGGCCGACAACCGGCCCGCCGCCTCGGTCGCCGAGGCCGCCGCGAAGGGCGCCCACCCCGGCGCCCTCCCCGCGAAGCTCACCCCCGCCAAACGCGCCGAGCTGCTGCGTGCGGCCAACGCGGACAAGGCGGCCACCGCCAAGGACCTCGGCCTCGGCGCCAAGGAGAAGCTCGTCGTCCGTGACGTCCTCCAGGACCGCGACGGCACGACGCACACCCGCTACGAGCGGACCTACGACGGACTCCCCGTCCTCGGCGGCGACCTCGTCGTCGACACCGCCAAGTCCGGGAAGGCCGAGGGCGTGACGCGCGCCTCGAAGGCGGCGCTCAAGGGCGTGGCCACCACCGCGGCGGTGAAGCCGGCCACGGCGGAGCGGCAGGCGGTGAAGGCCGCGGCGGCCGACGGTTCGAAGAAGACCGCCGCCGACCGTGCCCCGCGCAAGGTCGTCTGGATGGCCCAGGGCAAGCCGACCCTCGCGTACGAGACGGTCGTCGGCGGGCTCCAGGAGGACGGCACCCCGAACCAGCTGCACGTCGTCACCGACGCGGCCTCCGGCAAGAAGCTGTACGAGTGGCAGGGCATCGAGACCGGCACGGGCAACACGCAGTACAGCGGCACCGTGACGCTCGGCACGTCCCTGTCGGGATCGACGTACTCGCTCAACGACACCGGGCGCGGCGGCCACAAGACGTACAACCTGAACCACGGCTCGTCGGGGACCGGCACCCTCTACACGGCCGCCTCGGACGTGTGGGGCAACGGCAGCCCGTCGAACACCCAGACCGCGGCCGCCGACGCGCACTACGGTGCGGCAGAGACCTGGGACTACTACAAGAACGTCCAGGGCCGCACCGGCATCCGCGGAGACGGTGTCGCCGCGTACTCGCGGGTCCACTACGGGAACGCGTACGTGAACGCGTTCTGGGACGACAGCTGCTTCTGCATGACGTACGGCGACGGGTCGGGCAACCTCAAGCCGCTGACCGCGATCGACGTGGCGGGCCACGAGATGAGCCACGGCGTCACCGCCGCGACGGCCGGTCTCGTCTACAGCGGTGAGTCCGGCGGTCTGAACGAGGCGACGTCCGACATCTTCGGCACGGCCGTCGAGTTCTACGCCAACAACGCCTCCGACGTGGGCGACTACCTCATCGGCGAGAAGATCGACATCAACGGCGACGGAACGCCGCTGCGATACATGGACCAGCCGAGCAAGGACGGCGCGTCCAAGGACTCGTGGTACTCCGGCATCGGCAGCGTCGACGTGCACTACTCGTCGGGCCCGGCCAACCACTTCTTCTACCTGCTCAGCGAGGGCAGCGGCGCCAAGACGATCAACGGCGTCAGCTACAACTCCCCGACGGCGGACGGGCTTCCGGTCACCGGCATCGGCCGCGCCAAGGCAGAGCTGATCTGGTACAAGGCGCTCACCACGAAGTTCACGACGACCACGAACTACGCGTCGGCGCGCACCGGCACCCTCGCCGCGGCCGGTGACCTGTACGGCACGACCAGCGCCGAGTACAAGGCCGTGCAGGACGCCTGGGCGGGTGTCGCCGTGGGCGCCCGGTCTGGCGGTGGCGGCGGCGGTACGGGTACGTCGTTCGAGAACGCGACCCGCGTCAACATCCCCGACGCAGGCGCCGCGGTCACGTCGCCCATCGCGGTCACCGGCCGCGCGGGCAACGCGCCGTCCAACCTCCAGGTCTACGTGAACATCACGCACACCTGGCGCGGTGACCTGGTCATCGACCTGGTGGCCCCGGACGGGTCGACGTACCGCCTGAAGAACTCCAGCGGCAGCGACTCGGCGGACAACGTGAACACGACCTACACGGTCAACGCGTCCACCGAGGTGGCCAACGGCACCTGGAAGCTGAAGGTCCAGGACGTGTACGCGGGCGACACCGGCTACATCAACAGCTGGAAGCTCACCTTCCCGTAAACCGGCTACGACCGGCCCCAACCGGCTCCCTGCGGAGCCGCACGGTCCGGCGGCGCGTCGTCCCGGGTGGGTGAACTCCCCGGGGCGGCACGCCCGTTCACGTGCTGTTCGCAATGCGTACAAGGGGCATCGCCCAACGGACGAGTTCCGGCCAACCTGCGATCGCCCTCATGACATGTACAAGCCGGAACTGGCACGCTTCCCTCCACGTACGGCGCACCACACAGCACGCCAGACGCACCACGCACCACACAGCTCTCTTACCCCACACCTCAAGGAGCTTGCGTGACCCCCCACATAGTCCGCTTCACCAAGAAGCGTTCGACCCTGACCATCGCCACCGCCGTCGCCGCCGGAGCACTCCTGGCCGCCGGAACCGCCACCGGCGCCACCGCGCAGACCGCGGCCGACGCCACCCCGGGCGCCGCGCCCACCACCCTCTCCGCCTCCGCCCGCGCGGGCCTCCTCCAGGACGCGAACGCGCAGAAGGCCGAGACGGCGAAGGAACTCGGCCTCGACGCCAAGGAGAAGCTGGTCGTCCGTGACGTGGTCGAGGACCGCGACGGCACGACCCACACCCGCTACGAGCGCACCTACGACGGACTCCCCGTCCTCGGCGGCGACCTCGTCGTCCACGAGTCGAAGGCCGGCAAGCAGGAGGGCGTCACCCGCGCCACGTCGAAGAGCATCGACGTGGCGACGGCCCCCGCCACCCTCGCCGCCGCCCCCGAAGGCGCCCGCAAGGTGGTCTGGGCGGCCTCGGGCACCCCGCGCCTCGCCTACGAGAAGGTCGTCACCGGCACGCAGAAGGACGGGACGCCGAGCAAGCTGCACGTCGTCACGGACGCCAAGTCCGGCAAGAGAATCTTCCAGTGGGACGACATCCGCACCGGCGTCGGCGAGAGCCAGTACAGCGGCAGCGTGACCATCGGATCGGTCAAGTCCGGTACGTCGTACGCCCTCACGGACAACGCGCGCGGCGGCCACAGCACGTACAACCTGAACCACGGCACGTCCGGCAAGGGCACGCTCTTCACGGACGCCGACGACAAGTGGGGCAACGGCACGGTGAGCGACCCGGCGACCGCCGCGGTCGACGCCGCCTACGGCGCCCAGGTGACGTGGGACTACTACAAGGACGTGCACGGCCGCAGCGGCATCAAGGGCGACGGCAAGGCCGCGTACTCCCGGGTCCACTACGGGAACGCGTACGTCAACGCGTTCTGGGACGACAGCTGCTTCTGCATGACGTACGGCGACGGCACGGGCAACGCGAAGCCGCTGACGGCGATCGACGTGGCGGGCCACGAGATGAGCCACGGCGTCACCGCCGCGACGGCGGGCCTCATCTACAGCGGTGAGTCCGGCGGTCTGAACGAGGCGACCTCCGACATCTTCGGCACGGCGGTGGAGTTCCACGCCAACAACGCGAAGGACGTCGGCGACTACCTCATCGGCGAGAAGATCGACATCAACGGGAACGGCACCCCGCTGCGCTACATGGACAAGCCGAGCAAGGACGGCGCGTCCCTGGACAACTGGAAGACCGGCGCGGGCAACGTCGACGTGCACTACTCGTCGGGCATCGCGAACCACTTCTTCTACCTGCTGAGCGAGGGCAGCGGCGCCAAGACCATCAACGGCGTCAGCTACAACTCGCCCACGGCGGACGGCCAGCCGGCCGCGGGCATCGGCCGCGACAAGGCCGAGAAGATCTGGTTCAAGGCCCTGACGACGTACTTCACGACGACGACGAACTACGCCAAGGCCCGCACGGGCACGCTGAGCGCGGCGTCCGCCCTGTACGGCGCCACCTCGGCGGAGTACAAGGCGGTCGACCGGGCCTGGGCCGCGGTGAACGTCAAGTAAGCTCTGCGGAACGGGAGTTGTGGGGCGGAACCTTCGGGGGGCCGCCCCACTTCACGTTTTCCGGCCCGGTATTCACGGTCCGGCCTCGTGCCCGGCGCGTCAGGCCTCGTACTCCGTCAGGTCGATCGTGTGCTCGCGGAGCGGGAAGCCGTGGTCGGGGTGGGTGAACTCGGCCTCCTCCGTCATGCCGAGCTTGCGGGCGACGTTCTCGGAGGGCGTGTCGCCGGGGTGGATGAGGGCGATGACGCGGTCGACTCCACGGTCCTGGAGGGCGAATTCCAGGGTGGCCTGGGCGGCCTCGGAGGCGTAGCCCTGGCCCCAGAACTGGCGGCCGAGCCACCAGTTGATCTCGATGCCCGGCCGGATCTTCGACACCGAGAGGCCGACGACGCCCGCCAGCTCGCCGGAGGCGAGGAGTTCGACGGCGAACGGGCCGAAGCCCTCCTCGTCCCACTCCTCCTCCCAGGCCTCGATGTCCTCCGCCGTGCGCTCCAGGCTGCGCGGCGCGCCGTCGCCGACGCGGCGCATGACCTGCGGGTCGGCCTGGATCTCGGCGAGGGGGACGAGGTCGTCGTCGGACCACTGGCGGAGCAGGAGGCGGGGCGTCTGGATCTCGGTCATGGGTCCATCTTCGCCGAGACGCCGGGCCCGCCCGACCACCCGGCCGCCGGACACCGCCGCGGGCACACCCGGGCCCCTCTCTCCCTGGGGACCCTCAGCGCATCAGGACCCCCGCCGTCCCGGGCGCCGTCTCCGCGGGCACGGTCACGAGCCCCGTCTCGGCCGGTGAGGCGAGGAGCCGGTGCGAGGGCAGAATGCGGACCGTGTAGCCGAAGGGTCCCGTGCGGTCGAGGGCGAGCGGGCCCTCGTACGACCAGCGGCCCTCCAGGTCCGGGCCGCCGACCGGTTTCAGGGCCACCGTCGTCGCGTCGGCGATGCGGTCGGCGGAGTCCACGCGTCCGGAGACCGCCTGGACCTCGACGTCCTCGGGCCCGAGCTCGTCGAGCGCCACCCGCACCCGCAGGACGAGCGAGGCACCGAGTTCCGCCGTGACGTCGGCCGCCTCCACATGGTCGACCGTCACCCCGGGCCAGGCCGCGCGGACGCGGGACTTCCACCCCGCGAGCTCCCGCGCCGCGTCGGGCGTGAGAGCGCGCGCCGCGTGGGCCGCCGGGGCGTACAGCTTCTCGACGTACTCGCGGACCATGCGGTCGGCGAGGACCTTGGGGCCGAGCCGGGTGAGGGTGCGGCGGACCATCTCGATCCAGCGGTCGGGCAGGCCCTCGGGGCCGCGCTCGTAGAAGCGGGGCGCGACGCGGCGCTCGACGAGGTCGTAGAGGGCGGCGGCCTCCAGGTCGTCGCGCCGCTGCTCGTCGGTGCCGCTGCCGTCGGCCGTGGGGATGGCCCAGCCGAAGTCGGGCGTGAACCACTCGTCCCACCAGCCGTCCAGGACGGACAGGTTGAGGCAGCCGTTCAGGGCGGCCTTCATACCGGACGTCCCGCACGCCTCCAGAGGACGCAGCGGGTTGTTGAGCCAGATGTCGCAGCCGGGATAGAGCTTCTGCGCCATCGCCATGCCGTAGTCCGGCAGGAACACGATGCGGTGGCGGACCCGGGGATCGTCCGCGAAGCGCACCAGCTCCTGTACGAGGCGCTTGCCGCTGTCGTCGGCCGGGTGCGCCTTGCCCGCGACGACGATCTGGACGGGCCGATCGGGGTCGAGGAGGAGCCGGGTCAGGCGTTCCGGGTCGCGCAGCATCAGGGTGAGCCGCTTGTAGGAGGGGACGCGGCGGGCGAAGCCGATGGTGAGGACGTCGGGGTCGAGCACGCCGTCGATCCAGCCCAGTTCGGCGGTGCCCGCGCCGCGCTGCCGCCAGGACGCGGCGAGGCGCGCGCGGACCTCGTCAACGAGCCGGCCGCGCAGCTCGCGCCGCAGCTCCCAGAGGTCTCGGCCGGGGGTCCCGGTGACGACGGCCTCGTAGTCGTCGGCGTCGCGTGAGGCGAGCCGCAGGACCTCGGGGGCCGTCCAGGTCGGGGCGTGCACGCCGTTCGTGACGGAGGTGATGGGCACTTCCTCCGTGTCGAAGCCCGGCCACAGGCCCGCGAACATGTCGCGGCTGACGCGGCCGTGGAGGGTGGAGACGCCGTTGGCGCGCTGGGCGAGACGCAGGCCCATCACGGCCATGTTGAAGACGTTCGGGTCGCCGCCCTCGTACGTCTCCCTGCCGAGTTCGAGGACGCGCGCCACGTCGATGCCGGGGAGTTCGGCGCCGGCGCCGAGGTGGCGGGCGACGAGGTCGCGGTCGAAGCGGTCGATACCGGCCGGGACGGGGGTGTGCGTGGTGAAGACGGTCCCGGCGCGTACGGCTTCGAGGGCGGCGTCGAAGTCCACGCCCTGCTCCGCGAGTTCCCGGATCCGCTCGACGCCGAGGAAGCCCGCGTGACCTTCGTTCGTGTGGAAGACCTCGGGCTCGGGGTGGCCGGTGAGCCGGCAGTACGCGCGCACGGCCCGCACCCCGCCGATGCCGAGGAGCATTTCCTGGAGGAGCCGGTGCTCGCTGCCGCCGCCGTAGAGCCGGTCGGTCACGTCGCGTGCCCCGGGGCCGTTCTCCTCGACGCCGGAGTCGAGCAGGAGCAGCGGTACGCGTCCGACCTGCGCCTGCCAGACGCGGGCGAGGAGCCGGCCGCCGCCGGGCAGGGCGAGGGCGATGCGGCATTCGGTGCCGTCGGCTTCGCGCAGCGAGGTCAGGGGCATTTCGTGCGGGTCGAGGACGGGATAGGTCTCCTGCTGCCAGCCGTCCCTGGACAGCGACTGGCGGAAGTATCCGTGCCGGTACAGCAGTCCTACGCCGATGAGCGGCACCCCTAAGTCGCTGGCGGCCTTGAGGTGGTCGCCGGCGAGGATGCCGAGGCCGCCGGAGTACTGGGGCAGGGCGGCCGTGATGCCGAACTCGGGTGAGAAGTAGCCGACGGCGGCGGGCAGGCCGCCGTTCTGCGTCTGGTACCAGCGGTCGCCGTGCACGTAGGCCCGGAGGTCGGCGGAGGCCTGCGCGAGGGAGTGCAGAAACGCCTCGTCGGTCGCGAGCTCGGCGAGCCGGGCGGGCGCCACCGCGCCGAGGAACCGCACCGGGTCGCCGTCGGAGGAGGCCCAGCGCGCGGGGTCCACCGCCCGGAAGAGGTCACGCGTCCCGGAGTCCCAGGACCAGCGCAGATTGTGGGCCAGCTCGTGGAGCGGCGCGAGAGGCTCGGGGAGGACGGGACGGACGGTGAACCGACGGATGGCCTTCACGTTCTCACCTCTGTAGGGGGACGCGCTCGCCTCTGCGGGGGGACGCGCTCGCCTCTGTAGGCGGACGCTGCGGGCATACGCGCACGTGCGTAGGGGAGGGCGCACGCGGCGGGCGGCCCCCGGCTGTCATCCCCGACGGTACGGCCACCCGGCTCCGGCCACCATGGCGCGCGGGGGCGCGTGGCGACCTCGTTGACGCGGGTCGGGGCGGCCTCGGGGTCAGGGCGCGTAACCGGAGACGATCTTGCGTTCGGTCGTGTCGGCGAACAGCACACCGCCCAGATACAGGGGCTGTCCCAGGTGTACGGCCGCTCCTCCATTGGCCGAATCGGTGCGGGGCGTGTCCTTGCGGCGGAGCGTGTTGACGTCTCCGGAGGTGTTCCTCCCTTCGAGTGCGTACGCGCCCAGGGCCAGCACCCGCTTGCCCGCGAGCGCGAGGCCCGCGGTCTGCTGGGGCGCGCCGTAGCGCCACAGGCGCCGGCCGCTGCGCCAGTCGTACGCGGTGAGGAAGTGGTCGACCGGGTCCGTCGTGTCCGCGTTGGCGACGGGCACGACGAGTACGCCGTCCGAGCCGACGACCGGGCCCGGCAGCGTGGGCCGGCTGTCCCCCGCCACCGTGCGCCGGACCTGGAGCGTGCGCCCGTCCAGCTCGCGTACGCCCGGATGCTCGAGGTCCCAGCACAGGACGGACGACGCGTGGCGGAGCAGGGCGAAGCAGGTGGCGGCGGGCGCGGAGGCGGCGCGGGCGCCGTCCTTCGCGGCGAGGGCGATCACTCCGCCGTCCTCACCGGCGAGGTACAGGCGGCCGTCGCCCACCAGGATCGGGTTCTGCGGCTTGGGCAGCGGGCCGGTCTTCCACAGCTCGCGGCCGTCGGCGGCGCGGCGGGCCCGGACGACGGTGCTGCGGGCCAGACCCGTGCCGGGGCTCATGTCGAACTCGGCGCTGTAGACGACGCCCTTCGCGTACGTCAGGGCGAGCAGCCCGGAGTTCGCGGGCAGCCGCCGCTGCCAGCGCACGGCGCCGGTGGCGGCGTCGACGGCGGTCGTCCCGAGTTCGCTGGGGACGAAGACACGGGTGCCGTCGCTCTCGGGCGGCAGGTCGGTGACGCCCTGGAGGTCCTCGGGCCGGACCGGGAACCCTCGGGAGGTCCAGCGGTGCCGCCCGGTCGCGGCGTCGAAGGCCGCCGCGGCCCCCTTGCCGTCGCGGCACACGAGCCGGGGCAGCACGAGCACGCAGCCGCTGCCCCGGTCGTCCAGGGCGGCGGGGCGCGCCACGGACCAGGGCTTCCAGCCGTCGGGCCGGAGGGCGGCACGGGTACCGGCAGCGCCGAACTCGCCGGAGTGGTCGGCGGATCCGTAGGAGGTGACGACGGCGGGCGGACGGGTGCCGGAGCCTCCCTGACCGGGAGAGGCAGCGCCCCCGCTGTCGTTTCCAGGGATGACGACCGCGGCGACGGCCACCGCCGCCCCGACGACGGCCGCCGCGACCAGCCAAGGCCAGCGCCGCCGCACTGCGCGCCCGGCAGGGACGGTCGGCATCGGCGGTGCGCTACCGGGACCCATGGCCGTATCGGCAGCGGCGAACGACCGTGCGGCCGCCTCCCGTTCACAGCGGGCGACGGCCTCCCGGTGCTCGGCGAACAGCGACAGAACCTCACTGGTCCAGGGCACGGGCGCGGTGGCGGGCCCCGAGCCGAGCACCGGCGCGTCGTCGGGCCCCGCGTCGAGCATCCGCGCGAGCTCGGCCGCGTCGGGCCGCTCCCCGGGCGCCGTCCGCAGACACACTGCGACGATCTCGCGCAGCTCGTCGGGTACTTCCGACAGGTCGGCGTCGCCCTGGGAGATACGGAAGACGACGGAGGCGAACTCCGGGTCGTCGAACGGCCCCCGGCCCGTGGCCGCGTGACAGAGGACGGCGCCGAACGCGAAGACGTCCGAGGCGGGGACGACGGCGTGGGCGCCCTCGATCTGTTCGGGCGCCATGAACCCGGGGGTGCCGATGATCATCCCCGTGGCCGTCAGCGCGGTCGCCCGGGTGTCCCAGGCCTTCGCGATGCCGAAGTCGATGAGCTTGGGCCCGTCGGCGGTGAGCAGGACGTTGCCGGGCTTGAGGTCACGGTGCATGAGCTGCGCCGCGTGCACGCCGGCGAGGGCGCGTGCGAGCCGGGCGCCGAGGGCGCGCACGGTGGGCACGGGCAGCGGCCCGCAGCGGGCGACGGCTTCGCCGAGCGAGGGTCCGGGCACGTACTCCGTCGCCAGCCACGGCACTTCGGCGTCGGCGTCCCCCGCGAGCAGCGCGGCCGTGCCCGGACCGGAGACGGCGCGGGCGGAGGCGATCTCGCGGCGGAACCTGACGCGGAACTCACGGTCGGCGTCGAGGTCGGCGCGGACCGTCTTGACGGCGACGAGCGGCGCGCCCGGCCGTTCCTCCCGCCCCAGATACACCTCACCCATACCGCCCGCACCGATGAGGGAGAGCAGCCGGTACGGGCCGATGCACCGCGCGGGCCCGGACAACGGGTCGAGCACAGATCCTCCAAGGACCGGGACGGGGTGTTACTGGGGAATCTCCGAGGACCGGGACGGGGTCTTACTCGGGAGTCTCCAAGGACCGGGACGAGGCGCTACCTACCGGGGAATCTCCAGGGACACCACGGTCCCCTGGTCGTACACGAGCGTCACGATCCCGCCAAGCAGCAGGAGCGTCGGGGGCCGGGGCGAGTCGGCGATGACGGTGCCGGGGTCGGCGTGCTGCTTGACCGGCCGGTTGCCGGGCGCGCCCATGACGACGATGGTGCGGGCGGCGCCCTTCGCGGTGAGCGGCACGGACCGCAGCGTGGTGTTGTCGGCGGTCAGGGCGCGCCCGCCGATGATCAGCGGCCCCGACGAGACGGGCCGCTTGATCACGTCGGTGACGACGGACAGCGGTTCCTTCCTGATGACGCGGCCCTTGCGCGCGTCTGCGACCACGAGCTTCTGGTTCGTCGTGTCGTAGGCGACCGCGGCGGCGGGCCCGACGGCGCTCACGACGACGTCGAGTCCGGGCATTCCGTCGGCCTGTACGGGCGGCGCCTTGAAGCCGAACTTGCCCTTCACCGCGAACGTGCGCGCGTCGAGCCGGGTGACGCGGGTCTGCGGTTCGGCGTTCGGGTCGTCGAACTGCCCGTCCCCGCGCAGGACTTGGCTGCACAGGATCTGCCGGCCCTGCGCCATCAGGGTGCGGCACTGCCCCTTGTCGTAAGGGGTGCCGACCTGCGCGCCGGTCGTGCCGTCGAGCGCGATCTCGCCGTCGGTGGAGACGGCGTAGACGAGGCCGTCGTGGGCCAGGACCGCGCGGTAGGCGCCGATCTCGGCCTCGGCGAGCTGTTCGGTGCTGAGGGTGTGGGTCCAGCGGGGCGCGCCGCCCTTCAGGGCGAACGTGCGCAGCTTCGCGCCCGTGGCTCCCGCCGCACCTTCCTGGGACGCGACGAGGAGGCCGTCGCCGGTGATGAGGGCGGCGGTGAAGCGGGTGCCGCTCTCGGGCGCGACGGACCAGCGCACGGCGCCCGAGCGGGAGTCCCGCACCTGGAGGCGCCCGTCGCGGGCGATGACGGTGGTGCCGCCGCGCACGTCGGGCGCTGGGAGGTCGCCGGGCATGAACAGGTGGCCGGAGGGCCCGATGTAGGCCTCGTCACCGGCGCCGGTGTCGACGGGCGCGCCGGCCTTCGACGTCCACAGTTTCCGTCCGTTGCTCGCGTCAAGGGCGGTGTACGTCCCGTCGGTGAGCTGGCAGACGACGGCGAGGGTGTCGGCGGCGCAGCTCATGGGCGCGTGGCCGAGCGTGCCCTGCCACGGCTTCCACCCCTTGGGCCGCTGCTCCCGGAACTGCGGCACGTATCCGCTGCGGTCGTCGTTCCCGGCCCCGTCGACCCCTGCCTCGGCGACGAGCTGAGCCGGGGAGAGCGTGGTCGAGGGAGTGGGTTCCGGCCCCTTGGCCTCGTCCTGCGTACCGGGCCCACGCAGCGCGAGCAGCGCCCCGACGGCTCCTCCGACGACGGCGACCGCGAGGACGACGGCAAGAAGGCGACGCCGGTTCGTGGCCCGGCGCGGCGGAACGGTAGGCGGAACGGCACCCATGGTGGGCAGGTCATGCGGCTGAAGACTCGGCCCGGACCGCTGCGTAGGCGTACGAGTAGGAGTACGAAGAGCCCCGCCGTCCGGAAGAGCCCCACCCTCCGGAAGAGGCGCAAGAGGCTTCCCCGCAGCACACAACTGCACGAGATCACGCCGAGTCTCAGCGATCGACGCCATCACAGGTTCAGGCCACCGAACACCACCACCCCCACCCAAACCAGCAAACTGCTCGACAAGCTCATCGGTCCGAGGCCGAGCAGCCGGATCAACGACGAGACAAGAAGCGAGAATCTCCCTCAACTCCCCATCCACACCGCCCAATTCAGCCTCGGCACGCGACACCCGATAGAGCACGGCCGCCACAGGCCCGTCACCGAACGGATCACGCCCGGTAGCCGCATACGTGAGAACCGACGCCAGACAGAACACATCGGACGCGGCGACCACATGGCGCCCACCGGCAACGTGCTCGGGCGACATGAACCCGGGCGTGCCGACAAGCAGTCCGGTCGAGGTCATCGTCGTGGCACCCGGCGTGCGCGCGACTCCGAAGTCGATCAGCTTGGGCCCCTCGGCACCGAGCAGCACGTTCGCCGGCTTGAGGTCCCGGTGCAGCACCCCCGCACCATGCACGGCGGACAGGGCCCGCGCCATCCCGGCCCCAAGAGCAACAACAGCGTCCACCGGCAACGGCCCATACCGACGCACGGCCTCGGCAAGATCGGGCCCAGGCACGAACTCAGTTGCCAGCCAAGGCTGTTCAGCATCAGCGTCCCCGGCAACAAGCCGAGCCACATAAGGACTCACGACCGACGCCGCCACACTGATCTCACGCCGGAACCGCGCCCGGAACACAGGATCCCCGACAACATCCCGGCGAATCGCCTTCACGGCAACGAGGGCATCGGGATCCATCTTTCCGCCCGCAGCGAGAAACACCTCCCCCATCCCGCCCGCGCCGAGCCTGGCCAGCGTCTCGTACGGTCCAATGCGCGCGGGCGACGACTCCCGCAACCGGCCGATCATCCGCCCGTCCCCCCGTGCCGTTGCCGCCGGTGCGGCACCCCCAACCCCGAGCGCGCACAAGTGCCGTGGCGCCACGGCAGATTACTCGGTACACGGAGCGGCCCGGCACCCCACTCCGGTTCTCCCACCCCCACCGACGCACCCCAGCCGAACTGGCCGATTCCCACCCCACCAAAGTCCCCACAAAAATCCCCACCAGAGTCCCCGCATGAGCCCCCACGAGAGTCCACCGCCCCTCACACCGACCCCCCGGCGCTCTTGTCCGTTCGCTTAGGGGCGAGTAGTTAACAAAGGACCGGATTGCCCGCCCCGGAGCCGTGGAAGGCTCCCCCGTACGTCCCGCACGGCCTCCGCACACACCTCTCGCGGACAGGAGCGGTCATGCCCGCACGACGCACCTCGCCGAATCCGCGCAAGCCCCCGGCCGGAACCGGCGAGCCACCGGGCCGGCGGCACCCGGCCCCTGCCGCACCCACGGCCGGGCGGATCCCGATCGTGGACGTGCACCCCCTCGTGGACCACGGCCGCAGGCCCGCCAAGGCGGTGCCGGGCGAGACGTTCGAGGTGAGCGCGACGGTCTTCCGCGAGGGCCACGACGCGGTCGCGGCGAACGTGGTGCTGCGCTCACCACGCGGCCACACGGGCCCGTGGACCCCGATGCACGAACTGACCCCGGGCACGGACCGCTGGGCCGCCCAGGTCACGCCCGCGTCGGAGGGCCGCTGGACCTACACGGTCGAGGCATGGAGCGACCCGATCACCACCTGGCGCCGCCACGCCCAGATCAAGATCCCGGCAGGAATAGACACCGAACTGGTCCTGGAAGAAGGCGCATCACTCCACGAACGAGCCGCGGCCGACATCCCCCAACGCAAAAACCAACGCGCCGCAGTCCTGCAAACAGCCGCAACGCTCCGGGACACGACCCGCCCCGCCATAGCGCGCCTGGCATCAGCCCTGACCCCCAAAATCGAAGAGATCCTGACCCGCTATCCCCTACGCGAACTGGTCACCGCCTCAGACCCCCTCCCCCTCCTCGTAGAGCGCGAACGGACCCTGTACGGCTCCTGGTACGAATTCTTCCCCCGCTCAGAAGGAGCGGTAGTAAACGACGAGAACGAACTCCCAATCATCCCCGGCACATTCCACACAGCGGCAAAGCGCCTGCCGGCCATAGCGGCAATGGGCTTCGACGTCGTCTACCTACCCCCCATCCACCCCATCGGCACGACATACCGAAAGGGCCCGAACAACACGCTCACGCCGGGCCCGCACGACGTAGGAGTCCCCTGGGCGATCGGCTCCCCGGAGGGAGGCCACGACGCGATCCACCCGGACCTAGGAACGCTCGACGACTTCGACGAATTCGTAAACTCCGCGAAGGCCCTCGACCTGGAAATCGCCCTGGACTTCGCGCTCCAGTGCTCACCAGACCACCCTTGGGTCGAGAAACATCCAGACTGGTTCCACCACCGCCCGGACGGCACGATCGCGTACGCGGAGAACCCGCCGAAGAAGTACCAGGACATCTACCCGATCGCGTTCGACAAGGACATGCCGGGCCTGATCACCGAAACAACCCGCATCCTCCGCTTCTGGATGGACCACGGAGTCCGCATCTTCCGAGTGGACAACCCCCACACAAAACCAGTGGTGTTCTGGGAACAGGTCATATCAACCATCAACAACACCAACCCCGACGTGATCTTCCTGGCCGAAGCGTTCACGCGCCCGGCGATGATGCGCACCCTGGCCCAGGCAGGCTTCCAGCAGTCGTACACGTACTTCACCTGGCGCAACACGAAACAAGAACTCACGGACTACGCGGCCGAACTGGCCCACGAGACAGCGGCGTACATGCGCCCGAACTTCTTCGTGAACACCCCGGACATCCTGCACGCGTACCTACAGGACGGCGGCCGCCCAGCCTTCGAAGTCCGAGCAACACTCGCCGCAACACTCTCCCCCACCTGGGGTATCTACTCGGGCTACGAACTCTGCGAGAACACCCCTCTGCGCCCCGGCAGCGAGGAGTACCTGAACTCGGAAAAATACGAACTACGCCCCCGTGACTGGGAATCCGCAGAACGCGAAGGCCGCTCCATAACGCCCCTGATCACCCGCCTCAACGAGATCAGAAGAACGAACCCAGCCCTGCACCACCTCCGAAACCTCCACTTCCACCACACAGACAAAAACGAAGTGATCGCCTACTCCAAAACCCACGGCGACAACACAGTCCTCGTCGTAGCCAACCTGGACCCCCACCACACCCAAGAAGCGACGGTCTCCCTCGACCTGCCGCAACTGGGCCTGGGCTGGCACGAGTCGACAGCGCTGCGCGACGAGCTGACGGGCGAGACGTACCAGTGGGGCAGGGCCAACTACGTACGCCTGGAACCGGGCCGCGCGCCCGCGCACATCCTCACCGTGCTGCACCCGCCCACCGAAGGGCCGGCATGACCGTCAACGAGCCGGTCCCGCACCCCTTCGAAGACACCCCGGCGAAGGACCGGGACCCCGGACTGGTTCGAACGAGCGGTGTCACGCCCCCGCAGCCGCCCGCGCGCGAGAGGGGACGTGGCGGTGTGTGCGCGGAGCACGCAAGCCCACTCCCCGGGCGCAGGACAAGGCGGCCCAGGCGAAGGGATGGCGAGCACGTACACACCGCCGCGGCCCCGCCCCACAACGCAGCACCGGACGACCGAGGAGCGCGAAGGATGACGGACGAGACCGCCCACCCCGACCCCACCACCGCGCCCCCCGCACAAATCCCCGCACCGGTCCCCCCAGAGGACCGCACCCGCCTACTCGCCGGCACCCACCACGCCCCGCACGCAACCCTGGGCGCCCACCCCACCCCCACCGGCACAGCGTTCCGGGTCCTACGCCCGTACGCGCGCAAGGTCACCCTCGTAACAGAAACCCACCGCACACAACTCCACGACGACGGCGAAGGCTTCTTCTCAGCACTGATAGAGACCCCCACACCCCCACACCCCTACCGCCTGCACATCACCTACGCCACCACACAACTCGACACCCCCGACCCCTACGCCCTACTCCCCGCCCTCTCCGATTTCGACCTGCACCTGATAGCGGAGGGCCGCCACGAACAACTCTGGCAAGCACTGGGCGCCCACCCCATGACCCACCAGAACATCGAGGGCACCCGCTTCACACTCTGGGCCCCCAACGCCCGGGGCGTCCGCGTCGTAGGGGACTTCAACTACTGGGACGGCACAGGCTTCCCGATGCGCTCCCTAGGCGGCTCAGGCGTATGGGAGCTCTTCGTCCCGCACCTCGCCGAAGGCGAGCGGTACAAGTTCGAGATCACCCGCCCCGACGGCACGAAATCGCTCCGAGCAGACCCCCTGGCCCGCCGCACAGAAACCCCACCAGCCAACTCCTCCGTCACACACACGTCCCACCACACCTGGCAGGACGAAACCTGGCTGGCAGACCGCGGCGCCCCCAAGCCCCACGAGGCCCCCCTCTCCATCTACGAGGTCCACCTCCCCTCCTGGCGCCCAGGCCTCACCTACCGCCAACTGGCCGACCAACTCCCCGCCTACGTATCCGACTTGGGCTTCACCCACGTAGAACTGATGCCCCTCGCAGAACACCCCTTCGGCGGCTCCTGGGGCTACCAAGTGACCGGCTTCTACGCCCCAACGGCCCGCCTGGGCACCCCGGACGACTTCCGCCACCTCGTCGACGCCCTGCACCAGGCCGGCATAGGCGTACTGATGGACTGGGTCCCGGCCCACTTCCCCC
Organism: Streptomyces sp. NPDC046821; assembly: GCF_040645335.1. Taxonomy (NCBI): domain Bacteria; kingdom Bacillati; phylum Actinomycetota; class Actinomycetes; order Kitasatosporales; family Streptomycetaceae; genus Streptomyces; species Streptomyces sp. NPDC046821. Next base: position 148,525 of record NZ_JBEYYB010000005.1, on the reverse strand, counting down.
GCGACGACTGGGCACTGGCCGCCTTCGACGGCACCCACCTCTACGAGCCCCAGGACCCGAACCGAGCAGCCCACCCCGACTGGGGAACCCTCGAATTCGACTACGGCCGCAAAGAGGTCCGCAACTTCCTCGTGGCGAACGCCGTGTACTGGTGCGAGGAGTTCCACATAGACGGCCTACGAGTAGACGCAGTGGCGTCCATGCTCTACCTGGACTACTCCCGCGAACAAGGCCAGTGGACCCCGAACGAATACGGCGGCAGAGAAAACCTCGACGCGGTCGAATTCCTCCAGGAAATGAACGCGACGCTGTACCGCCGCTGCCCAGGCGTAGTGACGATCGCCGAAGAGTCAACAGCGTGGGACGGCGTGACAAGGGCAACCCACCACACCGGCCCCACCGGCTTCGGCGGCCTCGGCTTCGGCCTGAAATGGAACATGGGCTGGATGCACGACTCCCTCGGCTACGTGTCCCACGACCCGATCCACCGCCGCTACCACCACGACGAGATGACGTTCTCGATGGTGTACGCGTACAGCGAGAACTACGTACTCCCCATCTCCCACGACGAAGTGGTCCACGGCAAGAAGTCCCTGGTCTCCAAAATGCCGGGAGACTGGTGGCAGCAAAGAGCGACCCACCGCGCCTACCTGGGCTTCATGTGGGCCCACCCGGGCAAGCAACTCCTGTTCATGGGCCAGGAGTTCGCACAAGGCGCAGAGTGGTCGGAAGCGCAAGGCCCGGACTGGTGGCTACTCGACCCCACGTACCCCGCGGCCCCCGACCACAGAGGCGTACGCGACCTGACCCGGGACCTGAACACGGTGTACCGCGAAGAACCAGCACTCTGGCAACGCGACACAGACCCATCCGGCTTCGAGTGGATCGCCGGCGACGCGGCACAGGACAACGTCTTCGCGTTCCTGCGCCGCGCGGCGGACGGCGCCCCACTCCTGGCCGTCTCGAACTTCTCACCGCTCACCCGCCAGGGCTACCGCCTGGGCATCCCGGACGACATCCCTGCCTGGCACGAAGTCCTGAACACGGACAAGGCCCAATACGGCGGCAGCGACGTAACAAACCCGGAACCGATCAAACCGGAGCTCCAAGGCGCACACGGCCGCCCGGCCGGCATCCGCGTGACGCTCCCCCCACTCGCCACGATCTGGCTCAGGCCGGCGTGACAAGCATTCAGCCCCTTCGCGGAGCGCCGAGCACCCCCCGAAGCGCCCCCGGCAACTCCCCACCATGCACAACACCCAGCGTCTGCGTGGCCCGGGTCAGCGCGACATACAGATCACTGACACCCAGCTCACCGGGCTCGACCACGACGACCCGGTCGAACTCGAGCCCCTTGGCCTGCCGCGCATCGAGCAGCACCAGATGCTTGGTCAGATCGGGCTCACCCCCGGCCACAACTCCCGGAAGCCGCGCGGCCAGCGCACGATGCAGCCGCCGAGGCGCGATCACGGCAAGCCGCCCCTCCTCAGGCGTAGCCGCAACAGCCTCCTCAGCAACCACACCCACAACACCATCATCGCCACCGGCAGCGACCCGCACCCAAGGCCGAACCCCCGTGGACCGAACGGAAGAAGGCGGCTCGAACCCAGGATGCTCAGCACGCAGCACGGCCGCCGCGACATCCATGATCTCGGACGGAGTCCGGTAGTTGACGCCGAGCCGGGTGTGCTCCCAGCGGTCCTCGACATAAGGCGCGAGGATCTTCTCCCAGGACCCGACACCGGCCTCCTCGGCGGTCTGCGCCGGGTCACCCACAAGCGTCATGGACCGCGTCGGCGAACGCCGCATCAGCAGCCGCCAGGCCATCGGCGACAGCTCCTGCGCCTCGTCGACGATGATGTGCCCGAACGCCCAGGTCCGGTCGGCCGCCGCACGCTCGGCGGCGCTGCGGTGGTCCTCCTCCTCGTACCAGTCGGCGACACGGTCGGCGTCGACGATGTCGTGCGCGGCGAGCACTTCGGACTCGTCCTCATCCTCGAACTCGTACGTCTCCGATCCCCGCGAAAGATCGAGAACTCCCTGCGCATACGCGATGCGCTCCTGCCGGGCGGCCTCCGCGGCGGCCCGCTCAGCCGCGTCATCCACCCCGAGCAGCTCCGCGGCCTCGTCCAGAAGCGGAACATCGGCGGGCGTCCAGTCACCGGGCCCGGTCACATCACGCCGAATGGCAGCCGCGTCCTCCTCGCCAAGGTGAACAGGCTCGGCGAGGAAGTCCGCGACGAAGCTCTCCGGGGCGAGCAGCGGCCACAACTCCTCGATGGCGGCGTGCACTTCATGACTCGCGGCGATGCCCTTGCCGAGCTGGGCGAGGTCGTCAGGGCCCAGGAAGTTCGGTCCGCCGTACGGGTCCGCGCCGATCCGGTCGGCGAGCTGCGCGGTGAGCGTGTCGATGATGCGGAACGCGAAGGTGGGCCGGGCGAGGTTGTGCGGGAGCAGCGTGTCGCGGGCGGCCTGCCGGGCCTCGTAGGCGATCTCCCAGTCGAGGACGAGGTCGCCGTCGTCGTGCGGGATGACCATGGGCGCGCCGGGTTCGGGCAGTTCCTGCCGGTCGCGGACGGCGAGGGTGAGGGCGTCGACCATGGCCTCGGCACCCTTGACGGCGGCGGCGCGCGGGGTGTCCTCGGCGGTGGCGTGCACGCCGGGGAAGAGTTCGCCGAGGGAGGCGAGGAGCACGCCGGTCTCGCCGAGCGCGGGCAGGACCTCGCCGATGTAGCCGAGGAAGGCGGGGTTCGGGCCGACGATGAGCACGGCCCGCTTGGCGAGGAGTTCGCGCTGCTCGTAGAGGAGGAACGCGGCGCGGTGCAGCGCCACCGCGGTCTTGCCGGTGCCGGGGCCGCCCTCCACCACGAGGACACCGCGGTGCGTGTGGCGGATGATCCGGTCCTGTTCGGCCTGGATGGTCTGCACGATGTCGCCCATGCGGCCGGTGCGGGCCGAGTTCAGGGCGGCGAGCAGGACGGCGTCGCCGGTCGGGTCCTCGAACCCGGTGCGCTCCTCGTCACCGAGGTCGAGGATCTCGTCGTGCAGCTCGGTGACGGTGCGGCCCTCGGTGGTGAGGTGCCGGCGCCGCCGGATGTCCATGGGCGTGTGCCCGGTGGCGAGATAGAAGGGCCGGGCGACGGGCGCGCGCCAGTCGATAAGGATCGGGGTGTGCGCGGTGTCGTCCGCGCGAATTCCGATCCGCCCGATGTGATGCGCCGCACCGCCCGCTTTTGCGGTGAGGTCGATACGGCCGAAGCACAGGGAGCCGTCGACGGAGTTGAGCGCGGCGAGAAGTCCGGACCGCTCGACGACGAGGAGGTCCCGCTCAAGACGCGCCTGCTGGCCGTTGCCGACCGGGGTCAGGGCGTCCGTGACCGACTCCGCGGCGCCACCGCGCAGTTCGTCGACGCGCGCGTAAAGCCGGTCGATGAATTCCTGCTCTTTCTGCAATTCAGCGATTTCACGCGCTTCACGGGTTGACAAAGCGGCTCCCTGCCAGGTACGGTACGTTTATTGGGCCCCCATTGAGGGGCCTTTTCTGTGGGCACACAGAAACACTCAATATACCCCCTGACAGGGCCTCATCGCACCCCTGGGATTTCTTCCCCGCTATTCAGGCTAGCTCTGATCCCGTAAGTCCTCAGATCACCTCGGCCAGTTCCTCCAGAAGCCGCCGCTTGGGGCGTGCCCCGACCCGTGACCACACCGGCTCGCCGCCCTTGAAGACCATGAGCGTCGGCATCGACAGCACGCCGTAACGCGTCGCGGTCTCCGGGTTGGCGTCCACGTCGATCACGACGACGTCGAGCCGCTCCCGCTCCTCGTCCGCGACGGCACGCAGCACCGGCGCGAGCTGCCGGCACGGCCCGCACCAGTCGGCGGTGAACTCCACGAGGACCGGGCGCCCGGCGTGCAGCACCTCACCCTCGAAGTCCGCGTCCGTGACATCCCTCAGGTCCGCTCCCACATCAGCCTCCCAGTTCGCAGCGCGGCGACGCGTCCTCGGCCGCCAGCGCTTCCATGGCCCGCTCGGCACGCTCCAGATGCGTGCCGACGCTCTTGCGTACGGCGGTCAACTCGCCGATCAGCGCGTCGAGTTCGTCGAGCTTGCGGCGGTACACGGCGACCGAGGCGGGACACGAGTCACCCTCCGGGTGCCCGGCGCGCAGGCACTCCACGAAGGGCCGGGTCTCCTCGAGCTCGAACCCGAAGTCCTGCAGCGTCCTGATCTGCCGCAGGGCACGCAGATCCGCCTCGTCATAGGTGCGGTAACCATTGCCGCCGCGCCGGGCGGGCAGCAGCCCGCGCGACTCGTAGTACCTGAGCGTCCGCGTGGTGGTCCCGGCCCGCTCAGCCAGCTCTCCGATGCGCATACGGAAGAACGTAAACGTTGACCCCGACGACAAGGCAAGGGGAGACCAGCGCCCCGTAAGGGGCGCGGGGAACTGCGCGACCAGCCCAAGCCGGCCCGCAGCTCCCCACCCCCGCCACCAAGGAACCACTCAGGCCGAGGCCAGCTCCTTGCCCCCGTCACCCCTCTGGTCCGGCACCGCCGGGACGGCCCCGTCATCGACGAGCGTGCGCTCGTCGAACGGCAGCTGCCCGGCCAGCACACGCTGGACGCGATCCCGGTCGACCTCCCCCGTCCACGTACCGATAAGAAGCGTCGCCACCGCGTTGCCGGCGAAGTTGGTGAGGGCTCGGGCCTCGCTCATGAAGCGGTCGATGCCGATGATCAGGCCGACGCCGTCGACGAGGGCCGGCTTGTGGGACTGGAGTCCGCTGGCGAGGACCGCGATGCCCGAGCCGGAGACGCCCGCGGCGCCCTTCGAGGCGACCATCATGAACAGGAGAAGGCCGATCTGCTGGCCGATGGCCATCGGCTGGTCCATGGCGTCCGCGATGAACAGCGAGGCCATGGTCAGGTAGATCATCGTGCCGTCGAGGTTGAACGAGTACCCGGTCGGGACGGTGATGCCGACGACGGGGCGGCTGACGCCGAGGTGCTCCATCTTCGCGATGAGGCGCGGCAGCGCGGACTCGGACGACGAGGTGGAGAGGATCAGCAGGAACTCGCGGCCCAGGTACTTCAGGAGCGCGAAGAGGTTGTAGCCGGTGGCCAGGCGCAACACCGTTCCGAGGACCACGATCACGAACAGGATGCAGGTCACGTAGAAGCCGAGCATGATCGTGGCGAGTGCCTTGAGCGCGTCCATGCCGGTCTCGCCGATGACGGCCGCCATCGCGCCGAACGCGCCGACGGGCGCGGCCCACATGATCATGCCGAGGACGCGGAAGACGAGCTTCTGGATGTGCTCGACGCCCTTGAGGACCGGCTCACCGGCGCGCCCCATGGCCTGGAGCGCGAAGCCGACGAGGAGCGCGACGAGCAGCGTCTGGAGGACCTGGCCCTCGGTGAACGCCGACACCATGGTCACCGGGATGATCCCGAGGACGAAGTCGACGGGCCCCTCGGCGGCGTCCTTCGCCGCCGTGTGACCGACGTCCTTCACGGCCTGCGTGAGGTGCATCCCGTCGCCCGGGTGCAGGATGTTGCCGACGACAAGGCCGATGGCCAGGGCGACGACGGACATCACCATGAAGTAGCCGAGGGCGAGCCCGCCGACCTTGCCGATCTTGGCGGCCTTGCGCACGGACCCGACGCCGAGCACGATCGTGCAGAAGATGATGGGCGAGATCATCATCTTGATCAGGTTCACGAAGCCGGTGCCGACGGGCTTGAGCTCCACGGCGAAGTCGGGCCAGATGAAGCCGACCGCGATACCGAGCAGGACGGCACCGATGACGGCGATGTACAGATAGTGGGTGCGGTCTCGCTTGGCGGCGGGTGCTGCCACCTGGGTCTCGGCCACGGGTGCCTCCTGACGGCGATGTCGGGCGTACGGGATTCTGCGCGTACGCCTCATCGACCTTCACGTACGCGCCATGCGTGCGGCTCACGTCTGACGAATCCCGAAGACTGTCTCTCGGCCCGTGACGGCCGTCACCCTTCCGTTCATTTAGTTCACGCTTATACGTCGAGGCAGACTGGCTTTCATGCGCTTCCCCTTCCTGCCGCGCCCCCGCAGCCTGGCCGGCCAGCTCTTCGCGATGCAGGTCGTCCTGGTCGCCGTCGTGGTGTCGGGATGCGCGCTCTTCATGTACGTGAGCGACGCCCGGCAGGGCGAGGAGGCCGCCCGGCGCCAGGCCACGGCGGCGGCCCGCGCGGTCGCCGACGCGCCCTCCGTCCGCTCGGCGATCGTCAAGGGCGGCGACCCGACCCGCTCGCTCCAGCCGTACGCGAGTGACGTGCAGCGGCACACGGGCGTGGACTTCGTGACGATCATGGATCCGCACGGCATCCGCTGGACGCACCCCGACGAGCACCGCATCGGGGAGCGCTTCCTCGGCCACATCGGCCCGGCGCTGCGCGGCCGCACCTTCTCGGAGACGTACACCGGCACGCTCGGCCCCTCCGTGCGCGTGGTCACCCCGATCGTGTCGGACCGGCGGATCGTCGGCCTGGTCAGCGCCGGCATCACGGTCGAGGAGATCAGCGCCAAGGCACGCGGCCAGGTCCTCGCGGTGGCCGGCGTCGCGGCGGGCGCGCTCGTGCTCGGCGGCATCGGCACGTACGTCATCAACGCCCGCCTGCGGCGGCACACGCACGGCATGAACGCGACCGAGCTGAGCCGGATGCACGCCTACCACCAGGCGGCGCTGCACGCGGTGCGCGAAGGGCTGGTGATGCTCGACGGGCAGCGCAGGATCGCCCTCATCAACGACGGGGCGCGCGAGCTGCTCGGCGTCGGCGAGGAGGCGGTCGGCCGCAGCGTGGCGGACCTTGGCCTGCCCACGCCGCTGACCGGCGCGCTGCTGTCCGCGCAGCCGCACGTCGACGAGGTGCATCTGACCGCGGACCGCGTGGTCGTCGTGAACACCTCCCCCGTGTCGAGCGGCGAGCGGCGCGGCACCGTGGTGACCCTGCGCGACCACACCGAACTCCAAGCGGTGATGGGCGAGTTGGACTCGGAGCGCGGGTTCACGCAGGCGCTGCGCTCGCAGGCGCACGAGGCCGCGAACCGGCTGCACACCGTCGTCTCGCTGATCGAGCTGGACCGGGCGGACGAGGCGGTCGAGTTCGCGACGGCCGAGCTGGAGCTGGCACAGACCCTCACGGACCAGGTCGTCGCCGCCGTGAGTGAGCCGGTGCTCGCCGCGCTCCTCCTCGGCAAGACGGCCCAGGCCAACGAGCGCGGTGTGGAGCTCGTGATCTCCGAGGACAGCCGTATCGACGACGGTCTGGTGCCGCCCACGCTGCCGGCCCGCGACCTGGTGACGATCCTCGGCAACCTGCTCGACAACGCGGTCGACGCGGCCCAGGGCTCCTCGCCCGCGCGGGTGACGGTCACGGCCCGCGCGCAGGACGACACCCTGCTCCTGCGAGTCACGGACACGGGGCCGGGCGTGGCCGCGACCGACGCGGACGCGGTCTTTGTGCGGGGCTGGACCACGAAGGCCGCCGGTTCCGGCGGGCGCGGTCGCGGCCTGGGGCTCGCGCTCGTCCAGCAGTCCGTCTCCCGCAACGGCGGCACCCTGTCCCTGACCGAATCCCCCACGGGCGGCGCCGAGTTCACGGCCACCCTGCCCCTCCAGCGCACGAGCGCGACCATGCCCACCGGAGGCACCGCATGACAGACGCAGTACCCGCAGGCGACGCCATCCGCGTACTCGTCGTCGAGGACGACCCGGTGGCCGCCGACGCGCACGTCCTGTACGTGAACCGGGTCCCCGGGTTCACCGCGATAGGCAAGGTCCACACGGCCGCCGAGGCGCATCGCGCCCTGGAGCGCACCCAGGTCGACCTGCTCCTTCTCGACCTGCACCTGCCCGACGGGCACGGTCTCCAGCTCGCGCGTTCACTGCGGGCGGCGGGGCATCGCGCGGACGTCATCGCGGTGACGTCGGCCCGCGATCTGACGGTGGTCCGCGAAGGGGTGTCGCTGGGGGTCGTGCAGTACGTGCTGAAGCCGTTCACGTTCCCGACGCTGCGCGACCGGCTCGTGCGGTACGCGGAGTTCCGGGCGGCGGCCGGCGAGGCGGGCGGCCAGGACGAGGTCGACCGGGCGCTCGCCACGCTGCGCGCGCCCGGCCCGGCAGCGCTCCCCAAGGGGCTGAGCGCGCCGACCCTGGAGCGGGTGACGGCCACGCTGCGCGCCGCACCCGACGGTCTGACGGCGGCCGCGGCGGCCGAGTCCGTCGGCATCTCCCGCATCACTGCCCGCCGCTACCTGGAACATCTCGTCGACGCGGGCCGCGCCGCCCGCAGCCCCCAGTACGGCCAGGTGGGCCGCCCGGAGCTGCACTACCGATGGCTCTCAGCGGTGTAGACCAATGGTCAACTGACCTTATTTGTAAGGGGGATTGACCCTGCTCGGAGCCCGCACTTACGTTCACCGGGCAGCCCCGCTCGGCAAGCCGGCCGGCGGCTCCCGTAGGAGGTCGTGCCCGTGCGCCCCACCGCCCCTGTACTCCTCAGCGCCGCACTGCTCCTCGCCGCGACCGGCCTGACGGCCTGTGGCGGCTCCGGGGACGACCCGGACACCGTGCGGATCTCCTTCAAGCAGTCGACGGACAACCAGATCCGCGTCATGGACAAGTATCTGGCGCAGATGAAGAAGCAGTTCGAGAAGGAGAACCCCGGCAAGAAGGTCGAGCTGGTCCCGATCAAGGCGCCGGACTCCGAGTACTACACCAAGCTCCAGCAGATGCTGCGCTCCCCGAAGACGGCGCCGGACCTGGTGTACGAGGACACGTTCCTCATCAACTCGGACATCACCAGCGGGTACTTGAAGCCGCTCGACGGCTATCTCGCCAAGTGGCCCGACTGGGACCAGTTCATCGACACGGCGAAGAACGCGGCGAAGGCCGAGGACGGCAAGACGTACGGCGTCCCGGACGGCACCGACACCCGCGGACTCTGGTACGACAAGGGCATCTTCGCGAGGGCCGGCATCAAGACGCCCTGGCAGCCGAAGACCTGGGACGACGTCCTAAACACGGCCCGCACCATCAAGAAGAAGGTCCCGTCCGTCACCCCGCTCAACTTCTACACCGGCAAGCCCGGCGGCGAGCAGTCAACGATGCAGGGCTTCGAGATGCTGCTTTACGGGACCGGGGACGGAACCGGGGACGCGTCCGCCGACCCGCTGTACGACAGCGCGTCCGGCAAGTGGATCACCGCGGGCACACCCTTCAAGGACGCACTCACCTTCGTGGAAACGGTCTACGCCGAGAAGCTCGGCCTCGACGTCTCGGACGCGCTCGACCCGAACATCGGCACCCGTGTCCGCGGCGAGCTGATCCCCCAGGGCAAGCTGGCGATCAACCTCGACGGCTCCTGGCTCCCGCAGGACTGGATCGCGGGCAGCGGCCACGAATGGCCCGAGTGGTCGGACAAGCTGGGCCTCGCCCCGATGCCCACGCAGCACGGCCAGGCGCCGGGCAAGGTCAGCATGTCGGGCGGCTGGACGTGGGCGATCCCGTCCAAGGCGTCCAACCCCGACCTGGCTTTCTCGTTCATCAAAACGATGCAGACCAAGGCCAACGCCCAGAAGTGGTACATCGCCAACTCGGGCATCGCGGTCCGCAAGGACGTCGCCGCCGACCCGGAGTACGTGAAGGCGCAGCCCGGCATCAAGTTCTTCACCGACCTCGTGGCGTCGACCCACTACCGGCCCGCCTACCCGGCGTACCCGAAGGTCTCCACGGCGATCCAGGAGGCGATGGAGTCGGTGACGACGGGCGACAGTTCGGTGGAGAAGGCGGCGCGGACGTACGACGAGCAACTGAAGACGGCCGCGGACGGCAAGGTGACCGCGAAGTGACGGCGGGGCGGCGCGGCGCGCGGCGCTCCCTGACACGCGCCGTGCCCCTGACCCCGTCGCTCGTCCTGCTGCTGCTCTTCCTCGCGGGCCCGATCGCGTACTGCGCCTACATCGCCTTCACGGACCTGCAGTTGACGGGCCAGGCGCACTCGTCGTTCGTCGGGTTCGACAACTTCACGGCCGCGTTCAGGGACGACGCGTTCCTGAACGCGGTCTGGCTCACGCTCGTCTTCACCGTCCTGTCCTCGCTCGTCGGGCAGAACACGCTGGGCCTGGCGCTCGCGGCCCTGATGCAGCGCGCGTCGAAGCCGGTCCGCACGCTGACGGGCGCGGTCGTGGTGTGCGCATGGGTGCTTCCGGAGGTCGTCGCGGGGTTCCTCCTGTACGCGTTCTTCCGGCGCGAGGGCACCCTGAACGCGATCCTGGACTGGCTCCAACTCCCCACCCAGAACTGGCTGTTCACCCTGCCGATCCTCGCGGTGTCGTTCGCCAACGTGTGGCGCGGGACGGCGTTCTCGATGCTCGTCTACTCGGCGGCGCTCGGCGAGATACCCAAGGAGATCACCGAGGCGGCGGAGATGGACGGCGCGGGCGGCTGGCGCCGCATGTGGCACATCACGCTGCCGATGATCCGCCGCTCCATCGGCACGAACCTCATGCTGAACACGCTCCAGACACTGTCCGTCTTCGGCCTGATCTGGGTGATGACGCGCGGCGGCCCCGGCAACCGCAGCCAGACCCTGCCCCTGTTCATGTACGAGCAGGCCTTCCAGAAGAGCATGATCGGCTACGGCACGGCGGTCGCCCTGCTGCTCCTGGTCGTCGGATCGCTCTTCTCGCTGGTGTACATGCGCCTGCTGCGATCGGAGGCATGAGTGTCAGCGACCCGCACCGAACGCCCCGGCCCAGGCCTCTCGCCCCGCACCACCCGCCACCGCCTGGCCGCCGACGCCGGGCTCCTCACCGTCGCCGTCGCGTTCGTCCTCCCCCTCGCCTGGGTGATCCTCTCCGCCCTCGACCCGCACGCGAACCTCCAGGTGAAAGTCCCCGACAGCGTCACCCTGGACAACTTCGACGCGGTCCTGACCCCCGACATCACCTTCACGCCGCTCCTCAACAGCCTGCTCCTGTGCGGCGGCGCGACACTCCTCACGGTGGCGAGCGCGGCGCTCGCGGCCTACCCTCTGTCCCGCTACCGCTCCCGCTTCAACAACCCGTTCCTGACGACGGTCCTGTTCGCGACCTGCCTCCCCATCACGGCGATCATGGTCCCGGTCTACGCGCTGTTCGTGCAGGTCGACCTGATCGACACGATGCAGGGCACCGTCTTCTTCTTCGCCGCGTCCCAACTCCCGTTCGCCATCTGGCTGATGAAGAACTTCATGGACGGCGTCCCGAAGGAGCTGGAGGAGGCGGCCTGGACGGACGGGGCGTCCTCGCTCCAGTCGCTGATCCGCATCGTGCTCCCCCTGATGGGCCCGGGGGTCGCCGTGGTGACCGTCTTCTCGTTCGTGATGATGTGGGGCAACTTCTTCGTCCCCTTCATGCTGCTGCTCTCGCCGGACCAGATGCCGGCGTCGGTCAGCATCAACGACTTCTTCGGCAACCGCGGCACCGTCGTCTACGGCCAGCTCGCCGCGTTCTCGGTCATCTACTCGACGCCGGTGATCCTTCTGTACGTGCTGGTCGCCCGCCGCTTCGGCGGAGGATTCGCGCTGGGAGGTGCCGTCAAGGGCTGACAAATCCCCCCGGCACACCGCCGTACGTTCACACAACACGTAACACGGTGCGAACAGACCGTAGCCACGAGCATCACCCGCACCTACGGTGTGCGAGTGCACCCAAGCGACTCCGCTCCGCCGTTCGACGCCCTGGCCGCCCGCCGCCTCCGTGAGGCGCTCGGCATGACACCCGGACATGTCGCGTACGGCATACGCGCCTCGTACGGCCGGACAGACGTCTCGCCCGACACGATCGTCGCGTGGGAGCGCGGCCTCGCCACGCCCACCGCGGCGCAGCTCACAGCCCTCGCGGGCGCCCTGTGGTGCTCGCCGGGTGATCTCATCGGCGCTCCCCGGACGCTGCGCGAGCACCGGCTCGCGCGGAACCTGGCGGCGGAGGACGTGGCCCGCGGGGTCGGGATGGACCTCCCGACGTACCTGCGGACGGAGGAGAGCGGCGAGTGGCAGGGCAGCGAGCGCCAGTCGGCCGCGCTCGCCGAGGTGCTCTCGCTCGCGCCGAAGGAGTTCTCGACCGTGACGGGCCGGGACGACCAGCTCACCGAGTTGGTGCGCAACGCGGTGACGACGCGCCGGCAGGCCTACGCCCGCACGATCGCGAAGCTCGTCCCGGTGGACCGGGGGCGGCTCGACCGCGTGCTCCAGGAGATGCAGACGGAGTACCAGTCCCTGATGATGTCGACGCTCGGCTGGGGCGGCGGCGTCGCGCGGGGGTCCGGGGAGTCGGGGCGGAAGTTCCTGGAGCGCGCCCTCGACGAGTTCTGGTCGAGGATGGACCCGGCCCCGTGAGCCGCAAGCCGTGAACCGTGAGCCGCGAGCCCTGGGGGCAGGTCCTAGAAGACCGACTCCGCCTCGTCCATCCGGTCCTTGGGGACCCGCTTCAGTTCGGTGATGGCCTCGGCGAGCGGGACCATCTCCACGTCCGTGCCGCGCAGCGCCGTCATCCGGCCGAAGACGCCCTGGTGCGCGGCCTCGACGGCGTGCCAGCCGAAGCGCGTGGCCAGCACCCTGTCGTACGCGGTCGGGGTGCCGCCGCGCTGGACGTGGCCGAGGATGACCGGCTTGGCCTCCTTGCCGAGGCGGCGCTCCAGCTCGTACGCGAGGGCGGTGCCGATGCCCTGGAAGCGCTCGTGGCCGTAGCGGTCGATCTCGCCGGTCCGGTAGTCCATCGTGCCCTCGGCCGGGTGCGCGCCCTCGGCCACGCAGACGACGGCGAACTTCTTGCCGCGGGCGAAGCGCTCCTCGACCATTTTGACGAGGTCGGCGGGGTCGAAGGGCCGCTCGGGCAGGCAGATGCCGTGCGCGCCGCCCGCCATGCCGGACTCCAGGGCGATCCAGCCCGCGTGCCGGCCCATGACCTCGACGACCATGACGCGCTGGTGCGACTCGGCGGTGGTCTTGAGCCGGTCCATGGCCTCGGTGGCGACGCCGACGGCCGTGTCGAAGCCGAAGGTGCGGTCGGTGGAGGAGATGTCGTTGTCGATCGTCTTCGGTACGCCGACGACGGGCATCCCGGCGTCGGACAGCATCCGGGCGGCGGTCAGCGTGCCCTCGCCGCCGATGGGGATGAGGACGTCGAAGCCGATCTGGGTGGCGAGTTCCATGGCGTTCTCGCAGGCGGCGCGGAAGCGGTCGCGCTCCAGGCGGGAGGAGCCGAGGATGGTGCCGCCGCGGGAGAGGATGCCGCTCACGGCGTTCAGGTCGAGCGTGCGGTAGCGGGCCTCGAGCAGTCCGGCGTATCCGTCCTCGAAGCCGATGACCTCGTCGCCGTAGTGCGTGACGGCCCGGTGGACGACCGACCGGATCACTGCGTTCAGGCCCGGGCAGTCGCCGCCGGCGGTGAGTACTCCGATACGCATCGTGCTGTGACTCCTGGTCGCTGTCGAGACGTGTGAGGACCGTCACTATCCTTCCACGCTCGCGGGGACGATGCCGTCCGCCGACGGCGTCCCGGAGGGCCCGCGGGAGTGCGTCCGAGGGCCGCGCGCCCCCTGGACCAGGCGCTTTGTCCGGAAGGGCGACGTATCTACCCCCAGAGGTATTGTCAAGAGGACACGGCTACGACTTTGATCAGAGGCCGAACTCTGCGGCCCTCCCGAGGAGCGGCCGGTCGGCGAGCAGGCCCGTCCGACAAGACCCGTCCAACGAAACGGAGAGCACGCGTGACGCGCAGCGTGTACGTGACCGGGATCGACCGGGGAGACGGCCGCCAGGTCGTGGAGCTGGGCATGATGGAGCTCCTGACCCGGCAGGTCGACCGCGTGGGCGTGTTCCGGCCGCTCCTGCACGACGGCCCGGACCGGCTCTTCGAACTGCTGCGGGCGCGCTACCGGCTCACCCAGGACCCGGCCACCGTGTACGGCCTCGACTACCACGAGGCGTCGGCCGTGCAGGCGGAGCAGGGTACCGACGAACTGGTCTCGCAGCTCGTCGAGCGCTTCCACGAGGTGGCCCGCGACTACGAGGTCGTGCTCGTCCTCGGCACGGACTTCGCCGACACCCAGCTCCCCGACGAGCTGGCGCTCAACGCCCGCCTCGCGAACGAGTTCGGGGCGTCCGTCATCCCCGTCGTGGGCGGCCGCAAGCAGACGGCCGACTCCGTGCACGCCGAGACCCGCAACGCGTACCGCGCGTACGAGGCGCTGGGCTGCGACGTACTGGCGATGGTCGTGAACCGGGTGGCGGCCGGCGACCGTACCGAGATTCTGGAGAGCCTGGCGGACCATCTGCCGGTGCCCACCTATGTCGTGCCGGACGAGCCCGCGCTGTCCGCTCCGACGGTCGCGCAGATCACGCACGCGCTGGGCGGCGAGGTGCTGCTCGGTGACCAGGCGGGCCTGTCGCGCGACGCACTGGACTTCGTGTTCGGCGGCGCGATGCTGCCGACGTTCATCAAGGCGCTGACGCCGGGCTGTCTCGTCGTGACGCCCGGGGACCGGGCCGACCTGGTGGTGGGTTCGCTGGCCGCGCACAGCGCCGGCACCCCGCCGATAGCCGGCGTTCTGCTGACCCTCGACGAGCGGCCGGGAGAGGAGATCCTGAAGCTCTCCGACCGTCTCGCGCCCGGCACGCCGGTGGTGGCGGTGCGGGGCGGCTCCATGCGGACGGCGGGTGAACTCTTCGCCATGGAAGGCAAGTTGAACGCGGCGACACCCCGCAAGGCGGAGACGGCACTCGGTCTCTTCGAGCGGTACGTCGACACCGCGGGCCTCCTGGAGCGCGTCTCGGCGCCGTCCACCGACCGCGTCACCCCGATGATGTTCGAGCACAAGCTCCTGGAGCGGGCCCGCGCCGACAAGCGCCGCGTCGTCCTCCCCGAGGGCACCGAGGAGCGCGTCCTGCGCGCGGCCGACGTCCTGCTGCGGCGCGGGGTGTGCGACCTGACGCTGCTCGGCCCCGTGGAGCAGATCCGCAAGAAGGCCGCCGACCTCGGTGTCGACCTCGCGGACTCGCAGCTCGTCGACCCGGTCACGTCCGAGCTGCGGGACGAGTTCGCTACCGAGTACGCGACGCTGCGCGCCCACAAGGGCGTCACCGTGGAGCTGGCGTACGACGTGGTGGCGGACGTGAACTACTTCGGCACGCTGATGGTGCAGTCCGGTCTCGCGGACGGCATGGTGTCGGGTTCCGTGCACTCGACGGCCGCGACGATCCGCCCCGCGTTCGAGATCATCAAGACGAAGCCGGACGCCGACATCGTCTCCTCCGTCTTCTTCATGTGCCTCGCCGACAAGGTCCTCGTCTACGGGGACTGCGCGGTGAACCCGGATCCGGACGCGCAGCAGCTCGCGGACATCGCCGTCCAGGCGGCCGCGACCGCCGAGCAGTTCGGCGTGGACCCGCGGATCGCGATGCTGTCGTACTCGACGGGCACGTCCGGTTCGGGCGCGGACGTCGACAAGGTGCGCAAGGCCACGGAGCTGGTGCGCGAGCGGCGTGCGGACCTGCGGATCGAGGGTCCGATCCAGTACGACGCGGCGGTCGAGCCGTCGGTGGCGGCGACGAAGCTGCCGGGCTCGACGGTCGCGGGCCGGGCGAGCGTGCTGATCTTCCCCGACCTGAACACCGGCAACAACACGTACAAGGCCGTGCAGCGTTCGGCGGGCGCCATCGCTGTCGGCCCGGTCCTGCAGGGCCTGCGCAAGCCGGTCAACGACCTGTCGCGCGGCGCGCTCGTGCAGGACATCGTCACCACCGTCGCCATCACGGCGATCCAGGCCCAGACGCCGGCCAACTGAACCCTCGTACCCGACGAAAAGGCATCTCCTCCGTGACCGCGACCCGCGTCCTCGTCCTCAACTCCGGCTCCTCGTCGGTGAAGTACCAGCTGCTCGACATGCGTGACAGCTCCCGGCTCGCCGTGGGGCTCGTCGAGCGCATCGGCGAGGAGGCGTCCCGGCTCAAGCACACGCCGCTGCTCGGTGGTGAGCCGCGTGAGCAGAACCGGCCGATCGCCGACCACGAGGAGGCGCTCAAGGCGGTCGCCGTCGAGCTGGCGCAGGACGGGCTCGGCCTGGACTCCCCCGAGCTGGCCGCGATCGGCCACCGGGTGGTGCACGGCGGCAAGTTCTTCACGCAGCCGACCGTCATCGACGACGCCGTGCTCGCGGAGGTCGAGCGGCTCATCCCGGTGGCGCCGCTGCACAACCCGGCGAACCTGACGGGCATCCGTACGGCGATGGCCCTGCGCCCGGACCTGCCGCAGGTCGCCGTCTTCGACACCGCGTTCCACACGACGATGCCGGAGTCGGCCTCGCGCTACGCGATCGACGTGCGGACGGCCGACGAGCACCGCATACAGCGGTACGGCTTCCACGGCACCTCGCACGCCTATGTGTCGCGGAAGACGGCCGAACTCCTCGGCAAGGAGGCGGAGGACGTCAACGTCATCGTGCTGCACCTGGGCAACGGCGCCTCGGCGTCGGCGGTGCGGGGCGGGCGGTGTGTGGACACGTCGATGGGCCTGACGCCGCTTGAAGGCCTGGTGATGGGTACCCGTTCAGGAGACGTCGACCCGGCCGTCATCTTCCATCTCATGCGGGTGGGCAGCATGTCGGCGGACGAGGTCGACGTCCTGCTCAACAAGAAGTCGGGCCTGATCGGCCTGTGCGGTGACAACGACATGCGGGAGATCCGGCGGCGGATCGACGAGGGCGACCAGGCGGCACGGCTCGCCTTCGACATCTACGTCCACCGTCTGAAGAAGTACATCGGCGCCTACTACGCGGTGCTCGGCCGGGTGGACGCGGTGGTGTTCACGGCGGGGGTCGGCGAGAACGCGGCGCCGGTGCGGGAGGCCGCGATCGCGGGCCTGGAGGAGCTGGGCCTGACGGTCGACGGCGGGCTCAATTCCGTACGTTCCGACGAGCCGCGGCTGATCTCGCCGGAGTACGCGCGGGTGGCCGTGGCCGTGGTCCCGACGGACGAGGAACTGGAGATCGCGCAGCAGAGCTACGCACTTGTGCGGGGGCCGATTCCCGCAACGACTGAGCGCCCAGGCGCACATTTGTAGATTCCACCAGACGGAATATTCCGCAGCGAAACAAACCGATAGGATCGCCCCATGCGCCGTTCCAAAATCGTCTGCACGCTGGGCCCCGCCGTCGACTCCGAAGAGCAGCTCATTGCGCTGATCGAAGCCGGCATGAACGTGGCCCGCTTCAACTTCAGCCATGGCACGCACGCCGAGCACCAGGGCCGGTACGACCGTGTCCGGGCCGCCTCGGAGAAGACCGGCCGCGCCGTCGGCGTCCTCGCGGACCTCCAGGGCCCCAAGATCCGTCTCGAGACCTTCGCCGAAGGCCCCGTCGAGCTGGTGCGCGGTGACGAGTTCACCATCACCACCGAGGACGTGCCCGGTGACAAGTCGATCTGCGGTACGACCTACAAGGGTCTGCCCGGCGACGTCGCCAAGGGCGACCAGATCCTCATCAACGACGGCAACGTCGAGCTGCGCGTCGTCGAGGTCGACGGCCCGCGCGTGAAGTCGATCGTCGTCGAGGGCGGCGTCATCTCCGACCACAAGGGCATCAACCTGCCCGGCGCGGCGGTGAACGTGCCCGCGCTGTCCGAGAAGGACGTCGAGGACCTGCGGTTCGCCCTGCGGATGGGCTGCGACATGGTCGCCCTGTCCTTCGTGCGCGACGCCGACGACGTCAAGGACGTCCACAAGGTGATGGACGAGGAGGGCCGCCGGGTCCCCGTCATCGCCAAGGTGGAGAAGCCGCAGGCCGTCTCCAACATGGAGGCCGTCGTCGCCGCGTTCGACAGCGTCATGGTGGCCCGCGGTGACCTCGCGGTCGAGTATCCGCTGGAGAAGGTCCCGATGGTGCAGAAGCGCCTCGTGGAGATGTGCCGCCGCAATGCCAAGCCGGTGATCGTCGCGACCCAGATGATGGAGTCGATGATCACCAACTCCCGCCCCACGCGCGCCGAGGCGTCCGACGTCGCCAACGCGATCCTGGACGGCGCGGACGCGGTCATGCTGTCCGCCGAGTCCTCGGTGGGCGCTTACCCGATCGAAACCGTGAAGACGATGTCGAAGATCGTCACCGCGGCCGAGGAGGAGCTGCTCGCCAAGGGCCTGCAGCCGCTCGTGCCCGGCAAGAAGCCGCGTACGCAGGGTGGTTCGGTGGCCCGTGCCGCCTGCGAGATCGCCGACTTCCTGGGCGCCAAGGGCCTCGTGGCCTTCACGCAGTCCGGTGACACGGCCCGCCGCCTGTCCCGCTACCGCGCGGCCCAGCCGATCCTGGCCTTCACCACCGAGGAGTCCACGCGCAACGCGCTGACCCTGAGCTGGGGCGTCGACCCGCACATCGTGCCGTACGTCGACAACACCGACGCGATGGTCGACCTGGTCGACGCCGAGGTCGTGCGGCTGAACCGCTTCAACGACGGTGACACCCTGGTGATCACAGCCGGTTCGCCCCCCGGCGTCCCCGGCACCACCAACATGGTCCGGGTGCACCACCTGGGCGGCGGAGAGCGCGACTGACGCCGCCTCTCCTGGCAAACACCGAGGGCGCCCCCTGTGGAAGGGGGCGCCCTCGGCGTTTGTGTGCGGCTCCACGGACAGGTCCGTGGACGGCGCGTCAGCTCGGTTCAGCCGGTGAGGTACTGGTGGAGACCCGGCACGTGCAGGTTGCCGCCGAACTGACCGGCCTGAAGCACCTTCACGTTGGTGAAGTAGATCAGCGGGATGTTCAGCGGCGGCGGGTGCTCCGGGTCGAACGTGACAGGAATGAGCCCGAGCAGGTTGCCCGAGATCGACTCCGTGTACATGATCGTCTTCCCGCCGCGGATGGTCGACGTGGTGCCCTTGCCGGCCTGGACGTGGTACGTCTTGCCGTCCGGGCCCTCGACCAGCTGGTGCAGGTCGCCGATGTCGGTCCCGTTCGAGACGACGTACTTCAGGACCTTCTTGATCGTGCCGTTGGGCGTGCGCACGCTCACGACGCCCTGGTAGTCCGCGCCCTTGAGGGTCAGCGAACTGGCCTGCAGCCGCCACGAGTCGTTCGGGACCTGAGCCGGGGTGTGCTCGTTGTCCCCCTCGGCGTCCGTCGCGACCGGGCAGTTGTCGGGCACGGTCGAGGCGGGCGACGGGACCACGGGCGCCACCTTGTCGGTGGTGTCCTTGACCGCGTCCTTCGCCTTGTCGGCCGTGTCCTTGACCGTGTCCCCGGCCTTGTCCACCGTGTCCTTGACGGGCTTGGTGACCGAGTCGACGGTGCCCTTGACCGCGCCGCCCACGTCCGTGGACTTGGCTGCTGAAGCCGACGGCGAGGGAGTCGGGGTCGCCGTCTCCTTCGGCTCGGGGTTCGTCAGCTTGCGGAGCGCGTCGCCCACACCCAGCGGGTCGAGCGGGTTCTTGGTCGCGGAGGCCGACGGGGTCGGGGTCGGCGTCGCGGCCTTCGACGTGGGCTTGGTCGCGTCCGTGGAACTGCCGGAGGTGTCCGACGACTTGGCGGCGGAGGGCGACGGGGTGGCCTTCGGCTTCGCGCCGGAGTCCGCCTTGTCGCCCGATGCGTCCTTGGTCGCGGACGCGGAGGGCGACGGCGTCGGGGTGGGCGAGGCGGACTCGCTTCCCTTGCCGTCCTTCGCGTCCTCGGACGCCTTGACCGCGTCGGCGCACGCCTTGTAGTCGTCCGCCGAGAACTTGGTCGGGGTCGGGCCGTCCTTGGCCTGGGCGAGCGTGGGGGTCAGACCCATGCCCATCAGTACGGCCGTCGGCATGGCCGCGAGCGCGATGGCCTTGCCCGCGGGCATGTGGATCCTGGTGAACAGCGGCTTTCTGGGGGCTGCATGGCGCGGCCCGGTTCTCTCACGGAACTCTGCCGCAGAGTTCTCGTGGCGCGCCTCGTCAGCCGGCACGGTGCCTCCCGTTCGTCCCGTTGTTACCGTTCGGGCTCGTTCCTGACAGATCGTCCGACCCAGCACCAAAGGCATCGAAAGGCGCCGACTCGCTCTTCCGGGAGTCGGCGCCGTCCTCGGACTTCGCGCCGCCGGTCTCCTTCGGGGCCCGTGCGGGCCCCCAGGAGATGCCGAGAGCGCCGCCGAGCAGCGCCAGCAGGAAGCCGATGACGAAGCCACCGAAGTTGGAGACCACCAGCGAGACCAGGGCGAGCAGGATCGCCGCGACGCCCGCGAAGATGCGGGACATCGGCTGGAACCAGAGCGTCAGGCCGAGCACCACGAGCAGCACACCGATGATCAGCGAACCGGCACCGGCGGTCGTCGACATCCGGATGGTCATCGAGCCGAGCGTGAGGTTCGCGTACGGGAAGTACATGATCGGAATGCCGCCCAGCAGCGTCAGCAGACCACCCCAGAATGGGCGCTGACCGCGCCACCCTCGGAACGATCGGCGCGTCCGGCCGAGCCTGTCGCCCAGCCCTGCCTGCGCTTCGGCGCTCATGTCGTACAGCTCCTCGGGAATGGCGTTGTTCTGTGGTGATGGTGCGTGTCGGATACGGGCACGGGGACGTCCCGGTGTCTACCCGTTCGCCCCCGCGCCCGGCCGTTCAGCGCTGTGAATGCGTCAGACCCTGAGGCCTAGTAGCACTCGTGTGCGCCCTTCTGCACCTGCATGTGCAGGCCGGAGAGCTTGAAGGTGCCGGCCGTGGTCGCCCACGCACGCTGCTTGACATCCTCGAAGTGCACCGAGTCGGCCTGCTGCGAGAACGAGTCCGGGACGTACTTGTCGCCCTTGGCCGGACCCGGGCCCTTGGTGGTCGAGTTGATACCGACGCCGATGTCGATGTTGTTGAACGTGGCGTTGGTCTGCAGGTCGTCGGCGTCGATGTAGAGCTTCTTCGCCTCGACGCGGGGACCGCCCGCGGCACCGGCGCTGAGCTTCATCGACACGTCACCGAAGACCGGCACCGGCACGACGACCGACTGGCACAGGTTGGTGATCTTCGCCTCGTCGAGGCCGACGACGGCGACCGGGTGCGTACCCGTCTTACCGCTGTCGAGCGCCCCGTACTGGACGAATCCCGTACCGTCGAGCGAGTCGGCCGTCACCTTGAACGACTGACCCGAAACACTGAACGATGCCGCGAGCGCACCCTGCGAGAGGGCGACGCCTATCGCGGCAGTCGCCGCGACGCTCGGCACCATGACTACGGCGAACCGCTTCCATCTGGTTCCGCCACGAGCCACGGACTCCATGACTTTCCTCCTTCTCGGACGTACATCTCCGGCCCTGACTGCACCCCTTGGGGCCACGGCCGGGCAGGGATGGGAGAAGTGCTACGTCCTCGGGAAGGAGAGCGCCCGTATCGGGGGCGCGCAATTGGCACCCGAATCACCGGCGATCACCCCCGAGCGACAACCACTGGTCGCACCTGACAGTCACGCGCAACCTGCTGGACAGGCCCTGCCGGTCAGCAGAGACCCCCCTGTCCAAGGCCGACGGCACTGCTACCGGCCTGCTCGGTGGGGACCCTGGAACTCCCGCGACCCGATTGGCTGTCGGACTGCGGGAAGAGGACCGAGCGTCGCTGATCGTGGTGCATTCTCGGCCTGGACACAAGGGGCTTCGTTACTCGCTAGTAACGGACGGGTAACCGAACGACTGCCGGACGGCATCGCCCGGCAACGCAGGGTGCCGTCAGGCGAGTTACCAAAACAGGGGAAGAAGGGGCGTAACCGGACAGATGAAGAGCCCTGACTTACTCCAAGTAACAGCGGCCGCCTTTACCAAGTTTTGGTAAAGGGCGACCGCTGTGCATCCCTGGGGGCAGAATCTTCACGTGGGCACCACATGCCCCGGCGTTTAGCGACTGGTCAGAAACCGGTCAGAAGAGAACGCGGGCCAAAGCTGTACGGCCCGTAGTCACGCGCGGGTCCTCGGACCCCACGACCTCGAAGAGTTCGAGCAGCCGCACCCGCGCCGCGTTCCGGTCGTCGCCCGCCGTGCGCTTCACCGTGTCGATCAGCCGGCCGAACGAGTCCTCGACATGACCGCCCACCAGATCCAGGTCGGCGGCGGCGATTTGCGCCGCGACGTCGGTGGGCCGGTCGGCGGCGTCCCTGCGGACCTGCTGCGGGTCGAGGTCCTGGACGCGCTGGAGCAGCTCGGCCTGCGCGAGCCCCAGCTTGGCCTCGGTGTTGCCCGGGTCGTCGGACAGCACGTTCTTGTACGCCTGGACCGCGCCGGCCAGGTCGCCGGCGTCGAGGGCCTGCACGGCCGCTTCGAGGATCGCGTCGTAAGGGCCGGCCGGAGCCTCGGCCGGCGGTGCGGCGCCCTCGGCGTCCGGGTCGACCGTGATGCCGGTCAGGCCGAAGCGCTCCTCGGCGACCTGGATCAGCTGGTCGAGCGTGCCGCGGATCTGCTCGGCCGGCGCGACGCCCTGGAAGAGCGGCAGGGCCTGACCGGCCACCACCGCGAAGACCGCCGGGATCCCCTGGACCCCGAACTGCTGCATCAGCATCTGGTTGGCGTCGACGTCGATCTTGGCGAGGACGAAGCGGCCGTTGTATTCGGCGGCGAGGCCTTCGAGCAGCGGGCTCAGCTGCTTGCACGGCTCGCACCACTCGGCCCAGAAGTCGATGACGACGGGCACCTCGGCCGAGCGCTGCAGGACGTCCCGCTCGAAACCGGCTTCGTCTACGTCGATGACGAGGCTCGACGGGGGAACGGCCCCGCCACCGCCCTGCCGCGCGGACTCGGCCCGCTGCTGCTCCGCCTTCGCCTTGGCCTCCTGGGCCGCCTTCACCGCGGCGAGGTCGACGACTCCGCTCATGGACATGTTCCGTGGCTGCATGAGTACATCCTCCCCCTTCCGCGGTGCGCTGTGGGCCGGGACCACCTTCTGCGGCGTCCCGCCGGAATGCGGGCGCGGCGTCGCGACGGTCGCGGACTGTGTGTGCGGCCCCGTGGCGGGCCGCTTCTGTGGCCCTGGAGGGCTGTTGTCGTGACCCGGAGGC
The DNA here is from genome assembly GCF_040645335.1 of Streptomyces sp. NPDC046821. NCBI lineage: Bacteria > Bacillati > Actinomycetota > Actinomycetes > Kitasatosporales > Streptomycetaceae > Streptomyces > Streptomyces sp. NPDC046821. Next base: position 125,466 of record NZ_JBEYYB010000005.1, on the reverse strand, counting down.
CGGTTCTTCCGGCCCGGAGGCCGGTTCTTCCGGCCCGGAGGCCGGTTCTTCCGGCCCGGAGGCCGGTTCTTCCGACCCGGAGGCCGGTTCTTCCGGCCCGGAGGCCGGTTTTATGGCCCGGAGGCCGGTTTTATGGCCCGGAGGCCGGTTTTATGGCCTGAAGAGGCCGGTGCGGCGCCGGGTCCCCACCCGGTGCCTTCGTGGTTGCCGCTGGAGCTTCACCACGCCGCCGAACTCACATCTCACACGAGTCAGCTTGCGATGAGCTTTCGCTACGGGTCGTAGCGTAACTCTCCGCGTGAACGCGTGGGGAGGGGGGTTCCCGCGATCTTGCCTGTGGTCTCCCTCACTGCGCTATCCCTACCGGCCGGTATCGTCGGGTTCATGCAGAGCCGCATCCCGCCGTCCCTCCCGAGAACGGGCCGCCCGCGCAGCGCGGCCGCCGACGCGGCGATCCTGGAGGCGACCCGCGCGGCCCTGGTGGATCTCGGCTGGTCCAAGCTCACGATGGGGGACGTGGCGTCCCGCGCCGGCGTCGCCAAGACGACGCTCTACCGGCGCTGGGCGAGCAAGAACGAGCTGGTCGTGGACGCGGTCGCGGTCCTCTTCGACGAGCTGGAACTCCCGGACAACGGCAGCCTGGCGGCGGACATCTCAGGGGTGGTCCTCCAGTTCGCGGCGCTCCTGAACCGCCCGGAGACGAAGACGGCCCTGATGGCGGTGGTCGCCGAGTCGACCCGCGACGAACCGCTGCGGGAGCGCATCCGTACGTCGATCGTGGCCCGCCAGAAGCGGCTCGTCCTGGAAGGCCGTGCCCGCGCCCACGCACGCGGCGAACTCCCCCTGGAATCCGACCCGGCCGCCGCCTCCGCCACCGCCGACCTCATCTTCGACGTGGTCGCGGGAGCGGTGGTGCACCGCACGCTGGTGAGCGCGGAACGGGTGGACGAGGAGTGGGTGGGCCGTTTCACGACGCTGCTGCTGGGCGGGCTGGGCGCGGCGTCGGGCGACTAGGAGCTCGGCCCGGTCGGTCTCGTTGTCGGCTGCGGGTGGGTGGGGCTCGTTCGCGCAGTTCCCCGCGCCCCTGAAGGGGCGCGGGGCTGTGACATCGTGCGGCTCCGCCGCGCGGGCGCGACCAGCCACGACGAGACCCGCACCCGACACCGCTACTACTTACTCCAGGCGCAACTCCCCAGCCCAGCCCGCTTGTCGGCGACCAGCCGTGCCGCCTCTTCCGCCGGCAGCACCCGCGTGTGCGCACCCCGGCAGACCACGGTCCGGTCACCGTGTCCCGCGAGGTCCATGAGGATCTGGTCCCAGTGGCGGTACTGCACCTCGTGCCCGGAGTCGGCGTACGTGCGGACGGTGACCTGGTCCGGGGAGAGCTGCTGCCGCCAGGTCGCGAGCGTGGCGGGCGGGACAGTGGTGTCCTTGTCGCCGCCGTACAGGTAGACGGGAGCCGTCAGCTTCGACAGGTCGGGCCCGGGGCGCTCGCAGTACAGCTTCTGCTCGTGGACCTGCGGCGCCGGATCGGCGTGCTGGCCGCGCTGGTTGTAGGTGCGGGCGCCGTCCTCGTACGCGGTGTCGACGAAGCCCGGAATGGACCGGACGGGGCTGTCGTCGGGGTAGGACCACCACTTGCGCGGGTCGGCGATGGAGTCCTTGACGGCCGCGGCGAGCGCGTCGTCGGACATCGCGCAGTAGGCGGCCTTCGCCCCGTAGGGCGGGGCCGCGGCGGCGAGGTGCAGGGCGGAGATCCGGCCCGGCGCGCGGGCGGCCAGCTCGGCGGCGTACGGGCCTCCGCCGGAGATCGCGACGATCCTGAACTTGTCGATGCCGAGGCGGTCGAGCACGTCGAGGGCGTCCTGCGCGAAGTCGGCCTTGCCGAGGGCGGGGTCGTACGCGGTGTCGCCGAAGCCGTTGCGCTCGACGGAGATCATCCGCAGTCCCAGGCCCTCGCGGGTGGTGCGGAAGAAGTCGGTCATGTGGACGGCCCGCACGCTGGTCCCCGTACCTCCTATGTAGAGGACGGGGATGCCGTCGTGCGGGCCGGAGTCGGTGTAGTGGGCGGTGCGTCCGGAGGACAGCCGCGCGGCGTGCACGTCCGGGCCGAGCGAGTCGAAGCTGTCCTGCACCTTCGGCTCGGGCGGCGGACTCGCGCTCACCGCCCCTGACCCGCCGAGGACCAGGCCGGCGAGCAGGGCGAGGGCGGCGCAGCCGATCGTGGTGGAGGTGCGGTCGAGTCCGGACAGACGCACGGGAACTCCCGGGGGCAGACGTCGATTGACGTGTCCGCGTCTACCCGAACGGACCGGGCCGACACCGCCCACGCGACGATCAGGCCCCGGCCCACCTCCCCGACCGGCTCCGGCCCGCCTCCCCGACCGACTCCGGCTACCGCCCGCGCCAGAACCCCGTGGGCCGGGGCGACACCACCCAAACGGCGATCAGACCCCGGCCCACCTCCCGGCCGACTGCGGCTACCGCCGCGTCAGAACCCCGGCGGCTCCGTATAAACCCCCCACTCGTCCCGCAGCACCCCGCAGATCTCGCCCAGTGTGGCCTCCGCGCGGACGGCGTCCAGCATGGGCGGGATCATGTTGCCGCCGTCGCGCGCGGCGGCGAGCATCGCGTCGAGGGCCGAGCGCACGCGTGCGTCGTCCCGCGCGGCCTTCCGTACACCCAGCTCCCGCACCTGCTCGCGCTCGACCTCATGGCTGACGCGCAGGATCTCCAGGTCCCCGGTGACGGAACCGTGGTGGGCGTTCACCCCGACGACCCGCTTGTCACCCTTCTCCAGCGCCTGCTGGTACCGGAACGCGGACTCGGCGATCTCGCCGGTGAACCAGCCGTCCTCGATGCCGCGCAGGATGCCCGAGGTCATGGGCCCGATGGGGTGCTGCCCGTCGGGGTGGGCGCGCAGGCCGCGCTCCTTGATCTGGTCGAAGATCTTCTCGGCCTCGGCCTCGATCCGGTCCGTGAGCTGCTCGACGAACCACGAACCGCCCAACGGGTCGGCGACGTTGGCGACGCCTGTCTCCTCCATGAGCACCTGCTGCGTGCGCAGCGCGATCTCGGCGGCCTGCTCGCTCGGCAGGGCGAGGGTCTCGTCGAGGGCGTTGGTGTGCAGGGAGTTGGTGCCGCCGAGCACGGCGGCGAGCGCCTCGACCGCCGTACGCACGACGTTGTTGTACGGCTGCTGCGCGGTCAGGGAGACACCGGCGGTCTGCGTGTGGAAGCGCAGCCACTGCGCCTTGTCGGTCTTCGCGCCGTACACGTCCCGCAGCCAGCGGGCCCAGATGCGGCGCGCGGCGCGGAACTTGGCGATCTCCTCGAAGAAGTCGACGTGGGCGTCGAAGAAGAAGGAGAGGCCGGGCGCGAAGACGTCGACGTCGAGCCCGCGCGAGAGCCCCAGCTCCACGTACCCGAAGCCGTCGGCGAGCGTGTACGCCAGCTCCTGCGCGGCCGTGGAGCCGGCCTCGCGGATGTGGTAGCCGGACACGGAGAGCGGCTTGTACGCGGGGATGCCGGCCGCGCAGTGCTCCATGAGGTCGCCGATGAGGCGCAGATGGGGCTCGGGCTGGAAGAGCCACTCCTTCTGCGCGATGTACTCCTTGAAGATGTCGGTCTGGAGCGTGCCGTTGAGGACGGCGGGGTCGACGCCCTGCCGTTCGGCGGCGACGAGGTACATGCAGAAGACGGGCACGGCGGGCCCGCTGATCGTCATCGACGTCGTGACGTCGCCGAGCGGGATGTCCTTGAACAGGACCTCCATGTCGGCGGCCGAGTCGATGGCGACACCGCAGTGCCCGACCTCGCCGAGCGAGCGCGGGTCGTCGGAGTCACGGCCCATGAGCGTCGGCATGTCGAACGCGACACTCAGGCCTCCCCCGCCGGCCGCGAGGATCATCTTGTACCGCTCGTTCGTCTGCTCGGCGTTCCCGAACCCGGCGAACTGGCGGATCGTCCACGTACGCCCCCGGTAGCCGGTCGCGTACAGCCCGCGCGTGAACGGATACTCGCCGGGCCACCCGATCCGCTCGAACCCGTCGTACGCGTCCCCGGGCCGTGGCCCGTAGACCGGCTCCACAAAATCCCCGGAGAGCGTCGAGAAGTCGGCGTCCCGCTTGCGTGCGGAGTCGTACCGGGCCTGCCAGCGACGGCGGCCCTCTTCGATGGCGTCAGCGTCCATGCTTCCCATGCCTTCAAATTTACTAGGACGTCCTAGTAAATGTCGACGGCAAACCGCCCGCGCATCGTGCGGGCGGTCGGATGGTGCTGTGCGTCAGGCCTTGGCGACGGCCGGGGAGCCGTCGGCGACCTTGGCCTGCAGCTCGCGGGAGATCTTCCGCTCGACGAAGAACGCGGCGGTCGGGATCGTGCCGGCGATCAGCACCCAGAGCTGCTTGCCGACCGGCCACTTCGCCTTGGAGCCCAGGTCGAAGGCGAAGACCAGGTACACGACGTAGAGCCAGCCGTGCGCGATACCGATGATCTTCGTGTAGTCCCCGGCGCCCTCGATCTTCAGGCCGTACTTCGCGAGGCAGGCGAGAGTCAGCAGGACCAGCAGTACGCCCGTCACGTAGGACATCACCCGGTACCGGGTCAGCACGCTTTGTTTCATGCAGTCGAGCGTAACCGCCCGATTTGCGCGATCTTCGAGCGGGTCAGTCCTCGTCGAAATCGTGCGCGGACACCCGCAGCGGCCGGAGCATCGCGAAGATTTCGGCGCATTCCTCGGCGTCGTAGACGCCCAGGCCGAAGTCCATGGCCATCAGGTCGCGGGTGGCCGATTCGACGACTTCTCGGCCCTTGTCGGTGATGGAGGCGAGGGTGCCTCGGCCGTCGTTCGGGTTGGGGCGTTTGTCGACCAGGCCGGAGCGTACGAGGCGGTCGACCGTGTTCGTGACCGAGGTCGGGTGGACCATCAGGCGCTCGCCGATCTTCGACATCGGGAGTTCGCCGGCCTTGGAGAAGGTCAGCAGCACCAGCGCCTCGTAGCGCGCGAACGTCAGCCCGTACGGCTTCACCACCGCGTCGACCTCGCCCAGCAGGATCTGGTGCGCGCGCATGATCGAGGTGATCGCGCCCATGGACGGGACGGACCCCCAGCGCTGCTTCCAGAGTTCGTCGGCGCGGGCGATGGGATCGAAGGAGAGGCTGAGCGGCTTCGGCACGCCCAAGACCTTACCGGCCGGTCATATGCTGGTCAGCCCCGTCTCGCCCCTCGGTACTGACCGCCCGCCGGGAACGCGAAAGCCCCGGCCCTCACGGGTCGGGGCTTCACCTACGGGACGGTCACGTCACTCGGCGGCGAGGAAACGCTCCACCGTCTCGACCTTCGAGGTCATGCCGTCGGTCACGCCCTGGCGGATGTCGGCCTTGAGCACGAGGGACACGCGGCCCGCCCGCGCCTCGACGGCGGCGACGGCGCGCTTCACGACGTCCATCACCTCGTCCCAGCTCTCGCCCTCGATGGTGGTGAACATCGCGTCGGTGCGGTTCGGCAGCCCGGACTCACGGACGACGCGCACGGCGTCGGCGACGTACTCGCCGACGTCCTCGCCGACACCGAGCGGGGACACGGAGAAGGCGACGATCATGCGTTCACGACCCCTTCCTGGCGGGCGCGGGACGCGATCACCGCGGACTCGGCCTCACGCTTCAGCTTGCGCTCCGCGAAGAAACCGCCGGTCGGCAGGACGGAGAGCACGAAGTAGATGATGCCGGTCTTGGCGTCCCACTTCGTACGGTTCCACGCGTCGAGCCAGAAGATCACGTAGAGGATGAACAGGACGCCGTGCACCATGCCCATCACCGGGACGGCGTCGAAGCTGGTGGTCCGCTTCAGCACCGAGCAGACGAGGAGCAGCAGGAAGGAGACGGCCTCCGGGGCGGAGACGAGGCGGAGTCGACGGAGTGCGGAGGCGGTCTTGATGTCCACGGGGGCACCTTCGGCAGAAGAGGTGAGGAGGAGGGCGACTGATCTTGTGAACGAGAGCACAAGCGCTGCCCATTGTCGCACCGGGGTTTTCCCGGAGGCCGCTCAGGGTTTGGTTCGGGCGAGTGATCCCGCCCACCCTCCGGCGGACCGTTCACTTTTCAGCCAAGTCGCGCGCCGGGGCGAATCGCGCTCTCCGGCCCTTCCGGCGGGGGCGCGGGGGCGGCGGCCCCGAGCGGGCGTACGCGCCCCTGCGAAGCGTGCGCCCCATCTCGGCCGGGGAGCACCGGCTGCGGCGAGCCCGCCACCCATCCCGTCATCACCTCCGGCCCCCGACCCGCGTGATCGTCGATCTACGTGCAACGACAGGCATCCGGCGCGGCCCCGCGAGGCGGAGATGAATCGTCGGCGCGAGAGGCAGAGCGGTCGGCGTGCGACAGTGCAGCGACCCTCGAAGGCGTCGTCCGTCGATCGGACAACCGGCCGGACGGCGCTACCGGCGAGCGACAAAGGCTGACAAAGGGCGCCCGAACGGCCGTCGAACGCACCGTGCCTTCCCAGTCAGCTCCGTCACCGCCGCCGCCACTCCGGACGGTGAGCGGTAATCTGCGGAGTGTGACGTCGAACGCGTGACCCCTTTACGTCAGCCGGAGTGGGACGCGTCACACCCCCCACTTTCGTTCGAAATTCAACTTCTTAGGTAGAATCACACTATGGAGACCGAGACGGCCACACGCTGGCTGACAGATGAGGAACAGTGCGCCTGGCGCACCCATGTAGAGGTCAACAGGATGCTGACCTATCAGCTGGAGAAGGATCTCCAGCCGTTCGGTCTGACGATGAACGACTACGACATCCTCGTGTATCTCTCCGAGTCCGACGACCACCGGATGCGGATGAGTGACCTCGCGACCGCGACCCTGCAGTCCAAGAGCCGGCTCTCCCACCAGATCACCCGCATGGAGAACGCCGGACTCGTCCGCCGCGAGAACTGCGTGTCCGACCGCCGTGGCCTGTTCACCGTGCTGACCGAGCACGGCATGGAGACCATGCGAAAGGTCGCCCCGCACCACGTGGCGTCCGTGCGACGGCACTTCGTGGACCTGATCTCCGCGGAGCAGCTCGACGCCCTGCACAAGGCCCTGAACCCGATCGCCGACCACCTGCGTGCGCAGCGCGGCAAGCCGTAGCTCACGGGAACGGGAGACCGCCGACTTCCCCCGTTCCCCGGCGACCTGACCCGACCCGTCAGGCCACCGGCAGTCTGAGTTCGAACAGCGCGCCGCCCCCGGGCGACGAGCGGACCGTCAGGGCGCCGCCGTGCCGTACGGCGACGTCCCTGGCGATGGCGAGTCCCAGACCCGCCCCGCCGTCGTCCCGGGCCCGCGCGTCGTCGAGCCGTACGAACCGCTCGAAGATCCGCTCCCGCTCGGCCTCCGGCACACCCGCGCCGTCGTCACCGACCTCGACGACCGCCCACGCCCCCTCGGCCCGTACGGTGACCTCGACCCGGGACCGGGCGTGCCGCTGCGCGTTGTCCAGCAAATTCCCGAGCACCCGCGCCAACTGGCCGCGCGAGCCCGCCACTTCGACCGACGTCACATGCGTCTCCACCTCGGCGGGGCCCGCCGGGCGCTGCGACAGCTCCTCCCGGGCGAGGGCGGCCAGGTCGATCCGCGTACCGGCCGGCCGCTCCCCCGCGTCGAGCCGGGCGAGCAGCAGCAGTCCGGCGGCGAGTTCCTGGAGCCGGACCGTGTCGGCCACCGCCCCGTCCACGTCGAGCAGTTCCGGGTGGGCCGCGCCCACCTCCAGCTGGGTGCGCAGCGACGCGATGGGGCTGCGCAGCTCGTGCGACGCGTCGGCGACGAACCGCCGCTGGCGCTCCACCGACGTCTCCAGGGCGGCGAGCGTCTCGTTCGTGGTCCGCGCGAGGCGCGCCACCTCGTCGTACGTGTCCGGCTCCGGCACCCGGCGCGCCAGGTCCTGGGACGCGGTGATCGCGGACATCTCGCTGCGGATGCCCTCGACGGGGCGCAGCGCCCTGCGGGTCACGAGCCAGGTCACTGCGGCGACGACGCCGAGCAGCACGGGGAAGCCGATGAGCATGACGGTGAGCGCGGTGCGGACGGCGCCCTGTTCGGCGGAGAGCGGGGCGCCCGCGTACACGGTGAGGTCGCCCTGCCGGGTGTTCTTCACGTCGAGGGCGGCGAACCGGTAGTTCTCGGTGCTGCCGTCCACGGTGGCCGAGCCCGCGCTCAGCCTGGCGTGGCCGGTGATCTGCCCGAACGCGTAATTGTCGTCGTTCCCGCCTCGGCGTCCGCCGTGCCGGTCACTGCCGCCGTCGTCGTCGCCGCTGTTGCTGTGAGCGACCGGCGGGGTCACAGGCTTGACGGCGGATTCGCCGGTCCCGCTGATCCGCTCAAGATCGTGGCTGGCCGCGAGGAGTCGGCCGTCGCTGTCGACGACCTGGACCGGGGTGTCCTCGCCGTCGGGGAGTTCGAGGGCGGCGGGTGCGGTGCCGGTCGCGATCGACACGGCGACCTGGCGGGCCGACGACTCGGCCTCGCTCGTCGCCTGTCCGGTGAGGTTGGCGCGCAGGGCGAGCAGCACGGCGGCGCCGGCGGCGAGCAGGGCCACGGCGACGACCAGGGTCGCGCCGAGGGTGGTCTTGGCCCGTACGGAACCGAAGAGCCGCCGTCTCATCGCGGCACCTCCAGGCGGTAGCCCGCGCCGCGCACGGTCCTGATCAGTTCGGCGCCCAGTTTCCTGCGCAGGGTGCTGACGTAGACCTCGACGATGTTCGGGTCGCCCTCGTACGCGAAGTCCCACACGTGCTCCAGGATGTCCGCCTTCGGGACGACCTCTCCGGCGCGTAGGACCAGGTGCTCCAGGACCGCGAACTCCTTTGCAGTGAGCGGCACTTCGGCCTCTCCGCGCAGGACGCGGCGGGCCGCGGTGTCGACCTTGAGCGGGCCTAGCGTGTGGACGGGCGAGCCGCCCGCGCTGCCGCCGCGCCGCCGCAGCAGCGCCTTCACGCGGGCGACGAGGACGACGTACGAGAACGGCTTGGTGAGGTAGTCGTCGGCGCCGGTGTCGAGGCCTTCCGCCTCGTCGTACTCGCCGTCCTTGGCGGTCAGCATGAGGATCGGTACGTCGTTCCCGGCGGCGCGGAGGGCGGCGCAGACGCGGTAGCCGTTCATGCCCGGCAGCATGATGTCGAGGACGACGAGGTCGTACGCGCCTTCGCCCGCCCGGTGCAGCCCTTCGAGGCCGTCGTGGACGACGTCGACGGCGTAGCCCTCGGCGGTCAGGCCCTTGGCCAGCGAGAGGGCCAGGCGTTTCTCGTCTTCCACGATGAGCAGGCGCATACGTGCAGGTTCTCAGAGCGAACCTGAAGCGCTCTTCAGGGTTCTTCAGCGGGGCTTCAGCATCGCTCGGCCACATTGGTCCTCGTCGAAGCGCACCGGCCGGTCCGGTGGGCCGGGAAACGTTCGGGGAGGACCCCTCATGAAGCGCAAGATCGTGATCGCCGCCGTTGTCGCCGCAGCCCTGATCGGCGGCGGCACCGCGACCGCCGTGGCGGTGGCGGGCGACGACGACAACGACTCGGGCAAGTCGTCCTCGGCGCACTCGCGGGGGGACCGGGGGGACCACGACCGCGGTGACGACGCCGGTGAGGCGAAGTCGGAGGCCAAGGAGAAGGCGGCGGAGGTGAAGGCCGCCAAGGTGAACGCCGCGGACGCCATCGCCGCCGCCCTCAAGTCCGCCCCCGGCACCGCGGTCTCCGCCGAGCTGGGCGGCAAGAACAACAGCGTCGTCTGGGAGGTCGAGGTCCTGAACGGCTCGGCGTGGCACGAGGTCACCGTCGACGCCGCCACCGGCAAGGTCACCGGCTCCCGCGCGGACCGCCACGACGACACGGCCCGCGTGAGCGCCGCCCTGAAGGGCGCGAAGACGACGGCCCAGGACGCGGCCCGCGCCGCCGCCGCGAAGGGCACGGTCACCGAGATCGGCCTCGGCGAGGACGGCAAGACGCCCGCGTGGGAGGCCGAGACCACGGCCGCCGACGGCACCGCTTCGGAGTGGCGTGTGGACCTCGGGTCGGGCGCGGTGACGCAGGACAGCGCGTCCCACGACGACAAGGCGAAGCACGACCGGACGAAGGACGACCACGCGCGGGGTCACGAGGCCGGTGACGACGACCACGGTCGCGGTCACGACGGCGACGACGACTGACGCCGGGCTCAACTCACAGCTGAGTTGTCTTCGCGTGAGGCCGCGTCCGGGTACCGGGCGCGGCCTTTCGCACGGTACGCACACCCCGTACGCCCCACAGCGCCGCCGCGACCGGTGCCGCCGCGGCCAGGGCGAAGCAGGCGGTGAGCGGGAGGCGGGCCACCAGAAGGCCCGCGCCCGCCGTGCCGGCCGAGAGACCGGCGTTCACGGCCGTGTTGACCCAGGCCCCGGCCTGCGTGCGGAACGCCGGTCCGGCCGTCTCGTCGGCCACGAGGTACGCGGTGGTGAGTGCGGGCGCGACGAACAGCCCCGCGCAGGCCGCCACCGCGCCGAGCGTCACCAGACCGGGCGCGAACGCCGCCGCCCCGAGCGTCACGGCGAGCCCCGCCGCCAGAAACGGAAGCCGGGCGCGGGCGGGCGCCGACCAGCTCACGGCACCGTTCACCAGGCCGCCGACCGCGCTGCCCGCCGAGAGCGCGGCCATCACCCAGGCCACGGCGTCGGAGTGCTGCCGGGCGTCGGCGAAGGCGAGGACGAGCAGGTCGAGGGCGCCGAGGGCGAGCCCGACCCCCAACACAGCAACGACGGGCTGCGCGAGACCGCGTACCGGACTCGTACGGCCACGGCTTCGCACAGCCCGGCCCGGGACTCCCCGTATGGCAGGCGAAGCCACGAACGCGGCCGTGCCCACGGCGACCAGTCCCGCGCTCAGAGCGACCCCGAACGCCGCCGGCGCGAACTGCACGACCACGCCCACGACGAGCGGACCGGACAGCAACAGCAGCTCCTCCGCCACGCCGTCGAGGCTGAACGCGCGCTGGACCAACTCCGCTTCCCCGCCTACGAGTTCGCTCCACACCGTCCGCATCGTCGGCCCGAGCGGCGGGGTGCACGACCCGGCGGCGACGGCGAGCACGCCGAGCAGCGGGCCGGGCGCCCCCGGCCGCCAGGTGGCGGCGGCGAGCCCTCACAGGAGCACCGCGTACGCCGCCGCCATCGGCAGGAGCGCGCGGCGCGGCCCGTACCGGTCGACGCAGAGCGCGCGCAGCGGGGAGAGGAAGACGCTCGCGGCGCCGAAGAGGGCCATGACGGTGCCGGCGACGGCGTACGAGCCGGTGGCGGACTTCAGGGCGAGCATCAGGGACAGGGACACGGTCCCGTAGGAGAGCCGCCCGAGCAGGGCGGCGCCGAACGTGCGGCGGGCATACGGGACACGCAGAACTGCTGCGTACGACAAGGGAGTTCCTCAGGCAGAAGGGCTCGCGGACGCGGAAGGCCGCGGCAGCACCGTTCGACGGTGGCCGCGGCCTCGGCGTGCCCTAGGCACAGAGGTGGAACATGACTTCAACATACCAGCGGGTAAAGGGAGTTGGCCACGGAGCGGCACCTCCACCAAGGAGCGTCAGGCCCCCGCGGCCCCTCCCCGAGGAAGGTCAGGCCCCCCGCAGCCCCGCCCCCGAGGAGCGTCAGGCCCCCCGCAGCCCCGCCCCCGAGGAGCGTCAGGCCCCCCGCAACCCCTCCACCAGCGAGTCCGCCGCCCGGTACGGGTCCAGCTCGCCCGCCACGATGCGTTCCGCGAGCGTGCTGAGGCGGCGGTCGCCGTGCAGGTCCTGGATGCGCTCGCGCAGGGCCGTGACGGCGATCGTCTCGACCTCGGTGGCCGCGCGGGCGAGGCGGCGCTCCTGGAGGACGCCGCGCTCCTCCATCCACGCCCGGTGCTTCTCCAGCGCCTCGACGACCTCGTCGATGCCCTCGCCGCGCGCCGCGACCGTCTTCACGATGGGCGGGCGCCAGTCGCCGGCGCCCCGGGACTCACCGAGGCCCAGCATGTGGTTCAGCTCGCGCGCGGTCGCGTCCGCGCCGTCGCGGTCGGCCTTGTTGACGACGTAGACGTCGCCGATCTCCAGGATTCCGGCCTTGGCCGCCTGGATGCCGTCGCCCATGCCGGGGGCGAGGAGGACGACGGACGTGTCGGCCTGGGAGGCGATCTCGACCTCGGACTGGCCGACGCCGACCGTCTCCACGAGGACGACGTCGCAGCCGGCCGCATCCAGCACCCGGATCGCCTGGGGTGCGGCCCACGCGAGCCCGCCCAGGTGCCCGCGCGTGGCCATGGAACGGATGTAGACGCCCGGGTCGGAGGCGTGCTCCGACATGCGGACGCGGTCGCCGAGGAGGGCGCCGCCGCTGAAGGGGGACGACGGGTCGACGGCGAGCACGCCGACCCGCTTCCCGGCCCGCCGGTACGCGCTGACCAGCGCGGACGTGGACGTGGACTTGCCGACGCCCGGCGAGCCGGTGAGCCCGACGACGTACGCGTGCCCGGCGAGCGGGGCGAGCGCCGCCATCACCTCACGCAGCTGTGGGGACGCCCCCTCCACCAGGGAGATCAGCCGGGCCACGGCCCTTGGCCGGCCTTCCCGGGCCTGGGCCACCAGGGTGGGGACGTCCTGCATCACAGCTCCGTTCAGTGAATTTCCGTACCGACGACATACAGCGGCGGGACCGGCCCGCCGTGTTACGCCTTGGGGACCCGGACGATCAGCGCGTCGCCCTGACCGCCGCCGCCGCACAGGGCCGCGGCACCGACACCGCCGCCGCGCCGCTTGAGCTCCAGGGCGAGGTGCAGGACCACGCGGGCGCCGGACATCCCGATCGGGTGACCCAGGGCAATCGCGCCACCATTGACGTTCACCTTTTCCGAGGACACGCCGAGGTCCTTCATTGACTGGTACGCGACGGCCGCGAAGGCCTCGTTGATCTCGATCAGGTCGAGGTCCTCGACGCCGATGCCCTCCTTCTTGAGGGCGTGCTGGATGGCGTTCGACGGCTGCGACTGGAGGGAGTTGTCGGGGCCCGCCACGTTCCCGTGGGCGCCGATCTCGGCGATCCACTCGAGGCCCAGCTCCTGCGCCTTCGTCTTGCTCATGACGACGACGGCGGCGGCGCCGTCGGAGATCTGCGAGGACGAGCCGGCCGTGATCGTGCCGTCCTTCGCGAACGCCGGACGCAGCTTGCCGAGGGACTCGGCGGTCGTCTCGGCGCGGATGCCCTCGTCCTTGCTGAACAGGACCGGGTCGCCCTTGCGCTGCGGGATCTCGACCGGGGTGATCTCGGCCTCGAACAGGCCGTTCTTCTGGGCGGCGGCGGCGCGCTGGTGCGACTGGGCCGCGATCTCGTCCTGCTCGGCACGCGGGATGCCGAGGCGGGTGTTGTGCTTCTCCGTCGACTCACCCATCGGGATGTTCTCGAAGGAGTCGGTCAGGCCGTCGTACGCCATCGCGTCGAGCATCTCGACGGCGCCGTACTTGAAGCCCTCACGGGACTTGGGGAGCAGGTGCGGGGCGTTGGTCATCGACTCCTGGCCGCCCGCGACGACGACGTCGAACTCACCGGCGCGGATCAGCTGGTCGGCGAGCGCGATCGCGTCGAGGCCCGAGAGACACACCTTGTTGATGGTGAGCGCGGGCACGTTCATCGGGATGCCGGCCTTGACGGCGGCCTGGCGCGCGGGGATCTGCCCTGCCCCCGCCTGGAGCACCTGACCCATGATCACGTACTGCACCTGGTCTCCGCCGATCCCGGCCCGGTCGAGCGCCGCCTTGATGGCGAACCCTCCGAGGTCGGCTCCGGAGAAGGACTTCAGCGAGCCGAGCAGTCGGCCCATGGGCGTACGGGCGCCCGCGACGATCACTGACGTGGTACCGGTCGTTCCAGACATGAGGCACGGCCCCTTGGGGATGAGGAGTGAACGAGGGTTTACTCGAATGTACTGAGCGGTACGGCGCCCGTCACCGGCCGAACGGTGTGATCGCGCGCACGTTGCGTAACCACCACTGACCGCGCTGCACTTGATTCATGCTGACGCGAATCGACCACATCGGAATCGCCTGTTTCGACCTCGACAAGACGGTTGAGTTCTACCGCGCTACCTATGGCTTCGAAGTGTTCCACTCCGAGGTGAACGAGGAGCAGGGCGTGCGCGAGGCCATGCTCAAGATCAATGAGACGAGTGACGGAGGTGCCTCCTACCTCCAGCTCCTCGAGCCCACCCGGGAGGACTCCGCGGTCGGAAAGTGGCTGGCCAAGAACGGCGAGGGCGTGCACCACATCGCCTTCGGCACGGCGGACGTCGACGCCGACTCCGCGGACATCCGGAGCAAGGGCGTACGGGTCCTTTACGACGAGCCCCGCATCGGTTCGATGGGGTCCCGGATCACCTTCCTGCACCCCAAGGACTGCCACGGCGTCCTGACCGAACTGGTCACTTCGGCACCGGCCGAGTCACCGGAGCACTGACCTCCGTATATCCGGGCCGGTAGGGTTGGGGGCGGCCGTCCGTCACCCGGACGGCCGCGGGCCGGGGTCCGGGTTTCGAGGGGCGGGTGACGGGGCGGCAGGCCATGCCCCGCCGTTGATCTGACACCATTCCCCGGGGGCCCCGTTCGGCGGACGGACGGTGCTCGTTCGGAAAGACTTGCGACCAGGGGACGGATGGGACCGCGCAGTGCGGGGCTACGAGAGCCAGGACAGCCGGCGGCCGGCTGAGACCGACCATCTCTCGCGGTTCGAGGCCGAGATGGACCGGCTGAAGACCGAGCGGGAGAAGGCGGTCCAGCACGCCGAAGACCTGGGCTACCAGGTCGAGGTGTTGCGCGCCAAGCTGCACGAGGCGCGCCGCAACCTCGCGTCCCGTCCTGCCTACGACGGCGGTGACATCGGGTACCAGGCCGAGCAGTTGCTGCGGAACGCGCAGACCCAGGCCGACCAGATGCGCGCCGACGCCGAGCGCGAACTGCGCGACGCGCGCGCCCAGACGCAGCGCATCCTCCAGGAGCACGCCGAGCAGCAGTCCCGGCTCCAGTCCGAGCTGCACTCCGAGGCCGTCTCGCGCCGCCAGCAGCTCGACCAGGAGCTGGCCGAGCGCCGCCAGACCGTCGAGGCGCACGTCAACGAGAACGTGGCGTGGGCCGAGCAGCTGCGCACCCGCAGCGAGCAGCAGGCCCGCCGGCTGCTCGACGAGTCCCGCGCCGAGGCCGACCAGTCCCTCGCCACCGCCCGCGCCGAGGCCGAGCGCGTCGCCACCGAGGCCCGCCAGCGTCTGACGTCGGAGGCCGAGTCCGCCCGCGGCGAGGCCGAGGCCCTGCTGCGCCGCGCCCGCGCCGACGCCGAGCGCCTGCTGAACGCCGCGTCGACGCAGGCGCAGGAGGCCACCGAGCACGCCGAGCAGCTGCGTTCGACGACGGCCACGGAGTCGGACACGGCCCGCCGCCAGTCCGCCGAGCTGAGCCGTGCCGCCGAGCAGCGCATGGCCGAGGCCGACACGGCGCTGCGTGAGGCCCGTACGACGGCGGAGAAGGTCGTCACCGAGGCGAAGGAGGCCGCGGCCAAGCAGCTCGCGACCGCCGAGTCGACGAACGAGCAGCGCACGCGTACGGCCAAGGAGCAGGTCGCGCGGCTCGTCTCGGAGGCCACCAAGGAGGCCGAGGCCACCAGGTCCGAGGCCGAGCAGGTGGTCACGGACGCCGAGGAGCAGGCCGAGAAGATCCTCGCCGAGGCCGGCGAGAAGGCACGCAACGTCACGGCCGAGGAGACCGCCTCCCAGCTCGCGAAGGCCGCCCGGCAGGCCGAAGAGGTCCTCAACAAGGCGTCCGAGGACGCCAAGGCCACCACGAAGGCCGCCGCCGAGGAGGCCGAGCGGCTTCGCACGGAGGCCGAGGCCGAGGCGGACCGGCTGCGCGGCGAGGCGCACGACATCGCCGAGCAGCTCAAGGGCGCCGCGAAGGACGACACCAAGGACTACCGCGCCAAGACCGTCGAGCTCCAGGAGGAGGCGCGGCGGCTGCGCGGCGAGGCCGAGCAGCTGCGGTCCGAGGCGGTCGACGAGGGCGACCGCATCCGCAGCGAGGCCCGGCGCGAGGCTGTCCAGCAGATCGAGGAGGCGGCCAGGACCGCCGAGGAGCTGCTGGCCAAGGCGAAGGCCGACGCGGACGAGCTGCGCTCCGGCGCGGCGACCGAGAGCGAGCGGGTCCGCACCGAGGCCATCGAGCGCGCCACGAACCTGCGCAAGCAGGCCGAGGAGACCCTGGAGCGCACCCGCGCCGAGGCCGAGCGGCACCGCGAGGAGGCCGCCGAGCAGGCCGAGGAGACCCAGGCCGAGGCCGAGCGGGCGGCGCAGGAGCTGCGCGAGGAGACCGAGCGGGCCGTCGCTGCCCGGCAGGCGGAGGCCGCCGAGGAGCTGACCCGGCTGCACACGGAGGCCGAGCAGCGCCTCACGGCGTCCGAGACGACGCTCACGGACGCGCGGGCCGAGTCGGAGCGCATCCGCCGCGAGACGTCGGACGAGAGCGACCGGCTGCGCGCGGAGGCCGCCGAGCGGATCCGTACGCTCCAGGCGCAGGCCGAGACGGAGGCCGACCGGCTCCGGGACGAGGCCGCGTCGGACGCGTCCGAGACCCGCGCCGAGGCGGAGAACGTCGCGGTACGGCTGCGTACGGAGGCGGCGACCGAGGCCGAGCGGCTGAAGTCGGAGGCGCAGGAGACCGCGAACCGCGTCCGCGCGGAGGCCGCTGCCGCCGCCGAGCGGGTCGCGACCGAGGCCGCCGAGGCGCTGTCCGCAGCCCAGGACGAGGCCACCCGGCGGCGCCGCGAGGCCGAGGAGACCCTCGGTTCCGCGCGCCAGGAGGCCGACCAGGAGCGCGAGCGGGCCCGCGAGCAGAGCGAGGAACTCCTCGCGGTGGCGCGCGCCCGTGTCGAGGAGGCGCAGACCGAGGCCGTACGGCTCGTCGAGGAGGCCGACAAGCGGGCCACCGAGATGGTCGGCGCCGCCGAGCAGACCGCTCAGCAGGTGCGGGACTCCGTGGCCGGGCTCCAGGAGCAGGCCCAGGAGGAGATCACCGGTCTGCGCAGCGCGGCGGAGCACGCGGCCGAGCGCACCAGGACCGAGGCGCAAGAGGAGGCCGACCGGGTCCGCGCCGACGCGTACGCGGAGCGCGAGCGCGCCACCGAGGACGCCAACCGGGTACGCGCCGAGTCCGCCGCCGAGTCGGAGGCCGCCAAGTCCCTTGCGGAGCGCACGGTTTCGGAGGCGATCACCGAGGCGGAGCGGATGCGTTCCGACGCGTCGGAGCACGCGCAGCGGGTCCGTACCGAGGTCTCGGAGCGGCTTGCGTCGGCGGAGCAGGACGCGTCCCGCACCCGGGCCGACGCCCGCGAGGACGCCAACCGCATCCGTTCGGACGCCGCCACGCAGGCGGACGCCCTCATCACGGAGGCCACGAGCGAGGCCGAGCGCCTCACGAACGAGACGAACGCGGAGGCGGAGCGCGTCCGCGCCGAGTCGACGGCCGCGGCGGAAAAGCTCGTAGGCGACGCGACGGAGGCTGCCCAGCAGCTCACCGACGAGACGAACACCGAAGCGGAGCGCGTCCGGGCCGAGTCGACGGCCAAGGCCGAGCAGCTCGTCGGCGACGCCACCACCGAAGCCGCCCGACTCCACGCCGAGTCGACGGCCGCCGCCGAGCAACTCACCAACGAGACGCAGGCGGAGGCCGAGCGCGTCCGCGCAGAGTCCACGGCCGCCGCCGAAAAGCTCGTCGGCGACGCCACGGACGCCGCCCAGCAGCTCACCGACGAGACGAACACCGAAGCGGAGCGTGTACGCACCGAATCGGTCGCCCGCGCCGAGCAGCTCGTCGGCGACGCCACCACCGAAGCCGCCCGACTCCACGCCGAGTCCACGACAGCCGCCGAGCAACTCACCAACGAGACCCTGACCGAGGCGGAGCGCGTACGCGCCGACTCGACCGCCAAGGCCGAGAAGCTCATCGCGGACGCGACGAGTGACGCGGAGCGGCTGCGGGCCGAGGCCGCCGAGACCGTCGGCTCCGCGCAGCAGCACGCCGAGCGGATCCGCAGCGAGTCGGAGCGCGTCAAGGCGGACGCCGCGGCCGAGGCCGAGCGGCTCACGTCCGAGGCCCGCGCCGAAGCGGAGCGGACCCTCGACGAGACCCGCAAGGACGCCAACAAGCGGCGCTCCGAGGCGGCCGAGCAGGTCGACAAGCTCATCACGGAGGCCTCGGCGGAGGCCGAGAAGCTGACCGCCGAGGCCCGGCAGGCCTCGCTCAAGGCGACCGCGGACGCGGAGACGCAGGCCGACACGATGGTCGGCGCGGCCCGCAAGGAGGCGGACCGGCTGGTCTCCGAGGCGACCGTCGAGGGCAACACCCTGGTGGAGAAGGCCCGCACGGACGCCGACGAACTCCTGGTCGGCACGCGCCGCGACGCGACGGCGATCCGGGAGCGCGCCGAGGAGCTGCGCGACCGTGTCACCGGCGAGATCGACGAGCTGCACGAGCGGGCGCGGCGCGAGTCCGCCGAGACGATGAAGACGGCGGGCGAGCGGTGCGACGCGCTGGTCAAGGCCGCCGAGGAACAGCTCGCCGAGGCCGAGGCGAAGGCCAAGGAGATGGTCGCGGAAGCGAACTCGGAGGCGAGCAAGGTCCGGATCTCCGCCGTGAAGAAGGCCGAGGGCCTGCTCAAGGAGGCCGGGGCGAAGAAGACCGAGCTGACGCGCGAGGCCGAGCGGCTCCGGGACGAGGCGCGGGCCGAGGCCGAACGCACCGTCAACGAGGGCAAGCGCGAGCTGGAGATCCTGGTGCGCCGCCGCGAGGACATCCAGGCCGAGATCTCCCGTGTCCAGGACGTCCTGGAGGCGTTGGAGTCCTTCGAGGCCCCGTCCGGCGGCGCCGGCGCCAAGGACGGTGCCGTCAAGGCGGGGGCCTCTGCGGGAGCTACCCGATCGGGTGGCAAGGGGTCGGAAGGGTAGCCAGAACGGCAACAGGCGTGCTTCACAAGGACCTTCGGGGCTGCCGCACGCAAGCCATCCTGAGGTTAGCCACTCAAAAGGGGTGTCATTCTCCAGATCAAACGGGCATCTGCTCGATGACACGCCGCCTTGACCCCTAGGATTCCCCCTATCACCTCACCGGTCTCATTTGACAGGAACCCCATGAGCGACACTTCCCCCTACGGCTTCGAGCTTGTGCGGCGTGGGTACGACCGCGCGCAGGTGGACGAACGCATTTCCAAGCTCGTCTCCGACCGTGACAGCGCTCTTGCCCGCATCACCGCTCTCGAGAAGCGCATCGAGGAACTCCACCTCGAGACGCAGAACGCCCAGGCGCAGGTGAACGACGCGGAGCCGTCGTACGCCGGCCTCGGCGCGCGCGTCGAGAAGATCCTCCGCCTCGCCGAGGAGGAAGCGAAGGACCTGCGCGAGGAGGCCCGTCGCGCCGCCGAGCAGCACCGCGAGCTCGCCGAGTCGGCGGCCCAGCAGGTGCGCAACGACGCGGAGGCGTTCGCGGCCGAGCGCAAGGCGAAGGCCGAGGACGAGGGCGTCCGGATCGTCGAGAAGGCCAAGAACGAGGCGGGCACGCTGCGCGCCGAGGCCCAGAAGGACGCTCAGTCGAAGCGCGAGGAGGCGGACGCCCTCTTCGAGGAGACCCGCGCCAAGGCCGCCCAGGCCGCCGCGGACTTCGAGACGAACCTGGCCAAGCGCCGCGAGCAGTCGGAGCGCGACCTGGCTTCCCGTCAGGCCAAGGCCGAGAAGCGTCTCGCGGAGATCGAGCACCGCGCGGAGCAGCTCCGCCTGGAGGCCGAGAAGCTGCGCACCGACGCCGAGCGCCGCGCCCGTCAGACGGTGGAGACGGCTCAGCGCCAGGCCGAGGACATCGTGGCCGACGCCAATGCCAAGGCCGACCGGATCCGTTCGGAATCGGAGCGTGAGCTTGCTGCGCTGACGAACCGGCGTGACTCGATCAACGCTCAGCTCACGAACGTGCGCGAGATGCTTGCGACCCTCACGGGTGCGGCGGTCGCGGCGGCCGGCGCTCCGGCCGAGGATGAGCCCATTTCGCGTGGGGTTCCGGCTCAGCAGAGCCGGTAGGTGAGGTTTGTGGGGTAGCTGCGGGCCCGGCTGGGGCTGGTCGCGCAGTGCCCCGCGCCCCTTGCAGGGCGCTAAAGGGTCCTCTGTCATTCCGGTGGCAGGGGGCCCTCGTCCGTTCTAGCGTGGCCGCATGATCGAGCTCTCGGGGCTGACCAAGCGGTACGGCGAGAAGCTGGCTGTCGACAACCTCACGTTCACCGTCAGACCGGGCATCGTCACGGGTTTCCTCGGCCCGAACGGCGCCGGCAAGTCGACGACGATGCGGATGATGCTCGGGCTCGACAACCCGACCTCCGGCGACGTGCGGATCGACGGCAAGCACTACGCGCAGCTGAAGGACCCGCTGACGTACATCGGCGCCCTTCTCGACGCGAAGGCGATGCACGGCGGGCGCAGCGCGTTCAACCACCTGCTGTGCCTGGCGCAGAGCAACGGCATTCCGCGCGCCCGCGTCGCCGAGGTGCTCGACACCGTGGGGCTGACCTCCGTGGCCCGGAAGAAGGCGAAGGGCTTTTCGCTCGGTATGGGCCAGCGGCTCGGTATCGCGGGCGCCTTGCTGGGCGACCCGCGGATCCTGATGTTCGACGAGCCGGTCAACGGCCTCGACCCCGAGGGCATCCACTGGATCCGCAACCTGATGAAGTCCCTCGCCGCGCAGGGCCGCACCGTGTTCGTGTCCTCGCACCTGATGAGCGAGATGGCGCTGACCGCCGATCATCTCGTCGTCATCGGCCAGGGCCACCTCCTCGCGGACACCTCGATGTCCGACTTCATCCGGCAGAACTCCCGCTCGTACGTCCGGCTGCGGTCGCCGCAGCGGGAGCGGCTCCTCGATGTGCTGCACGAGGCCGGGATCATGGTCGTCGAGGCGGGCGGCGGGGCCCTTGAGGTGGACGGCGGGAGTCCGGAGCAGCTCGGTGAGCTCGCGGCCTCCCATCAGCTCGTCCTGCACGAGCTGAGCCCCCAGCAGGCGTCGCTCGAGGAGGCATTCATGCGGCTCACCGCCGAGTCGGTCGAATACCACGCGCACACGGAGCCCGGGATGGCGCCGCCCATGATCCAGCAGCCACCGCCGCCACAGCAGGGCTGGGGCGAGGAGTGGGACCGCGCGAAGAGCAAGGGAGCCTGAGAGATGGCCGCGACCCAGGTTCTCCGGTCCGAGTGGACGAAGATCAGGTCCGTCGCGTCGACGGTGTGGACGCTCAGTCTGGCGGCCGTCCTGACGATCGCGCTCGGGTTCCTGATCTCGACCCTGTCCCGTAACGAGTTCAAGAACATGAGCACGAAGGAGCAGATGGGCTTCGACCCCACGTTCATCAGCTTCGCCGGGATGAGTCTCGGGCAGCTCGCGATGATCGTGTTCGGGGTCCTCGTCGTCTCGAACGAGTACAGCACCGGGATGATCCGTACGTCGCTCGCGGCGGTGCCCCAACGCGGCACGTTCCTGTTCAGCAAGATCGCCGTCGCCACCGCGCTGGCGCTCGTCGTGGGTCTCGCGACGAGCTTCATCGCGTTCTTCCTCGGACAGGCGGCGCTCGGCTCGTACAAGGCGCAGCTCGGTGATCCCGGGGTGCTGCGGGCGGTCATCGGGGGCGGGCTCTACATGACGCTCATCGCCATGTTCTCGATGGGTGTCGCGTCGATGCTGCGCAGTCCGATGCTGTCGCTGGGCATCCTGATGCCGTTCTTCTTTCTGATCTCGAACATCCTCGGCGCGGTTTCGGCCACGAAGAAGATCGGGCGGTTCCTGCCCGACCAGGCCGGCAGCAAGATCATGCAGGTGGTGACGCCGGTCGGCGACGACACCCCGTACGGGCCGTGGGGCGGCCTCGGGATCATGGTGATCTGGGTGCTCGTGGCGCTGTTCTTCGGGTTTGTACTGCTCAAGAGGCGGGACGCGTAGGCCGGGCGGGCGGACCCGCCGACTTTGCCTCTTCTTGGCCGGAACCGTGAGCGCCCCGATAGCCTCCTAACCCTTACGGGGGCGTGTGCCCCGATGTCCTGAACCTTTCGATGGGTGCGGTGAATGATCGAGGCAGTCGGCCTGACGAAGCGCTACGGCGCCAAGACAGCCGTGTACAACCTTTCCTTCCAGGTCCGGCCGGGCACCGTCACCGGCTTCCTGGGTCCGAACGGGTCCGGCAAGTCGACGACCATGCGCATGATCCTCGGCCTCGACGAGCCCACCACGGGTCAGGTGACGATCGGCGGCTACCCGTACCGCAAGCTCCCCAACGCCCCGCGCCAGGTCGGTGCCCTGCTCGACGCGAAGGCGGTGCACGGCGGCCGGCACGCCCGTAACCACCTGCTCTGCCTCGCGCAGCTGTCCGGCATCCCGGCCCGCCGGGTGGACGAGGTGCTGGGCGTCGTCGGTCTCCAGGACGTGGCGAAGAAGCGGTCCAAGGGCTTCTCGCTCGGCATGGGGCAGCGCCTCGGCATCGCGGCCGCGCTGCTCGGCGACCCGCAGGTGCTGCTCTTCGACGAGCCGGTCAACGGCCTCGACCCGGAGGGCATCCTCTGGGTCCGGAACCTGATGAAGTCGCTCGCCGCCGAGGGCCGTACGGTCTTCGTCTCCTCACACCTGATGAGCGAGATGGCGCTGACCGCCGAGCACCTGATCGTCATCGGCCGCGGGCAGCTCCTCGCCGACATGAGCGTGCGGGACTTCATCTCGACCAACTCCGCCGACTTCGCCCGCGTACGCACCCCCGACACGGAGCCGCAGCAGCGCGAGAAGCTGACGGCCGCCCTGACCGAGGCCGGCGGCCAGGTCCTGCCCGAGCAGGACGGCGCGCTGCGCGTCACGGGCCTGCCGCTCCCCCGCATCAGCGACCTGGCGCACGGCGCCGACGTCCGCCTTTGGGAGCTGTCGCCGCACCAGGCGTCCCTGGAGGAGGCGTACATGCGGATGACGCAGGGCGCCGTCGACTACCGCTCGACCGCCGACCAGCGGGCCGGCCTCCAGCAGCAGCTGCCGCCGGGCGCGATGCCGCAGCAGCAGTTCCCGGCGCCCGGCCAGGGCCAGCCGGACTGGTACGCACCGCCGCCGCCCCAGCACGGCGGCCGGCCGTTCGCGGGTGGCCAGAATTCGCCGCAGGCACCCGCGGGCGCCCCGAACCCGTACGCCACGCCACAGCAGCAGCCCGCCGCCCCCGCGCCCGCCCCCGCCGACCTGAACAAGCCCGAGGACCCCCGATGACGACGCCGCCCCCGCAGCCGGCTCCGCAGGCCTACGCCCCGCAGAGCGCGCCCAACTGGCAGGGCGCGCCCGGCACTTCGTACACCTCGCCCATCCCGGTCACGCCCACGCACCTGGGGCACGCGCTCTCCTCGGAGTGGACGAAGATCAGGTCCGTGCGCTCCACGATGTGGACGCTCGGCATCTTCGTGTTCCTGGTCATCGCCTTCGGCCTGCTCGTCTCCTCCCAGACGGAGGACATGAACTACCGCGAACTGCCGTTCACCTTCCCGGCGTTCATCGGTCTGATCCTCGGCCAGATCTGCCTGATCACGCTGGGCGTCCTGGTGACGTCGTCGGAGTACGGCACCGGCATGATCCGTACGACGTTCACCGCGTCCCCGCAGCGCTACCGCGTGCTCGCCGCCAAGATCCTGGTGTTCTTCGCGGTCTCGTTCGTCGTCTCGGCGGTCTGCATCTTCCTTGTGGGCCTGCTGACGTCGCTGATGCACGGCGGCCCCCAGCCGGGCGGCCCGACCTGGGGCGGCACAGTCCTCAAGGGCGCGCTCTACGTGTCCCTGCTCGGCGTCCTCGGCCTCGCCGTCGGGTCGATGCTGCGGCACTCCGCGGGCGCGATCACCGCGATGCTCGGCATCGTGCTGCTGCCGTCGATCCTGCCGGTCTTCCTGATGATCTCGCGGAGCACGCGGGCGATCGGCGAGAAGATGCAGGACTACAACGCCATCAACTCGCTGGCCAAGATCTTCGGTGCGGACGGCGGGAGTTCGGGCGGATCGCAGGTGTGGCTGCTCGTCGGCGTCACGGCCGCGGCCGTGATCGGAGCGTTCGCCCTGCTCGAGAAGCGTGACGTGTGAACAACTGCCGCTAGTAGCGCGGTGCGTTCTTGGACCGCTGCACCCGTGTGGTGCGGCGGTCCTTCGCGTTCCAGCAGGCCTTGTGCCAGTGCCGGCGCTCGTCCACGCCCGAGTGCTCGGGCCAGGCCACGACGTGCGCGACCCCGGAGGGGATCTCCTGGTCGCAGCCGGGGCAGCGGTACGTCTTGCCGGCGGCGCTCGCGCCCGCGACGTGGCGCACGCTCCACTCGTCGCCCTGCCAGCTCTCGGTGCGCTGGAAACCGCCGTAGCGGTCGCCCTGTTCCTCGTCCCGCGGAGTGCTGGACGGGCGGCCGCCGCGACGGGGCGACGACTGGTTTCGACGCGGTGACACCGGCTCTCCTCCAGGACTGGTACAGGCGGTCACCGTCCAGCGTACGCGGGACGCCGGGCGGGTACCCGCACACCGTCTCTCTCATGGGTTCTCCGGAAAATCTGCCAATCTCCCTGCGAAGCCGTGCCCTTGGCACTTGTCAGCCGTTAATGCCCATGAGGTGAATGCCGCGTCGACGCCAAGGAAGGCAGGAGTGCGATGCGCGTAGGAACTTTTGTACTGGCGGCCCAGTTCCCCGGCCAGGGCCAGGGGGAGGCGCTGCACCGGGCGGTGCGGTCGGCCGAGGTCGCCGAGGAGGCCGGGCTCGACTCGGTCTGGCTCGCGGAGCACCACTTCGTGCCGTACGGCACCTGTCCGTCGGCCGTGACGCTCGCCGCGCTGCTGCTCGGCCGCACCCGGCGCATCCGCGTCGGCACGGCGGTGAGCGTGCTCCCGACCGCCCACCCGGTCGCCCTCGGCGAGCAGGCGGCGCTGCTGCACCTGACGTCCGGCGGCCGTTTCTCGCTCGGCGTCGGACGCGGCGGCCCCTGGGTCGACCTGGAGGTCTTCGGCTCGGGCCTGGCGGCGTACGAGAAGGGGTTCCCGGAGTCGCTCGACCTGCTGCTGCGCTGGCTGCGCGAACCCCGCGTCGGCGGCGAGGGGGAACGGTTCAGCTTCCGTGAGGTCTCCGTGGTCCCGCGTCCCGACGAGGCCATCGACTCCCCCGGCGGGCCCGAGGTGGTGGTCGCCTGCACCTCGCCCGGCGGGGTGCGCCTCGCGGCGGAGCGCGGGCTCCCGATGCTGCTCGGGATGCACGCCGACGACGAGGAGAAGGCGGAGATGATCGCCCTGTGGCGCGCGCACGCGCGGGCCTCGGGCCGCTCCCCGGAGGAGATCCGCCGCGCCCCGCACGTATCGGCGGGCGTGGCCCAGATCGGGGACCGTGCGGCGGAGGCGCGGGAGACCCTCGTCAAGGCGATGCCCGGCTGGCTGAAACAAGGCCTCGACGCACATGTCACGGTGGACGGCCGTATCCGGTCCATGCGCGATCCGGTCGCGTACACGGAACTGCTGTGCGGGCTGCACCCGGTGGGCACTCCCGAGCAGTGCGCCGACCGGCTCGCGGCGACGTCGGAGCGCACGGGCATCACGCGGTTCGCACTGCTCGTCGAGGGCTCCGGCGATCTCGCGGCCACCGAGGAGAACGTACGCAGGCTGGGCGCCGAGGTACTCCCCCGGCTGCGCTGAACCCCGCAGCGGCGGCCGTGCGGCGCACGGTCCACCGCCCCGTACGAGTACATGTCCCTCGTGCGGAGCGGCGGGCCGTCCGATCGCGGCATCAGCCGGCTGTCAGCAGTCCCGGAACTCCGGAGACTGGTTCAACAGCTGGTTACGGACCGACGTGAAGCGGGCCAGCGTGTCGTCCACCGACGGGTCCTGCGGGAACACGGCCACGCGGTGGCAGTTCTGGAAGGCCAGCCGTACACCGAAGTGCCGCTGCAGCGCGCCACGAATCGCGTCGCTCGCGAGCGCACGCAGCAGTTGCCCGCGTGCCTGCTCGTCCGGCGGAGGCGTCTGGTTGTCGGCGAAGTCACCGCCGTCGACCTTCAGCTGGGCCACCAGGGAGCTGATCATCTCCCATGCGTAAGGCAGGGAGGTCCGGACGCAGTCGACGAAGTCAGCTTCGTCGACCTCGCCTCGCTCGGCCTGCTCCAACAGTGCCGGTGAGACGTCGAGCGACATGGGTTCTCCTCTCGCACCCCCACGGGGAGCAGGGGCTGACGGACAGGTAAGGAGTCCGCGACGGCACACGACCACGACCACGCTGCGTACAGGCGTCGCGACCTCCCGCTTATACGTTAAGCACCCTCTGCTGCCCGCGACAGGGGATCGCACACTCCGTCAGGCCACAACCAGCCAATGATGAAACGGGTCAAATACGGGCGAGACGGAAGCGGGCGGTGTGCCGTCGCCGGCCGGCGACGGGAGGGAGAATCGCGTGCACCCGTCCGCGTCGAGTAGCGTTGCCGACCATGCGTCTCGTCATCGCCCGCTGCTCCGTGGACTACGCGGGCAGGCTCACCGCCCATCTCCCGTCGGCCCCCCGCCTGATCCTCGTGAAGGCGGACGGCAGCGTCTCGATCCACGCGGACGACCGGGCCTACAAGCCCCTCAACTGGATGTCGCCGCCCTGCACCCTGAAGGAGGGCACGGGCGACGACAGCGGCGTCTGGACCGTCATCAACAAGGCGGGCGAGAAGCTCATCATCACGATGGAGGAAGTCCTCCACGACTCCTCGCACGAGCTGGGCGTGGACCCGGGCCTCATCAAGGACGGCGTGGAAGCGCACCTCCAGGAGCTGCTCGCCGACCGGATCGACACCCTCGGCGAGGGCTACACGCTCATCCGCCGCGAGTACCCGACGGCCATCGGGCCGGTCGACATCCTGTGCCGGGACGGCGACGGGGCGACCGTCGCCATCGAGATCAAGCGGCGTGGTGAGATCGACGGCGTCGAGCAACTCACGCGCTACCTCGAGCTGTTGAACCGCGACCCGCACCTCGCCCCGGTGCGCGGCATCTTCGCCGCCCAGGAGATCAAGCCCCAGGCCCGCGTCCTCGCCACGGACCGCGGCATCGGCTGCACGGTCCTGGACTACGACGCCCTCCGCGGCATCGAGGACGACAAGCTCCGCCTGTTCTGACCGATACGTCGTCTCGACAGAGGGCCGGGTTCCTGATGGAACCCGGCCCTTTTTGCCTGCGTGGGGGGGGGTGTGCGTGCGCGGGGCGTTACGGGTGACGGGCGGTGTTATGGGGGCTGCGGGGCGTCACGGTGCTGCGGCGCCGGCTACGGGAGCTGCTCCGCCGGCCCACGTACGGGTGCTGCTGCGGCGACCCTCAGATCGTCGACGAAGCCGTCGGTGCGACCGGGTGCCCGGCAGAGCGGACGTGCTGCTCTGCGCAGGACCGCTCGGCGGCGCCGGCAGCTCGGAGGACAGCACCGGCCCTGCTACGGGGAGCTCCTCCGCCCGCCCGCGTACGACTACCGCGGTGCGCCGTCCCTCAGATCGTCGACGAAGCCGTCGGTGTGGTCGGGGTGCCCGGGAGGGCCGACGCGGTGGTCGGGGTGGCCGGGCCGCTGGCCGAGTCCGAGGTGCCCGGGGACGGGGGCTCGGAGGACGGGGGTTCCGAGGAGGCCGGGGGCGGGGTGCTGGCCGGGGGTGTGGTCGGCGGCTTCGACGTCGGGGGCTTGCTCGTGGGCGGCTTGGTCGTAGGCGGCGTCGTCTTGGTCGGCGTGTCCGACGGCGTGGCCGAGGGCGTGCCGCTGGGCTCGTCCGACGGCGTGCCGCTCTCGCCGGGCGTCGGGTCGCCGGTGGGCGTCGGGGCGTCCGTCGTGGCGGGTACGCCCGGGCCGGCGGGACGGTTTGTCGCGCCCGTGGTGTCGCCGCCCTTGTCCCCGTCGCCGGTGACCGGGCCGCCGCTGTCCGCGTCCTGCGAGGCCGACGGGTTGCCGCCGACGCTGTCCGGCGGCGTCTCGCTGTTCGACGTCGCGCCGAGCGTCACGACGGTGCCGAGGACGGCCGCGAGGAGCGCTCCGGCGCCCACGGCCACGAGGTTGCGCCGCGTGCCGGTGAGGACGGCGCGACGGGCCTCGCCGCGCTTGTTCTCGGGGGCGGCGCTCTGCTGCTGGGTCACCATCGTGTCCGGTTCGGGGGCCCGTGCGGCCACCGTGAACCCGGCCGGCACCCTGCGCGGAGGCAGCGTCGGCTCGTCCTGGAGTATGGCCGGCACCCCTTCGCGCGGGGTAGCGAGCTCACCGGACAGGTCGGCGACCAGGGCGAGGGCGCGGCGGCCCGCGATGGTGCCGTGCTTGTCGGAGAGCGCGCCGCGCAGGGCGATCGAGGCCTCCAGCTCGGCGCGGGCCCGGTCGAGCTGCCCGCCGAGCAGCGCGCGGACGCCCAACTCATGGTGGAAGTAAGCCTGTTCAGCCACTTCGCCGGACAGCCTGGCCGCTTCCTGACCAGCGCGCAGGCACCGCTCCCAGGCGCTCCAGCCGAGCCCGGCGGCGAAGGAGGGGGCGGCGGTACGGGCGAGCAGCACCGCGACGCTGCCTTCCGCGTCCGGCGCGGCCGGAGCCGTGGCGGGGACGATCGCGGTCAGGGCGGTGAGCAGCGCGTCCGCCTCGCCGGTGACCCGCTCGGGCCCGACCGAGGGGTGCCCCGCCCACCAGGCGTAGTGCTGGGCGGCGGTGTGCGCGTGCTCGGCGGCGTCATCGGCGTACCCCACGGCGGCGAGCTGGTCGAGCACGCCGGAGGCAAGGCGGTAGCGGCCGCCGACCGGGGTGGCGAGGGCGCAGCCGACGAGTTCGGCGAGGGCCGCGTCGGCGTGGGTGTCGCCGACGAGGGCGGGCAGGTGGGCCTGGTGCGGCACCTCGCCGCCGAGCGCGACGGCGAACCGCAGGGTGGCGCGGGCCGACTCGCTGAGCCGGGACGCGAGCAGGGCGGCGGGCGCGGCACCGTCGGCGAGCGAGGGCAGCGGCACGTCAGGGCCACCGTCAGCGCCGAACGGAACGGAGTCGAGGGGCGCCCCGGGTCCGGCGAAGTCGTGCGGAGCGCCGAAGTCACCGGCCTCGTCGGCGACGTCCTGCCCGGCGAGCAGCCGGTCCCGCTGCCGCAGCAGCGCCCCGGCCTGCACGAAGCGCAGCGGCAGCCCCTCCGACTCGAACCAGAGGTCACCCGCCCAGTTCACCTCGTCGTCGGCGAGGACGCGGCCGACACCGCGCTCAAGAAGCTCAAGTCCGGCGGAGCGCCCGAGCCCGCCCAGAAAGACCTCTTCGAGGTGCGAGTCGGCGGACGGTGCGGCGACGTCGGGCGTGGCCGCGACCAGGAACGCGCACTCGGGCGTCGCGTCGAGGAGTTCGTCGAGCGCGGCCCCGCCGAATTCGAGGTCGTCGAGGAAGACGACGGCGCCGATGTCGTGGACGAGTTCGAGGAGGAGCGCGCGGTCGGGCCGGTGCAGCGGAGCGTCGTACACGGCGGTGAAGAGGTCGTACAGCAGGTCCGTAGACGAGCGGCGGTGGCCGCTGAGCCGGACGACGCCGTCGGGGGCTATACCGGCGCAGTCCTCTGCCACGACGTCGAGCAGGGAGCTGCGCCCGGAGCCGGAGGGGCCGGTGAGCCGTACGGAGCGGCCGCGCGACAGGAGCCGGACGAGCCGTGCGCGGTCCTCGTCGCGCTCCAGGAGGGGCGGGCGGGGAAGCACGGGGCCGGCGGGCAGCGGGGGCCGGGCGGCGCGGTCGCGTTCGGCGCGGTCAGCCGGGGCGTACTTGGCGGGGCGGCCGGGCCGGGTCCCCGGCGGGCAGGGTTCGATCTCGCTGCCGTCGACCGGGTTGACGGTGAGGAGGAAGTCCCCGGACGTGAGCTGCACCGTGCGGACGACGCCCTGGGAGGGCTGGCCGAAGTCGGCGGCGAGCCCGTCGCGCGGCGGGCGCGGGCGTGCGGCCGGGCCGTCGGTGGAGCCGTCGGGTCTGCGGTCCGCGCGGCCGTGTGCGTCCCCGCCGTACGGATCGTTCATCGGGTCCATGGTCAAAGCCCCCAAAAGCGTGGTGTGCCGTTGCCCCTCCCGGCCTGTGCACACTGCGTTGTCGCTTCTGGTCCGGTGCCCGCGCGGTGGGTGCGTCGTATCCGCGGGCGACCGAACCTTAGACCCGGCTCAGTATCACCGAACACCCGGGGTGCCGGGTCGTCCGAGACGTCACAGTCTCATGAGGATTGCGGACGCCGACCGCGGAGCGTCAGGCTCACGCCCGGGCAATCAGTCGCGGAAGTCACACCCGGGGCAGGGACTCGACCCCGATGCCGCCCTCGATCGCCAGGATCCGGTGCAGCCGCGTCGCGACGAGGAGGCGCTGCATCTGGGGCGGCACGCCCCGCAGCACGAGGCGGCGGCCGCAGCGGCCGGCCCGCCGGTGGGCGCCCATGATGACGCCGAGCCCGGTCGCGTCCCACGAGTCCAGCTCCGACAGGTCGAGCAGCAGGTCGCCGGCTCCGTCGTCGACGGCCGTGTGCAGGACCGTACGGGCGTCCGCCGCGCTCCGCACGTCGAGGCGGCCCCCGACGGCCAGCCCGGCGTGGTCGCCCCTGATGTGCATATGCGCTCCCCGAGAGTGCTTGTGAGCCGTGACGCCAGTGGTCTCTGTGTCGTACGGCTGTCTTGGTGTGTCACTGGACTGACTGGGACGAAGGTGCAGAAGTTGCCGTCCGTAAGCGAACCGATACCGAAATTCACCCCGTGGGGTGCCCACGGGGTGAACGGAACATCAGTGCTTGTAGAAGCCCTGCCCGCTCTTGCGGCCGATGTCACCGGCGTCAACCATGCGGCGCATCAGCTCGGGCGGAGCGAACTTCTCGTCCTGGGACTCGGTGTAGATGTTGCTGGTGGCGTGCAGCAGGATGTCGACGCCGGTGAGGTCGGCGGTGGCGAGCGGCCCCATCGCGTGACCGAAGCCGAGCTTGCAGGCGATGTCGATGTCCTCGGCGGTGGCGACGCCCGACTCGTACAGCTTCGCGGCCTCGACGACGAGGGCGGAGATGAGCCGGGTGGTCACGAAGCCGGCGACGTCGCGGTTGACGACGATGCAGGTCTTGCCGACGGACTCGGCGAACTCCCGTGTGGTGGCGAGGGTTTCGTCGCTCGTCTTGTAGCCGCGGACCAGCTCGCAGAGCTGCATCATCGGGACCGGCGAGAAGAAGTGCGCGCCGACGACGCGCTCCGGGTGCTCCGTGACGGCCGCGATCTTGGTGATCGGGATGGCGGAGGTGTTGGAGGCGAGCACCGCGTCCTCGCGCACGATCTTGTCGAGCGCGCGGAAGATCTCGTGCTTGACCTCGAGCTTCTCGAAGACGGCCTCGACGACGATGTCGGCGTCGGCCACCGCGTCCAGGTCGGTCGTCGTGGTGATGCGCCCGAGCGCCGCCTCGGCGTCCGACGCGTCCAGCTTGCCCTTGCTCACGAACTTGTCGTACGACGCCTTGATCCCGTCGGTGCCACGGGTCAGGGCCGCGTCGGTGACGTCACGCAGGACGACGTCCCACCCCGCCTGCGCCGAGACCTGGGCGATTCCGGACCCCATGAGTCCGGCTCCGATGACGGCGAGCTTCCCTGCCACTGTGCGACTCCCCTTAACGCGCTGACCGCTTACCACTTGAAACCGGCTGCTAACCGCTGTTCACGCATCTTTCCGGGGAGATTAGCGCCCACGGACGGCCCTGGGGCCGTGAAGAGATGCGCGTCACGTCTCGAATGACGGACATCACACCGGTACGGGCCATCAGGCCTCCCGTACGGCGCAGTTGGGCCCCTGCCCACCCGGTGGGACCCCCATGCCGCCGGGCAGGGTGCGGGGTTCGGCACGGCGGCGGGCTCACTAGGCTGGACCCATGGTCAATCTGACGCGTATCTACACCCGGACCGGCGACCAGGGCACGACCGCCCTCGGCGACATGAGCCGGACCAGCAAGACCGATCTGCGGATCTCCGCGTACGCCGACGCCAACGAGGCGAACGCCGTCATCGGCACGGCGATCACGCTCGGCGGGCTCGACGAGGAGATCGTGAAGGTCCTCTCGCGGGTCCAGAACGACCTGTTCGACGTGGGCGCCGACCTGTGCACGCCGGTCGTCGAGGACCCGAAGTACCCGCCGCTGCGGGTCGAGCAGTCCTACGTGGACAAGCTGGAGGCGGACTGCGACCGCTTCAACGAGGAGCTGGAGAAGCTCCGGTCGTTCATCCTGCCCGGGGGTACCCCGGGTGCGGCCCTGCTGCACCAGGCCTGCACCGTGGTCCGCCGCGCCGAGCGCTCCACGTGGGCGGCGCTCGAAGTGCACGGCGAAGTGATGAACCCGCTGGCGGCGACGTACCTGAACCGCCTGTCCGACCTGCTGTTCATCCTGGCCCGCACGGCGAACAAGGCGGTCGGCGACGTGCTGTGGGTGCCGGGCGGGGAGCGCTAGCTCTTACGGCTCTCGGCCGGGATCTTCTTGGCAGGGGCTTTCTTGGGGAACAGGGTGTAGCTCAGGGCGATCACCAGATTGATGCCGATCACGAGCAGCATCCTGTCCTGCCACATCCGCAGTGAGCCGGTGCCTCCGTCGGGGCCGACGTACCAGATCGCGCCCTGGAGCAGGGCGAGCGCGACGGCGCAGGCGAGGGTCCAGCGCGCGGCCGTCCGCCACTCGTGGGCGGCGCGCGCGGTCCCGTACCGGGGCGGTTTCACCGGAGGCGGGCCGCCGGCGAAGCGGTGGGCCACGCGGGCGTCGGCCCACTTGACGGTGGAGTGGCCGAGTCCGACGGAGAAGCCGATGTAGACGGCGGCGAGACCGTGTTTCCAGTCGGGCGGGGCGCCGTTCTTGAGGTCGATCGCGGTGACCACGAAGAGGACGACCTCCAGGAGCGGTTCGCACAGCAGGAGTGCGAGGCTCGCGCGGGGCATCTTCGCCACGTAGCGCAGGGCGAGAGCACCGGCGAGCAGCACCCAGAAGCCGATCTCGCAGGCGACGATGAGCGTGACGATCACGGCGTGCTCCTCGGGTCGGGGGGCGTGCGGCTTCTCCCTCCAGCGTCGGCGCGGAACGAGCCCGGATCGTCGTCGCCGGTGACGAATCGCGACTGCATCCTTCGATGTACGACAGCTGCGCGGGCCTGCCCGTGAGGTGCACGCGTGGCAGCGTCCCGCCGTGTTGGATGGGCCCATGGCGCTGCCCCTGCCCTTGTCCCGCCCGCACCGCGACGACGTGCGCATCGCGATGATCGGCCTGCTCGGCGGTCTGCTCCTGTGGGCGCTCGGTGTGACGGGCGGGATGGTGAACGGCGTCGGCGGACGCATCTTCGAGGGCGCGTGGCTGCTGCTCCCCCTGTGCGCGATGGCGGCGCTCGAACTGCTGCGCAGGACGGCGCCCCCATGGGCTCTCGCCGTCGGCACGCTCGTCCTGATCGCGGACCAGTTCACGGCGGGCAGCTTCGCGACGACGCTGATGTTCACGGACCTCGTGTACGCGGCGGTCCTGTACGGCACTCCGGCGGCGGCCCGTCGTATCCCGGTGGCGACGGCGCTGGTCACGATCGCGGTCACCCTGGGGTTTCTGGCCTGGTGGCACCGGTCGGAGGCGTTGCTGATCGGGGTCGTGACGGGACTGGTGACGTTCACGCCGGCGACCACCGGTGTCCTCGTACGCAACCACCGTGAGGCCGCCGACGCGGCGCGCCTTCGGGCCGAACAGACCGCGCTGCTCACGGAGATGGACCGCACGCAGGCCGTCGTCGCCGAACGGGCGCGTATGGCACGGGAGTTGCACGATCTGGTCGCCAACCACCTCTCGGCGATCGCGATTCACTCCACGGCGGCGCTCTCCCTCGACGATCCGGACACCGCGCGGAAGGCGCTCACCGTCATCCGCGAGAACAGCGTCGAAGGGCTCGCCGAGATGCGCCGGCTCATCGGCATTCTGCGGGACGACAGCGACGGATCGACGGGCGCCGAACCCGCCGTCGCGCCCACCCTGGACGGGCTCGGCGCCCTCGTCGAGCAGTCCCGTGCCAATGGTCTGGACGTCACGCTCGGGTTCGGCGACGGGGTCGAGGCCCTGCCCGCGCCGGTCGGCCTCGCCGCGTACCGCATCGTGCAGGAGTCCCTGACGAACGCGCTCAAGCACGCGTCACCCGGCCCGGTCGCGGTGGCCGTGGAGCGTGTGGACGGGGCGGTGACGGTGCGGGTGACCAGCCCTTACGGCGATGTGGACGGGCCGCGCGTACCGGGCTCGGGCGCCGGTCTCGTCGGGATGCGGGAGCGGACGGCGCTGCTGCGCGGCACGTTCGAGGCGGGCCCGGAGAGCGGTCCGGACGGCAAGGTGTGGCAGGTCAGGGCCGTACTGCCGGTCGGGCCCGCCGAGGAAGGGGTGACCGGGTGATCCGGGTTCTTGTCGCGGAGGACCAGTCGGCGGTGCGCGCGGGGCTCGTACTGATCCTGGGGAGCGCCCCGGACATCGAGGTGGTCGGGGAGGCGGCGGACGGCGAGGAGGCGGTGGAACGGGCGCGCGCACTTCGGCCGGATCTCGTCGTCATGGACGTGCAGATGCCGCGCCTCGACGGTGTCTCCGCCACCCGTCAGGTGGTCGGCGAGGGTCTGGCGGACGTGCTCGTCCTGACGACGTTCGATCTCGACGAGTACGTCTTCGGGGCGCTGCGCGCGGGGGCGTCGGGGTTTCTGCTGAAGAACACCGAGGCGAAGGACCTGGTGGAGGCGGTCCGTACGGTGGCGCGCGGGGAGGGGATGATCGCGCCGGCCGTCACGCGCAGGCTGATCGCCGAGTTCGCGGCTAAGCCGGAGCGTCCCCGGCCCGGCCCGGCGCCCGAGGGCCTGAGCGCTCTCACCCGGCGCGAGCGGGAGGTCCTTTCCTGCCTCGGCGAAGGACTGCCGAACGCGGAGATCGCGGTGCGTCTGGAAATGGCGGAGGCCACCGTGAAGACCCATGTCAGCAGGCTCCTCGGGAAGCTGGAGCTGCGCAGCAGGGTGCAAGCGGCCGTTCTCGCCCAGGAGTTGGGGCTCTGAGGGAATTGCTTCCGTGATTGGTTTAGACCTTGACCGCTGGTCCAGACCTTTCTATTCTCGGCGGCACTGCGGTGAGTTGCTGCCATGCACATGACCAGCACAGCGGCGATGCTCACGGGCGGCGCAGGGTTCCACCCCCCGTTTTGACCCCCCGGAACACCCGAGGAGCACCCCTTGCGCATGAGACCGATACAGAAAGCCGCGGCAGGGCTCACCACCCTGTTGCTCCCGGCCGCCGCCCTCGTCGGCCTCGCCTCCCCCTCCCAGGCGGCCGCCGCGGCGAGCACGGCCACCGCCAGCTACGCGAAGACCCAGGACTGGGGCAGCGGCTTCGAAGGCAAGTGGACCGTCAAGAACACCGGTACCACGGCGCTCAGTTCATGGACCGTCGAGTGGGACTTCCCCGCCGGCACCAAGGTGACCTCGGCCTGGGACTCCACGGTCACCAACTCGGCCGACCACTGGACCGCCAAGAACCTCACCTGGAACGGGACGCTCGCCCCCGGCGCCTCGGTCTCCTTCGGGTTCAACGGCACCGGCTCCGGCGCCCCCACCGGCTGCAAGCTCAACGGCGCCTCCTGCGACGGCGGTGACGTCCCCGGAGACGCGGCCCCCTCCGCGCCCGGCACCCCGACCGCCTCCGCGATCACGGACACCTCGGCCAAGGTCTCCTGGACCGCGGCCACCGACGACAAGGGCGTCAAGAACTACGACGTCCTGCGCGACGGAGTCAAGGTCGCGACGGTGACCGGAACTTCGTACTCCGACACCGGTCTCAAGGCCGGCACCGACTACTCGTACACCGTGCAGGCCCGCGACACCGCCGACCAGACCGGTCCCGCGTCCGGCGCGGTCAAGGTGCACACCACCGGCGGCAGCACCACGCCCCCGGACCCGGGCCCCGGCACGGGCAGCGGCGGCAAGGTCAGGATGGGGTACTTCACCGACTGGGGCGTCTACGGCCGCCAGTACTTCCCCAAGAACCTGGAGACCTCCGGCTCCGCCGCCAAGGTCACGCACATCAACTACGCCTTCGGCAACGTGCAGAACGGCGCGTGCACGATGGGTGACGCCTACGCCGACACGGACATGGCGTACACCGCCGCCAACTCCGTCTCCGGCACCGCCGACACCTGGGACCAGCCGCTGCGCGGCGCCTTCAACCAGCTGCGCCAGCTCAAGGCCAAGCACCCGGGCCTGAAGATCCTCTGGTCCTTCGGCGGCTGGACCTGGTCCGGCGGCTTCCCCCAGGCCGCGCAGAACCCGGCCGCGTTCGCCGACTCCTGCTACAAGCTGGTCAAGGACCCGCGCTGGGCCGACATCTTCGACGGCATCGACATCGACTGGGAGTACCCCAACGCCTGTGGCCTGTCCTGCGACACCAGCGGCCAGGACGCCCTGAAGAAGCTGACGACGGCGCTGCGCGCCAAGTTCGGCTCGAGCAACCTGGTGACGGCGGCCATCACGGCCGACGCGTCGACGGGCGGCAAGATCGAGAAGAACGACTACGCGGGCGCGTCCCAGTCCCTCGACTGGTACAACGTCATGACCTACGACTTCTTCGGCGCGTGGGACGCCAAGGGCCCGACGGCCCCGCACTCCCCGCTCACGCCCTACTCCGGCATCCCGCAGGCCGGCTTCAACTCGGCCGACGCCATCGCCAAGCTCAGGGCCCAGGGCGTCCCGGCCTCGAAGCTCCTGCTCGGCATCGGCTTCTACGGCCGCGGCTGGACCGGCGTCACACAGAAGGAGCCGGGCGGCACCGCGACCGGCCCCGCCGCCGGCACCTACGAGCAGGGCATCGAGGACTACAAGGTCCTGAAGACCAAGTGCCCGGCGAACGGAACGGTCGCCGGTACCGCGTACGCCTTCTGCGGCGGCGACTGGTGGTCGTACGACACCCCCGCCACCATCGGCTCCAAGATGGCGTGGGCCAAGGGCCAGGGTCTCGGCGGCGCGTTCTTCTGGGAGTTCTCCGGCGACACGTCGAACGGTGAACTGGTGACCGCGATCGACTCCGGGCTCAAGTAGCTCAAGTAACCCGGCACCGCAAAGCCGAAGCCGGGCCGGTGGGAACGCCCCCCACCGGCCCGGCTTCTTCATGTCCTTGTTCGCGCGGCCTACGCGACGTTCACCCGCTGCCCTGGAGGCGCCGCCTCCAGCCAGGCCAGGAAACCGGTCAACGCGTCCTCGCTCATCGCCAGTTCCAGCCGGGAACCGCGGTGCGCGCACGCCAGGATGATCGCGTCCGAGAGCAGGGCCAGCTCCTCCTCGCCCTCCGGAGCACGCCGCCCCGTCACCTCGATCGCCGAGCGCTCCAGGGTGCGCCGCGGCCGGACCGCGTACGAGAAGACCCGGAACCACTCGATGCGGTCACCGCTGTAGCGGGCCACGCCGTAACCCCAGCCTTTGCCGGACGCGTCACCCTCCTCGGGGACGTCCCACCGCAGGGAGCAGTCGAAGGTGCCCCCCGACCGCTGGATCAGCCGGCGCCGCAGGCCGAAGACGAACAGCCCCAGCAATACGAGTACGACGACCGCGACCACGCACAGCACGAGAACGAGGACCATTCGTACCGACCTCCTCGCCTCATCTGATAACGGGCCCGACAGCGGATCCGATAACGGAACTGCAAAATTGACCAAGGATCGCCTCAGCCGCGACCCGGGCCGGAGAGTCTCTCCGGTCCTGGCCGCGGCTGAGTCATGTCACTCCGCGCTCTCCCAGATCCTAAAGGGCCTGGGAGGTACCCCATGGGTCAGCGCGTCGCCACCGCACGCAGTCGGACGTCCGCGCGACGCTCGGCGGATGCGTCCGCATCCGACTGCGCACGCTCGAGCGCCCGCTCCGCACGCTTGACATCGATCTCGTCCGACAGCTCGGCGATCTCCGCCAGCAGGGACAGCTTGTTGTCGGCGAACGAGACGAAACCGCCGTGCACCGCGGCGACAACCGTGCCACCGTCGCTCGTGCGGATCATCACCGGGCCCGACTCCAGCACACCGAGAAGCGGCTGGTGACCGGGCATGACGCCGATGTCGCCGGACGTGGTGCGCGCGACGACCAGGGTGGCCTCGCCGGACCAGACACTGCGGTCCGCGGCGACGAGCTCGACGTGCAGCTCAGCAGCCAAGGTGGGCTCCTCGGGTCACCACCCGGCCGTTGGCGCCGGGTGTTGGGTCAAAGTCTAGTGGGCGTACGGAGAGGGGCGGGACACACCCTGCGGGTATCCCCCGCCCCTCTCCCACGAGTCTGTGCTTCCGAAGAAGCCAGAATCAGGAGACGCCGAGCTCCTTGGCGTTGGCCTTCAGGTCCTCGATGCCACCGCACATGAAGAACGCCTGCTCGGGGAAGTGGTCGTACTCACCGTCGCAGATCGCGTTGAACGCGGTGATCGACTCCTCGAGCGACACGTCCGAACCGTCCACACCGGTGAACTGCTTGGCGGCGTGGGTGTTCTGCGACAGGAAGCGCTCGACGCGACGGGCACGGTGGACAACGAGCTTGTCCTCCTCGCCCAGCTCGTCGATACCGAGGATCGCGATGATGTCCTGGAGGTCCTTGTACTTCTGCAGGATCGTCTTGACGCGCATGGCGGCGTCGTAGTGGTCCTGCGCGATGTAACGCGGGTCCAGGATGCGGGACGTGGAGTCCAGCGGGTCCACGGCCGGGTAGATGCCCTTCTCGGAGATCGGACGGGAGAGAACCGTCGTCGCGTCGAGGTGGGCGAACGTGGTGGCCGGGGCCGGGTCGGTCAGGTCGTCCGCGGGGACGTAGATCGCCTGCATCGAGGTGATCGAGTGACCACGGGTCGACGTGATGCGCTCCTGGAGGAGACCCATCTCGTCGGCGAGGGTCGGCTGGTAACCCACCGCGGAGGGCATACGGCCGAGCAGCGTGGAGACCTCGGAACCGGCCTGCGTGAAGCGGAAGATGTTGTCGATGAAGAACAGCACGTCCTGCTTCTGCACATCGCGGAAGTACTCCGCCATGGTCAGACCGGCCAGGGCGACGCGCAGACGCGTGCCCGGCGGCTCGTCCATCTGGCCGAAGACCAGCGCGGTCTTGTCCAGAACGCCGGCTTCCTCCATCTCGACCATGAGGTCGTTGCCCTCACGGGTGCGCTCGCCGACACCGGCGAAGACGGAGACACCGTCGTGCAGCTTGGCCACACGGACGATCATTTCCTGGATCAGAACGGTCTTACCGACACCGGCACCACCGAACAGACCGATCTTTCCACCCTTGACGTACGGGGTGAGAAGGTCGACGACCTTCAGGCCGGTCTCGAACATCTCGGTCTTCGACTCGAGCTGGTCGAAGGCGGGGGCCTTGCGGTGGATCGTCCAGCGCGGGGCGTCGGCGACCGAGTCGGCCTCGTCGTTCAGGACGTCACCGAGGGTGTTGAACACGCGGCCCTTGGTCAGGTCACCGACGGGCACCGAGATGCCGGCGCCGGTGTCCGTCACGGGGGCCTGGCGGACCAGGCCGTCGGTGGGCTGCATCGAGACCGTGCGGACCACGCCGTCACCCAGGTGCTGGGCGACCTCGAGGGTCAGCGTCTTCTTCTCGCCCTCGTTGGCCGGGTCGTCGACCTGGACGTGCAGGGCGTTGTAGATCTCCGGCATCGCGTCGACGGGGAACTCCACGTCGACGACCGGGCCGATGACCCGGGCGACGCGGCCCGTGGCAACGGCCGTCTCAACAGTGGTCGTCATTACTTGTCACTCCCCGCGGTCGCGTCGGCCAGGGCTGCAGTGCCGCCGACGATCTCGCTGATTTCCTGGGTGATTTCGGCCTGGCGGGCCGCGTTGGCAAGACGGGAGAGCGAGTTGATCAGGTCTCCCGCGTTGTCGGTGGCCGACTTCATCGCGCGGCGCGTGGCGGCGTGCTTGGAAGCAGCCGACTGGAGCAGCGCGTTGTAGATACGGCTCTCGACGTAGCGCGGCAGCAGGGCGTCGAGGACGTCCTCCGCCGACGGTTCGAAGTCGTACAGCGGAAGGATCTCGCCGCCCTTGGACGTCGACTCCTCCGCCACCTCTTCGAGGCTGAGCGGCAGCAGGCGTCCGTCGATCGCCGTCTGCGTCATCATCGAGATGAACTCGGTGTAGACGATGTGGAGTTCGTCCACGCCGCCGTCCGCCACGTCCTTCTCGATGGCCTCGATGAGCGGGCCCGCGACCTTCTTGGCGTCCGCGTACGTGGGCTCGTCGGTGAAGCCCGTCCACTGCTCCGCGACCTTGCGCTCACGGAAGTTGTAGTGGGCGACACCACGGCGGCCGACGATGTAGACGTCGACCTCCTTGCCCTCGGCCTCGAGACGCGCGGTCAGTCGCTCCGCGGCCTTGATGGCGTTCGAGTTGAAGGCGCCGGCCAGACCACGGTCGCTCGTGAGGAGCAGCACCGCGGAACGCGTCGCCGTCTCCGGCTCCGTCGTCAGCGGGTGCTTCGTGTTCGAACCGGTTCCCACCGCCGTGACCGCGCGCGTGAGCTCGGTCGCGTAGGGCGTGGAGGCCGCCACCTTGCGCTGCGCCTTGACGACGCGCGAGGCGGCGATCATCTCCATCGCCTTGGTGATCTTCTTGGTCGCGGTGACGGATCGGATGCGACGCTTGTAGACCCGGAGCTGGGCTCCCATGAGTCAGGTCCCTTCCTTACGTCACTTGGCCGCGGCCGGAGCGTCCTCGCCGAGAAGCTTCCCGTCCGAGGTCTCGAACTGCT
Source organism: Streptomyces sp. NPDC046821 (assembly GCF_040645335.1). Classification (NCBI taxonomy): domain Bacteria; kingdom Bacillati; phylum Actinomycetota; class Actinomycetes; order Kitasatosporales; family Streptomycetaceae; genus Streptomyces; species Streptomyces sp. NPDC046821. Next base: position 84,629 of record NZ_JBEYYB010000005.1, on the reverse strand, counting down.
TCTTGAACTCCGCGATCGCGTCGGCGGTGGCCGAGAGGGTGTCGTCAGACATCTTGCCGCCCTCCTTGATGGAGGTCATCAGGCCCTGCTCCTTGCGGTGCAGGTAGTCGAGCAGCTCGCGCTCGAAGCGGCGGATGTCGGCGACCGGCACGTCGTCCATCTTGCCGGTGGTGCCGGCCCAGACGGAGACGACCTGGTCCTCGGTGGCCATGGGCTGGTACTGGGGCTGCTTGAGCAGCTCGACCATGCGCTGACCGCGCTCCAGCTGCGCCTTCGACGCGGCGTCCAGGTCGGAACCGAAGGCGGCGAACGCCTCGAGCTCACGGAACTGGGCGAGGTCCACGCGCAGTCGGCCGGAGACCTGCTTCATCGCCTTGTGCTGCGCGGAACCACCGACTCGGGAGACGGAGATACCGACGTTCAGCGCGGGGCGCTGACCGGCGTTGAACAGGTCCGACTCCAGGAAGCACTGGCCGTCGGTGATGGAGATGACGTTGGTCGGGATGAACGCCGACACGTCGTTCGCCTTGGTCTCGACGATCGGCAGACCGGTCATCGAGCCCGAGCCCAGCTCGTCCGAGAGCTTCGCGCAGCGCTCGAGGAGACGGGAGTGCAGGTAGAAGACGTCACCCGGGTAGGCCTCGCGCCCCGGCGGACGGCGGAGCAGCAGGGACACGGCGCGGTAGGCGTCGGCCTGCTTCGAGAGGTCGTCGAAGACGATGAGGACGTGCTTGCCCTCGTACATCCACTGCTGACCGATGGCCGAACCGGTGTACGGCGCCAGGTACTTGAAGCCGGCCGGGTCGGACGCCGGGGCGGCGACGATGGTCGTGTACTCCAGCGCGCCGGCCTCTTCGAGGGCGCCACGCACGGAGGCGATGGTCGAGCCCTTCTGACCGACGGCGACGTAGATGCAGCGGACCTGCTTCTTCGGGTCGCCGCTGCGCCAGTTGTCGCGCTGGTTGATGATCGTGTCGACGGCCAGGGCGGTCTTGCCGGTCTGACGGTCACCGATGATCAGCTGACGCTGACCGCGGCCGATCGGGGTCATCGCGTCGACGGCCTTGTAGCCGGTCTCCATCGGCTCGTGCACCGACTTGCGCTGCGTGACCGTGGGGGCCTGCAGCTCAAGGGCGCGACGCCCGCTGGTCTCGATCTCGCCGAGGCCGTCGATCGGGTTGCCGAGCGGGTCGACGACGCGACCCAGGTAGCCCTCGCCGACGGCGACGGAGAGCACCTCACCGGTGCGCTGCACCGGCTGGCCCTCCTCGATACCGGTGAACTCACCGAGCACGATGGCACCGATCTCGCGCTCCTCGAGGTTGAGGGCGAGGCCGAGGGTGCCGTCCTCGAACTTCAGCAGTTCGTTGGCCATGGCCGAGGGCAGGCCCTCGACCTTCGCGATGCCGTCGCCGGCAAGGGTGACCGTACCGACCTCCTCGCGCGAGGCCGCGTCCGGCTTGTACGCCTGGACAAAGTTCTCCAGCGCGTCCCGGATCTCCTCCGGCCGGATCGTGAGCTCCGCCATCTGGGTTCCCTGCTCTCCTTGTTGGGCCCGAAGTTTTCTTGGGGGTCTGGGGTCAGCCCCCAGGAATCCTCTGCACGGCCCAACTAGGGCCGTAGGTACTACTACGTTGTGCGAGTCGGTCAGCCGGCCATACGGCGGCTGGCGTCCTCGATGCGGTCCGCGATGCTTCCGTTGATGAGCTCCTCGCCCACCTGCACGTTGATCCCGCCGAGGACGCCGGGGTCCACGTCGAGGTTCAGGTGCATCTGACGCCCGTAGAGCTTCGCGAGGGCGGCGCCCAGGCGCTGCTTCTGCGCGTCGCTCAGCGGAACCGCCGAGGTGACGACGGCGACCATGCGGTCCCGGCGCTCCGCGGCGAGCTTGGACAGGGACTCGAGTCCCGCTTCCAGGCTACGTCCACGCGGCTGGGTCACAAGGCGCTCGACGAGACGCTCGGTGGTGGCCTTGGCGCGACCGCCGAGCAGGCTGCGCAGCAGCTCACCCTTGGCCGTGCCGGTGGCGATGCGGTCGGTGAGCGCGGCGCGCAGTTCGGTGCTCGAGGCGACGATCCGGCCGAAGCGGAACAGCTCGTCCTCTACGTCGTCCAGCTCGCCGGCCTTCTGCGCCGCGGTCAGCTCGGCGATGCTGGCCAGCTCCTCGACGGAGTCGACCAGGTCGCGCGGGGCGGACCAGCGGGAGCGGACCAGACCGGCCACCAGGTCGGCGGTCTCGCCGCTGACCTGGCCGCCGAGCAGGCGGCCCGCGAGCTCGGCCTTGGCCTCGCCGGACTGCGCCGGGTCGGTCAGGACCCGACGCAGCGAGACCTCGCGGTCGAGCAGCGCGGTGACCGCGGCAAGCTCCGAGCCGAGCTGCCGGGCGTCGACCGACGTGCTGTCGGTCAGCGCGTCGAGACGCTCACGTGCGGAGGCGAGTGCCTCGCGGCTCGCTCCGTGGGCAGTCATCGAGCGGCCTCGGCCTTCTCCTCGAGGTCGTCGAGGAAGCGGTCGATCGTGCGCGACTGCCGGGCGTGGTCCTCGAGGGACTCGCCGACCAGCTTGCCGGCCAGGGTCGTGGCCAGCTGGCCGACGTCCTGACGCAGCGCCTGAGCGGCGGCCTTGCGGTCGGCCTCGATCTGCGAGTGGCCGGCGGCGATGATTTCCTCACGCTGCCGCTGGCCTTCCGCACGCATCTCGGCGATGAGCGTGGCGCCCTGCTCCTGCGCCTCCTGGCGCAGCCGCGCGGCCTCGTGACGAGCCTCGGCGAGCTGAGCCTTGTACTGCTCGAGCACGCTCTGGGCTTCGGTCTGAGCGGCTTCTGCCTTCTCGATACCGCCTTCGATCAGCTCGCGGCGCTCTTCCAGCGTCTTGTTGATACGCGGGAGGAGCTTCTTGGCGAAGAAGAAGAAGACGATGGCGAAGGCGATGGTGCCGACGAGCAGCTCGGGACCGGCCGGGATGAGCGGGTTCTGCTTCTCCTCGGCCGCCAGCTGTACCAGGTTGGCGATCACATCAGTGCCTTTCGTCGAATAATGGTCTGTGAGGAGTTAGGTCACGTACCGTAAACGAACGGCAGAACGATGCCGATGAGGGCGAGCGCCTCACAGAAGGCGAAGCCGAGGATCTGGTTGGCGCGGATCAGGCCGGCGGCCTCGGGCTGACGGGCGAGCGCCTGGGTGCCGTTACCGAACACGATGCCGACGCCGATGCCGGGGCCGATGGCAGCGAGACCGTAGCCGATGGAGCCGAGGGAGCCGGAGACGCCAGCGGCGAGTTCGAGGGTCGCGGACATGCCGTTACTTCCTTCTCTTTAACGAACCGGTGGGGGTTGGCCACCGGACGATGGGGTTTGACAGGTAGGGCGGGACTCAGTGGTGCTCGGCGAGAGCGCCCTGGATGTAGGTGCTGGCGAGGAGCACGAAGACGTACGCCTGGACCGCCTGCACGAAAAGCTCGAAGAGGACCATGGCCATGGTCATCACGAAGGAGACGCCCGCGGCCGGGATCATCCAGCTGTTCAGCAGGTACCAGGAGGCGACGGTGAACATCACCAGCATCAGGTGACCGGCGAACATGTTCGCGAACAGTCGCACCGCGTGCGTGAACGGGCGGACCAGCAGGTTCGAGAAGAACTCGATGAACGAGACGAGCCACTTGATCGGGCCGAGCGAGTTGTCGTAGCCCGTGATGTTCTTCCAACCGCCCACGAAACCATGGCGCTTGAAGGTCAGCGGCACCCAGATCAGGTAGACGATCGCCGCGAGCACGACCGGGTACGCGAACACGGACGCGACCGGGAACTGCGTCAGCGGGATGACGGACCAGATGTTCATGATCCAGATGAAGAAGAACAGCGACACCATGAAGGGGACGTACTTCTCGCCCTCCTTCTTGCCCATCGTCTCGTAGACGATGCCGCGGCGTACGAAGTCGTACCCCGCCTCGACGGCCATCTGGAGCTTGCCCGGGACAACCTTGGCCTTGCCGAACGCCGCGTAGAAGACACTGACGACGACGAGGGTCGTCAGGAGGGCGAGCAGCATCACCTTGTTGAACTCGAACCCGCCGACGGTGAAGATCGGCTTGAAGAGGAACGAGTGCAGACCAGGAGCCGGAAAGCCACAGCCGTTGTCGGACATGATCCGACAGCTCCAGTCAAAGGCGAGCTCAGTCTGGTCAGCACTCACCACGGGCTCCTTCGGCGTGACGCATGGGTACGGCAACCTCGTTGTGTCGGTGCGGCGCGCAGCCGCGGATCGGCACCGGTCTGGTGTTTCGGATGTGGGGGCGGCGGGCAGGCAGTGAGCCTCGCAGTTGAGCAGGCGTCAGCTCAAATGTCCGCGCCCGCAGTGCCGCAGTTGGCACCGGACGATAGCAGTAACGCGAACCGCCACTTATCCCGCCCCTACCCCTCACGATGACGAGCCCGACTTCTCGGGCTTGTCACCGTTCTTGGAGTGATCGGAATCCTGGGCCGAGTCGGGATCGATGTAGAAGATCTTGGCCTTCATGTGCGCACGCGCCTGCGCCGCCATCCATACGACGGTGGCGGCGACGAGAGTCACGGCGAAGGCCTTGGGGTTGAAAAGTGTCGTGTCCTTGAAGACGCCGACGAAGATCAGAAGCAGCAGCAACTGTGCGACGTAGAGCATGAGCCCCATCGCCTGGAAGAGCTGCGGAAGCGATTTTGCCGTCCGCTGGAGGACGACCTGCCCGAGGCCCATGAACACGATGACGACCACCGTGCCGATGACGGCGCCGAGAGCCCCCTTACCGCCGGCGACCACACCACTGACGATGGCGGCGATCACGCCGGCAATGGCTGTGGGCACAACGGCCTGAAGAAGGATCCGTGCGTCATTCGAGGGCATGGCGGCAGCTCCGCTTACTGGACGGGGGCAGGGTGTCGTCATGGACGAGCGTAGTCCCGGGGCCGAGAGGGATTTTCGGGCCAACCGACCGTCGCACCACGGTCCTTCGGCTCTGTCCCCGGGTCTCGTGAACGGTATCACAAACTATTTGATGAGGTCTTTACCCGTACGGTGTGCCCGCCGTCACACATGAGAAGTAATCCGCGCGTCTGTGCAAGAACCGCGCCTACTTGTCTGGTAATGGTCCGATTTCATTCCGCGCTTCAGCGGGACGAGTGAGCCTTGCGGCGGTCCGGGATGCGTGAACGGGGGCCGATGGCGGTCGCCCCGTTGACGCCCGCCGGCATCGGCGTACGCACGTCTTCCTCCTCCTCGGGCCGCTCCACGTGGGCCACCTGAGCGGCCTTGCCGCGGCGGTAGCGCGGCGGCACGAAGGCCTCCGCCCAGTCCGGCGTACGCGGCGTGAAACGCGGCAGCAGAAGCAGTACGAGACCCACGAAGCTCAGCGCGACGATCGCGAACACGATCCACATGGACGTCGAGTGAACGGAGTAAGCCACAGCGCCGAAGGACAGCAGGGCCGACCAGAAGTACATGATCAGGACCGCGCGGCTGTGGGAGTGGCCGATCTCCAGGAGCCGGTGGTGCAGGTGGCCGCGGTCGGCGGCGAACGGCGACTGGCCCTTCCAGGTGCGGCGCACGATGGCGAGCACCAGGTCCGCGAACGGCACCGCGATGATCGTCAGCGGCATCAGCAGCGGGATGAAGACCGGCATCATCGCGTGCGTGGCATCACGCGTGCCGCCGAAGTTCAGCTTCATCACGGCCGGGTCGACCTGGCCGGTGATGGAGATCGCGCCGGCGGACAGGACGAGGCCGATGAGCATCGACCCGGAGTCGCCCATGAAGATACGGGCGGGGTGCATGTTGTGCGGCAGGAAACCCAGACACATGCCGATGAGAATCGCCGAGAAGAGCGTCGCGGGGGCGGCGGCCTCGATGCCGTAGCCGTACCAGAGACGGTAGGAATACAGAAAGAATGCCGAGGCGGCGATGCAGACCATGCCGGCGGCGAGGCCGTCGAGGCCGTCCACGAAGTTGACGGCGTTGATGCTGATGACGACCAGGGCGACGGTCAGGAGCGTGCCCTGCCACTGGGTGAGGGAGACCGTGCCGACGCCCGGGATCGGCAGCCACAGGATCGTCAGACCCTGCATGACCATGACGCCCGCGGCGATCATCTGGCCGCCGAGCTTGATCAGGGCGTCGATCTCGAACTTGTCGTCCAGGACGCCGATCAGCCAGATCAGGGCGGCTCCGGAGAGCAGGGCCCGCGGCTCGTTCGACAGCTGGAAGACGGGGCTGAGGTTCGTCAGGTGGTCCGCGACGAGGAGGCCCGCGCACAGGCCGAAGAACATCGCGATCCCGCCGAGCCGGGGTGTGGGTTCCCGGTGCACGTCGCGGGCGCGGATCTCCGGCATGGCGCCGGCCACGATCGCGAACTTCCGCACCGGGCCGGTCAGCAGGTAGGTCACCGCGGCCGTGATGCAGAGCGTCAGCAGGTATTCACGCACGGGCTTCCCCACATATATCGCTGGCCATCTCAGCCTCACACCCTAGCTTCGCGTGCATGTGGTGAAGGACTGCTGGGTAGCGACGATGGTTGCACGAGTGACGGTGGACCCTGGACCGCCTACCCCGCTCTAGGCCGGATACGGCGGAAATCTTCCGGCCACTTCCCGTACTTCTTCCCGTGCCTCGCGCGGGTCCGTTTCACCTCGGAGAACGCCCGCGAAGAGGACGGCGATGCGGGCCATCTCGGGTTCACCCATGCCCTGTGTGGTGATGGCGGCGGTGCCCAGGCGCAGGCCGCGCCCGTCGCCGAAGGGCAGCGCGCATGTGTCGAGGACCATACCGGCGAGGGCGAGCCGGCCGCGGGCCGCCGGGCCCTCGACGCCCAGCGGGGACGGGTCGGCGGTCAGCAGGTGGGTGTCCGTGCCGCCGGTGGTGATCATGAGGCCCTCGGCGCCGAGGGCGGCCGCGAGAACCCTCGCGTTGGCGACCACCTGATGGGTGTACTCCGCGAAGGCCGGTGTCGCCGCCTCGCCGAACGCGACGGCCTTGGCGGCGATCGTGTGCATCTGGGCGCCGCCCTGCGTGAAGGGGAAGACGGCCCGGTCGATGCGCTCCGCGAGCTCGGCCCCGCACAGCAGCATCCCGCCGCGGGGGCCGCGCAGGACCTTGTGCGTGGTCGCGCAGACGACGTCGGCGTACGGGACCGGGTTCGGGGCCACTCCCCCGGCGATCAGGCCCATGGGGTGCGCGGCGTCGGCGATGAGGTAGGCGCCCACGTCGTCGGCGATGTCGCGGAAGGCCTCGTAGTCGATGTGCCGGGGATAGGCGATCGAACCGCAGACGATGGCCTTGGGGCGGTGCACCCGGGCCAGGGCGCGGACCTGGTCGTACTGGATGAGGCCGGTCTCGGGGTCGACGCCGTAGGGGACGAAGTCGAACCAGCGGCCCGAGAAGTTCGCCGGGGAGCCGTGGGTGAGGTGGCCGCCGAACGGGAGGCCCATGGCGAGGACGGTGTCTCCCGGGCGCAGCAGGGCGGCGTACGCGGCCAGGACGGCGGACGAGCCGGAGTGGGACTGCACGTTGGCGTGCTCGGCGCCGAAGAGGGCCTTGGCGCGGTCCACGGCGATGCGTTCCGCGACGTCGACGAGCTCGCAGCCGCCGTGGTGGCGGGCGCCGGGGTAGCCCTCGGCGTACTTGTTGGCGAGCGGGGAGCCGAGGGCCGCGAGGACGGCCGGCGACGTGAAGTTCTCGGCGGCGATGAGCTGCAGTGACGTGGCCTGCCGGGCCGCCTCGCCGAGCATGATCTCGGCGATCTCGGGGTCCTGCCGGCGCAGCGTGTCGAAGCCGGCGTGCGCGTACGTCGCACCGGCGGGGGCGTGTTCGGTGGTGACCGGCATCGTGGACTCCGGGCCTCGCGGGGGTGACCTCAGAAATCCAATGTAGGCCCGCCCGCCCGACCGCGCCCGGAGTCAGGTACGACCGGGTACCCCGACCGGCGCCCCCACCACCCGCCCGGTCCCCTCACAGACCTCAGTGCACCGCAGGAACACCCGTAAGCGCCGTCACCACAGGGTCCAGCGCCCGGCTGAGCCCCATCCCGCACGCGCGACTCGCACCGCTCGGCCCCAGCGGGCCTCCCGGGCTTCGCCACGCTGCGACGGACTCCGCCCGTCGGCTCAACGGCAGACCAGCACGGCGGCCAGCGCCGTCACCACAGACCTCAGTGCACCGCAGGAACACCCGTCAGCGCCGTCACCACAGGGTCCAGCGCTCGGCTGATCTCGTCGCCCACCGAGCGGAAGAACGGCAGGGGTGCCCCGTACGGGTCGTAGACCTCGTCCGCCTCGGCGTTCGGGGCGAGGAGCCACCCGCGTAGAGCGGCCGCGGCCCGCACCAGGGCGCGTGCTCGCTCGACCACGCCGCCGCCTTCCCCGTCGAGGGGGTCGGGCAGGGTGGCCGGGTCTATGGCCTGTACGAGGCGCGTGAACTCCTTCAGCGTGAAGGTGCGCAGGCCCGCGCTGTGGCCCATGGAGATGACCTGGGCGCGGTGGTCCCGGGTGGCGGTGAGGACGAGGTCGGCGCGGATCACGTGTTCGTCGAGGAGCTCACGGCCGACGAAGCCGGAGGCGTCCGCTCCGAAGTCCGCGAGGACCGTCTCGGCGTTGGCCTCCATGGGCGCGCCCTCGTGCCCCCAGGTGCCCGCGCTCTCGACGATGATGCCGCGGACCAGGGGGTCGCCGAGCCGCTCCGCCAGGGCGTGCCGGGTCAGCCGCTCGGTGATCGGCGAGCGGCACACGTTGCCGGTGCTGACATGCAGGATGCGGAAGGAGTCCCCGTTGCCTATGCCACGCCCCGTCTCAGGGGCTGTCAATTCGCCACCTCGAGGTCGGGTACGACCTTGCGCAGCTCGTCCGCGGTCAGGGCACCCGCGCGCAGGAGCACCGGAACCTTTCCGGTCACGTCGACGATCGACGACGGGACGATGCCGGGCGTGGGGCCGCCGTCCAGGTAGACGGAGACGGAGTCGCCGAGCATGTCCTGCGCGGCGTCGCAGTCCTCGGGGGCGGGGTGCCCGGTGAGGTTCGCGGAGGACACGGCCATGGGGCCGACCTCGGTGAGCAGCTCGATCGCGACCGGGTGCAGCGGCATCCGGACGGCTACGGTGCCCCGGGTGTCACCGAGGTCCCAGGCGAGGGACGGCTGGTGCTTGGCGACGAGCGTGAGGGCGCCGGGCCAGAACGCGTCGACGAGTTCCCAGGCCATCTCGGAGAAGTCCGTGACGAGCCCGTGCAGCGTGTTCGGGGAGCCGATGAGGACCGGGGTGGGCATGTTGCGGCCGCGGCCCTTGGCCTCCAGGAGGTCACCCACGGCCTCGGGCGTGAACGCGTCGGCACCGATGCCGTAGACGGTGTCGGTGGGCAGGACGACCAGCTCGCCGCGGCGGACGGCGGACGCGGCTTCACGCAGACCGGTCGTACGGTCGGACGCGTCGTTGGTGTCGTATCGCCGAGCCATTTAGCGGGCCTCCTCGTGCACATACTGCTGGCTTGAAGTCACGGTCGTCGTCACGGCATCGCCTTGCGGGCGGTGGCGAAGCGCGGGCGGTTGTTCAGGTCGGGGTGGTCGGCCGCGTCGGCCCAGCCACGCTCCTCGGCGAAGATCCACGGCACCTGACCGCCCTGCGTGTCGGCGTGCTCCACGACGACGACGCCGCCGGGGCGCAGCAGCCGGTGCGCGGTGCGCTCGATGCCGCGGATCAGGTCGAGCCCGTCCTCGCCGGAGAACAGGGCCAGTTCGGGGTCGTGGTCCCGGGCCTCGGGGGCGACGTACTCCCACTCGGTGAGCGGGATGTACGGCGGGTTGGAGACCACCAGGTCGACCTGGCCGTCGAGGTCGGGGAAGGCCTCCAGGGCGTCTCCCTGGCGCAGGTCGACCCTGGACCCCTCGACGTTCTTGCGGGTCCATCTGAGGGCGTCCTCGGACAGCTCCACGGCGTGCACGGTGGAGCGCGGGACCTCCTGGGCGAGCGCGAGCGCGATGGCGCCCGAGCCGGTGCACAGGTCGACGATCCGAGGCTCGACGACGTCCATGGCCCGTACGGCGTCTATGGCCCAGCCGACCACGGACTCGGTCTCGGGCCGCGGCACGAACACGCCGGGGCCCACCTGGAGTTCGAGGTAGCGGAAGTAGGCGAGCCCGGTGATGTGCTGGAGCGGCTCGCGGGCCTCACGGCGCGCGATCACCTCCCAGTACCGGGCGTCGAAGTCCGCGTCCTTGACCGTGTGCAGCGCGCCCCGCTTCACGCCGTGCACGAACGCGGCGAGCTCCTCCGCGTCGTTGCGCGGCGAGGGCACACCCGCGTCGGCGAGACGCTGGGTGGCCTGGGCGACTTCCGCGAGCAGCACGCTGCGGGGGTTTGGGGGTCGCCCCCCAAGATGTTGCTGCACGCTGGTCCCTCCGGGGCTGAGCTGGTCTTTTTTGGCGTGGCTTAGGCGGCGGCGAGCTTGGCGGCCGAGTCGGCGTCGACACAGGCCTGGATCACCGGGTCGAGGTCACCGTCGAGCACCTGGTCCAAGTTGTACGCCTTGAAACCGACGCGGTGGTCCGAGATGCGGTTCTCCGGGAAGTTGTACGTACGGATCTTCTCGGAGCGGTCGACCGTGCGGACCTGGCTGCGGCGCGCGTCGGCGGCCTCGGCCTCGGCCTTCTCCTGGGCCGCGGCGAGCAGCCTGGAGCGCAGGATACGCATCGCCTGCTCCTTGTTCTGGAGCTGGCTCTTCTCGTTCTGGCAGGAGGCGACGACGCCGGTGGGCAGGTGCGTGATGCGGACGGCGGAGTCCGTCGTGTTGACGGACTGTCCGCCGGGGCCCGAGGAGCGGTAGACGTCGATGCGGAGGTCGTTCGCGTGGATCTCGACGTCGACCTCCTCGGCCTCGGGCGTCACGAGGACACCGGCGGCGGAGGTGTGGATACGGCCCTGCGACTCGGTCGAGGGCACGCGCTGCACGCGGTGCACGCCGCCCTCGTACTTCAGGCGGGCCCAGACGCCCTGGCCGGGCTCGGTCGCGCCGTTGCCGCCCTTGGTCTTGACGGCGACCTGGACGTCCTTGTAGCCGCCCAGCTCGGACTCGGTGGCGTCGATGATCTCGGTCTTCCAGCCGACGCGCTCGGCGTAGCGCAGGTACATCCGCAGCAGGTCGCCGGCGAACAGGGCGGACTCGTCGCCGCCCGCGCCCGCCTTGACCTCGAGGATGACGTCCTTGTCGTCGTTGGGGTCCCGGGGGACGAGGAGGAGCCGCAGCTTCTCGGTGATGTCCTCGCGCTGCTTCTCGAGGTCCTTGACCTCGGCGGCGAAGTCCGGGTCGTCCGCCGCGAGTTCGCGGGCGGTCTCGATGTCGTCACCGGTCTGCTTCCAGGAGCGGTAGGTGGCGACGATCGGGGTCAGCTCGGCGTAGCGCTTGTTGAGCTTGCGCGCGTTCGCCTGGTCGGCGTGGACCGAGGGGTCCGCGAGCTTCGTCTCGAGATCGGCGTGCTCACCGATGAGGTCCTCGACGGCCTCGAACATCTCCGGCTCCTGAAGTGAGGTAAAGCGATAGGGAACGGCCACCGGGCCGGCCGGGGGAAGGCCACCGCCCCCGGCCGAAAAGCGGCGCGCCGGTCCCGGCCCGCCCCGAAGGGCGGCCGTGGACCGGCGCGGGTGGCTCGCTACTTGTTGCCGGCAGCGGCCTTGCCGAAGCGGGCCTCGAAGCGGGCCACGCGGCCACCGGTGTCGAGGATCTTCTGCTTGCCCGTGTAGAACGGGTGGCACTCGGAGCAGACCTCGGCACGGACGGTGCCGCTGGAGATCGTGCTACGGGTGGTGAACGACGCGCCACAGGTGCAGCTGACCTGCGTCTCGACGTACTCGGGGTGGATGTCGCGCTTCAAGGTGTCTCCTATGTTCTCGGAGGGCTCCGGGTCGCTTCCGCGGATTGCGGGGGCGTGAACCGGGACCGACGTACCAGTCTGCCAGGACTGGCCGTATCCCCCAAAACCGGGGTCGTGGCGGAACTATTCCCGCAGGGGCTCGCGGGCCCTAGTGGCTGCTCACGACGGAGCCCGCGGCGCCCTTGTCGCCGGCGGAGTCCTTGGTCGCCGAGGCCGGTATCGGCTGGTCCGCCTTGAGAGCCGACCACAGCTGGGCGGCCTGGCGGTCGAGCGGGAGCACGCGGTTCGGGTTGGCGGGGTCGTACTGGACGGGGAGCGTCACCATCTTCATGTCGCCCGCGCCGATGCCCTTGAGGCCGTTCGCGAATCCGGCGAGTTCCTTGACGGAGTTGAGGTCGGAGTCGGTGGTGACGGCGCTGGTGGCGGTGTCCGCGAGGTCGTACAGCTTCTTGGGGCTGGTGAAGACGCCGACGTCCTTGATCTGCTGGATCAGCGCCTTCATGAAGGCCTGCTGGAGCTGTATTCGGCCGAGGTCGCTGCCGTCGCCGATGCCGTGGCGGGTGCGGACGAGGCCGAGGGCCTGCTCGCCGTCCAGCGTGTGCTTGCCGGCGGGGAGGTGCAGGTGGCTCTTGTCGTCGTTGATGGCCTGCTGGGTGGTGATGTCGACGCCGCCGAGGGTGTCGATGAGCTTCTTGAAGCCCGTGAAGTCGACCTCGACGTAGTGGTCCATGCGGATCCCCGACATCTTCTCCACGGTCTTGACGGCGCAGGCCGGGCCGCCGACCTCGTACGCCGTGTTGAACATCTGCTGGTTGCCGCCCGCGACCGTCTTGCCGTGGGCGTCGGTGCAGGTGGGGCGGGTGACGAGGGTGTCGCGCGGTATGGAGACGACGCTGGCCTTCTTGTGGCCCTTGTAGACGTGGACGACCATCGCGGTGTCGGAGCGGGCGCCGCCCTGGTCCGCGCCGTACTGGGCGTTCGCTCCGGAGCGGGAGTCGGAGCCGAGGACGAGGATGTCCATCGAGCCGTTGTCGACGTTCTTGGGGCGGTCGGTGCCGAGCGCGGCGTTGATGTCGACGCCCTTGATGTTGCCGTTGAGCTTGAAGTACAGGAAGCCGGCGCCCGCGCCCGCCACGACGAGAAGTCCGCCGAGGGTGCAGGCCGTGATGACAAGGGCCTTACGGCGCCCGCTGCGCGGCTTGCGCCGCCGGCCTGTGCCGCCCCGGGCCGGGCGGCTCGGGTCGGTGCTCTCGTGACTGCTCTCGTCGGGCATGTGCTCCTCAGTCCTCAGGTACTCGGTGGTCGGTTACCCCCGGTGGGCAAGGTCAGGCTTCTTCGGACGTCTCTGCTCGCAAGACGCGGAATCCGGATGCAGGGTTGCACAACGCACTGTGCCCGCCGCGAGTGTCGCGGCGGGCACGGAGCGTGACATTAGGAACCGGTCGTCCGGCTCCCACCTGGGGGTTTATCCGAAGATGTTGTACTGCGTGTAGCCGGTTCCGATCTTGATGCGTGTGGCAAAGATCTCCGAGGAGCCGGATCCGGTGCCCGGGTACAGGTAGAGCGTGCCGCCGGGCGTGCGCGCGACATAGTCGGCCTTGCCGTCGCCGGTCACGTCGCCGGGCGCCGCGAACGCGTTGTAACCGTCCCAGGTGCGCACCTGCACCCCGGCCTCGAAGGGCGCGGCGGCCTTGCCGGTGCCCTTGAGGAGGTACAGCTTGCCGCCGCTGCCGCGCGCGATGAGGTCGCTCTTCCCGTCACCGGTGAAGTCGCCCTTGCCGCGCAGGGAGTTGAAGGCCTGGTAGCCGCTGCCGACGGTGGTCCGGGTGCCGTACGTGCCGTCGCCCTTGCCCGGGTAGAGGTACATCGTGCCGCCGGAGGTGACGGACAGCAGGTCGGGGTAGCGGTCACCGTTCACGTCACCGGGCGCCACGATGAACTTCCTGGTCCCCCAGGCGCTCGCGACCTTCGTGTCGACGTACGTCGCGCTGGACGCGGACCGGTGCCGCCAGTAGACGTTCCCGTCGGACCTGCGGCGGATGATGAAGTCCTGGTACCCGTCACGGTTCATGTCGGCCTGCAGGACGAGGTTGTACGCGCTCCAGGACCCGCTGAGCGCCTTGCGCGCCGCGAACCCGTTGCCCGTGGACTCCTTGACGTAACCCTGCCCGCCGGAGGAGGCACGGACGAAGAGGTCCGCCTTGCCGTTGCGGCTGATGTCGGTGTCGTCGATACGCGGGCGGACCTTGGCCTGGTACGTGGAGACCTTGGTGAACGCCTCGTACGTGCCGGCGAGGTTGCAGACCTTGTTGCCCTGGCTGAGGCCCCAGGACACGATGCCGACGACCTTGTTGCCGACGATGAGCGGGCCGCCCGAGTCGCCGGGGCAGGTGGTCTTGCCGGTGCTGTCGTCGCCGGTGCCGAGCTGTCCGGCGCAGATCATCTTCCCGGCCTGGAAGTACGGGTCGAGGTTCTGGGTGCACGCCTCGTCCGAGTTCAGCGGCAGGGTGACCTTCTGCAGCTGGGAGGCGATGCTGGCGGTGTCCTGGTCGGAGCTGGTGAGGCCCCAGCCGTAGACCGTCGCATTGTTGCCCGCCGCGTAGAGAGTGCTGTCGTCGGGCCCGGCCAGCTCTAGCGTGGTCTGGGCGACCGGCTTGGCGAGGGTGAGCACGGCGACGTCGTTCGTGATGGCGTCGGGGTCGTAGCCGTCGCGCACCCAGCTGCGGGTGACGTCGATGTACTTGGCGCCGTTGTTCGGCACGGTGACGCTCTTGCTGGTGCCGACGGCGACCTCGCCGTACTTGCCCCAGTCCTGCCGGTTGCCGTTCTCGTCGTGGAGGCAGTGCGCGGCCGTGAGCACCTTGTTCGGCGCGACGAGGGTGCCGCCGCAGACGAAGTACGAGCCGCCTGCGGGGTTGTTGTAGACGAGCTGCACCATCCAGGAGGCGGCGCTGTCGGTGCCGCCGATGATGCGCGGCGAGGCGGTCTTCGAGCCGGTCGGCGCCGGCGTCGACGCGTCGGCGGTCTTCGCGCCCGGCGGCGGCTGCACGACCCGGCCGGCGTCGGACTCCCCCGCGTACGACGTGACGGCGAACGCTCCGGCGCCGATCAGCGCGAGCCCGGCCGCCGCGGCCGGCAGCACCTTGCCCAGTCTTCGGCGGTGCCGGCCGGAGCCGGATATCGAAATGTCCACGCAAGTCCCCCCAGGGAGCGATGAGTTGAACGCAGATGAAGAGCGCGATCGTACAACTCACCCCGGGGAGCACGAAGGGCCGCCCCCGTCACATGAGTGACAGGAGCGGCCCTTGCGGTCAATCAGCTACCGCGGAAGCACTCAGTCGTTGCCGTTGCCCGGCGCCGGCGTCGTCTTCGCGATCTGCATCAGGAACTCGGCGTTCGACTTCGTCTGCTTCATCTTGTCGAGAAGCAGCTCGATGGCCTGCTGCGAGTCGAGCGCGTGCAGCACCCGGCGCAGCTTCCACACGATCGCCAGCTCTTCCGAGTTGAGCAGGATCTCTTCCTTACGGGTGGAGGACGCGTCGACGTCCACCGCCGGGAAGATGCGCTTGTCGGAGAGCTTGCGGTCGAGCTTGAGCTCCATGTTGCCGGTGCCCTTGAACTCCTCGAAGATCACCTCGTCCATGCGCGAGCCGGTGTCGACCAGCGCGGTGGCGAGAATGGTCAGCGAGCCGCCGTCCTCGATGTTGCGCGCCGCACCGAAGAAGCGCTTCGGCGGGTAGAGCGCGGTCGAGTCGACACCACCGGACAGGATGCGGCCGGAGGCGGGCGCCGCCAGGTTGTAGGCACGGCCCAGACGCGTGATCGAGTCGAGCAGGACGACCACGTCGTGACCCAGCTCCACGAGGCGCTTGGCGCGCTCGATGGCCAGCTCGGCGACCGTGGTGTGGTCCTCGGCGGGACGGTCGAAGGTCGAGGAGATGACCTCGCCCTTCACCGACCGCTGCATGTCGGTGACCTCTTCCGGACGCTCGTCGACCAGGACGACCATCAGGTGGCACTCGGGGCTGTTGGTGGTGATCGCGTTGGCGACCGCCTGCATGATCATGGTCTTGCCGGTCTTCGGCGGGGCCACGATCAGGCCTCGCTGGCCCTTACCGATCGGCGACACGAGGTCGATGATGCGGGTGGTCAGGATGCCCGGGTCGGTCTCCAGACGGAGCCGGTCCTGCGGGTAAAGGGGCGTCAGCTTGTTGAACTCCGGCCGCCCGCGCCCGGATTCGGGTGCCATGCCGTTGACGGAGTCGAGGCGGACGAGCGCGTTGAACTTCTCGCGGCGCTCGCCGTCCTTGGGCTGACGGACCGCACCGGTGACGTGGTCACCCTTGCGCAGGCCGTTCTTGCGGACCTGGGCGAGGGACACGTACACGTCGTTCGGGCCGGGCAGGTAGCCGGAGGTCCGGATGAACGCGTAGTTGTCGAGGATGTCCAGGATGCCCGCGACGGGGATCAGGACGTCGTCCTCGGAGACCTGCGGCTCGTTGCCGAAGCCTGCCTCGTCGCGGCCGCGACGGCCACGGCGGTCGCGGTAACGGCCCCGGCGGCCGCGGCGGCCGCCCTCGAAGTCGTCCCCGTCCTCATCGGCCCGCGGGGCGTTGTCGCGCTGGCTCTGGCGTCCGCCGCCCTGCGGCTGGCGGTTGCCGCCCTGCTCCTTGCCCTGCTCGTCGCCCTTGCCCCGGCGGTCACCGCGCTCGCCGCGCTCGCCGCGCTCACGCCCGCCGCGGTCACGACGGTCGCGGCGCTCACGGCGGCCCTCGGCGCCGTCACCGGCGTCGCCGGACTTGGCCTCGCCCTGCGTCTCGGTCCGGGTCTCGGTCTTCGCCTCGGCCGTGACGGTCTCGGGGCTGCCGGCCTCCGAGGTGGCGCGGCGGCGACGGCGGTCGCCGCTCTTGTCGTCGCTCGCCGGCTGACCGGGAATCTCGATCTGCTGCTGGGCGACGGCCTTCGTGGCCTTGTCGGCCTTGGCGTCATCGGTGACGGCGGCCTTCGCCGCGGGGGCGGCGGTGCCGTTCGCCGCGGCCTCGTCGCCGGTACGCGCCTTGGTGGCCGTACGGCGCTTCGGCTTGGTCTCGGTGGTGTCGGCGCTCTTCGCGGGAGCGCCTCCCCCGGCCTGGGCCTCCTTGATGACCTCGATCAGCTGGCTCTTGCGCATACGCGCGGTGCCCTTGATACCGAGGCCCGATGCGACCTGCTGGAGCTCGGCCAGCACCATGCCCTCGAGGCCGGTACCGCGGCGCCGCCGGGAGCCCGAAGCACCGGCGGCAGGCGCAGCAGAGGTCTCCGCATCGGCGGAGGGCGCGGCAGCGGAGCTGTCGGCGCTCACGCCCATCAGATCGGTGGTGTCGCTCACGAAGGGTCCTTCCCTGGAGCGGACGTCGGCCTGTCTGGCTCGGCGACCGGTTGTGCTGTCCGGCGGTGGTCCTGTCTGTGGGGACCGTGCCGGGGCGGTGGTCCGCCAACGCGGCGGAAGAATTCATTGGTGACGGCGAGTTCCGAAGCCGCGGGTTCCACTGGAATGTCTTGTGTCACCCGGCTCGGTCACACCGGTTCCGGAGCATGTGCTCGAAATAGCTCAGCGCACGGCACAGAGCAATCTGCGGGGCTCCTGGAAGAATGGTTGTCCCGGACGGGGACACACAGCACCTCGCCATGGTGGGGTCGGGTGCAGACTTGAGGTTAACACTACCGGATCCAACAAATATTCCCCCTCTCGAATTCCGGCAACCGGGTGTCAGGGCGCAAGCGGCAGCACGCTCGCTCCGCCTGCGTCGAGGCTGAGGCGGTTCGCCGCCCATCCCTCGCCGGCCAGCCGGGCGGTCTTGTCGGCCGTCTCCTCTTCGACGAGAGCCAGGACCGTGGGGCCCGCCCCCGAGATCACCGCGGGGACACCGTCGGCCCGCAGCCGCTCCACGAGTGCGACGCTCTCCGGCATCGCGGGAGCCCGGTACTCCTGGTGGAGCCGGTCCTCCGTGGCGGGGAGCAGCAGCTCGGGGCGCCTGGTCAGGGCCTCGACGAGCAGGGCCGCCCGGCCCGCGTTCACCGCGGCGTCCACGTGGGGGACGCTGCGCGGAAGGAGACCTCGCGCGGTCTCCGTGAGTACCGGCTTCCCCGGTACGAAAACCACCGGAACGATGGAACTCGCGGGCTCCATCCTGATCGCCCGCGCCGCTCCGCCGTCCATCCAGGAGAGGGCGAAACCGCCGAGCAGGCAGGCCGCGACGTTGTCCGGGTGCCCCTCGATCTCGGTCGCGAGCTCGAGCAGCGCCGCGTCGTCGAGGCGGGCGTCTCCGCCTATCGTCACGGCGCGCGCGGCGACGATGCCGGCGCAGATGGCGGCCGACGAGGAGCCGAGGCCGCGGCCGTGCGGGATCCGGTTGGCGCAGACGACCTCGAGGCCGCGCGGCTGTCCGCCGAGCAGGTCGAAGGCCGTGCGGAGGGACCGTACGAGCAGATGCGACTCGTCGCGCGGGAGGGTTTCGGACCCCTCACCTGCGATGTCGATGTTCAGGCCGGAGTCGGCGACGCGGACGACCACGTCGTCGTAGAGACCCAGCGACAGGCCGAAGGCGTCGAAGCCCGGGCCGAGGTTGGCGCTGGTGGCGGGGACGCGCACCCTGACGGCGGCGGCGCGGAAGGCGGGACCGGCCATCGCTCGATGACACTCCTTGAGCTGCGGTGTTTGCGGGTTTTCCGAAGGTGTTTCGAGAGATCCGATGAATTGCTGCCCGTATCAGAACCCGAAGGCCGCAACGGCTATGACGACGCCTGCGGCACCGCGAAACGTGCGGCGGTGTGGGTTCGGTACAGCCTATCGAAGGAAGGTTCTGTGGCGACATAGGGCGCACAGGAGGCGCACGATGCGTGTCGCAAGCCCCCTGTGCACCCCCTGTACGGGGTTGAGCTGGTGCGTCCCGTTACGCGAGGCCGAGGCGCTGGGCCGCGGTGGCGGCGTCGACGGGGACGGTGACGGGCTGCGGGGCGCCCGCGACGGCCCAGTCGGGGTCCTTGAGGCCGTTGCCCGTGACGGTGCAGACGATCTTCTGGCCCGGGTCGACCTTGCCCTGCTCGGCGGCCTTCAGCAGACCGGCGACCGAAGCGGCCGACGCGGGCTCGACGAAGACACCCTCCTGGGACGCCAACAGCTTGTAGGCGCGCAGGATTTCACGGTCCGTCACCTCGTCGATGAAGCCGCCGGACTCGTCACGGGCGGCCAGCGCGAAGTCCCACGACGCCGGGTTGCCGATGCGGATCGCGGTGGCGATCGTCGACGGGTCCTTGACGACCTCACCGCGCACGATGGGCGCGGAACCGGAAGCCTGGAAGCCCCACATGCGCGGCGTGTGCGTGGCGATGCCGTCCGCCGCGTACTCCTTGTAGCCCTTCCAGTACGCCGTGATGTTGCCGGCGTTGCCGACGGGCAGTACGTGGATGTCGGGCGCGTCGCCGAGGGCGTCGACGATCTCGAAGGAGGCGGTCTTCTGGCCCTCGATACGGAACGGGTTGACCGAGTTGACCAGCGCCACCGGGTAGTTCTCGGAGAGGGCGCGGGCCAGGTTGAGGCAGTCGTCGAAGTTGCCGTCGACCTGCAGGATCTTCGAACCGTAGACGAGCGCCTGGCCCATCTTGCCCAGCGCGATCTTGCCCTGCGGGACCAGCACGGCGCAGACCATCCCGGCGCGCACGGCGTACGCGGCGGCCGACGCCGACGTGTTGCCGGTGGAGGCGCAGATGACGGCCTGCGCGCCCTCCTCCTTGGCCTTCGTGATGGCCATCGTCATGCCGCGGTCCTTGAAGGACCCGGTGGGGTTGGCACCCTCGACCTTGAGGTGGACCTCGCAGCCCGTGCGCTCGGAGAGCACCTGGGCGGGCACGAGCGGCGTGCCGCCCTCGCGCAGCGAGACGACCGGCGTGGTGTCGGTCACCGGGAGCCGGTCCCGGTACTCCTCGATGATGCCGCGCCACTGGTGGGTCATTCCGGTCATTGCTCGTTACTCCCCTTCAACACGCATGATGCTGGCGACACCACGCACGGTGTCGAGCTTGCGCAGCGCGTCGACGGTCCCGGTGAGGGCCGCGTCCGCCGCGCGGTGGGTGACGACGACGAGAGAGGCCTCGCCGTCCTTGCCCGATTGGCGCACCGTGTCAATCGATACGCCGTGCTCGGCGAAGACCGTAGCGACCTGGGCGAGGACGCCCGGCTTGTCGGCCACGTCGAGGCTGATGTGGTAGCGCGTCACGACCTCGCCCATGGGCGAGACGGGCAGCTGGGTGTAGGCGGAGTCACCGGGTCCGGTGGCCTCGCCGAGCTTGTTCCGGCAGACCGCGACGAGGTCGCCGAGGACCGCGGACGCGGTCGGCGCGCCGCCGGCGCCGGGCCCGTAGAACATCAGCTGGCCGGCCGCGTCGGACTCGACGAACACGGCGTTGTACGCGCCACGCACGGAGGCCAGCGGGTGGTCGAGGGGGATCATCGCGGGGTGCACGCGCGCGGTGACGGAGCCACCGTCGGCGGCCCGCTCGCAGATGGCGAGCAGCTTGATGGTGCAGCCCATCTCCTTCGCCGAGCGGAAGTCGGCGGAGGTCACCTCGGTCATGCCCTCGCGGTACACGTCGTCGAGGCGCACGCGCGTGTGGAAGGCGATCCCGGCGAGGATGGCGGCCTTGGCGGCGGCGTCGAAGCCCTCGACGTCGGCGGTCGGGTCGGCCTCGGCGTAACCGAGCGCGGTGGCCTCGTCCAGGGCCTCCTGGTAGCCGGCGCCCGTGGTGTCCATCTTGTCGAGGATGAAGTTCGTCGTGCCGTTGACGATGCCCATCACGCGGTTGATCTTGTCGCCGGCGAGGGACTCGCGCAGCGGCCGGACCAGCGGGATCGCGCCGGCGACGGCGGCCTCGTAGTAGAGGTCCTTGCCGTACTGCTCGGCGGCGGCGTGCAGCGCGGCGCCGTCCTGGGCGATGAGCGCCTTGTTCGCGGAGACGACGGAGGCGCCGTGCTCGAACGCGGTGGTGATGAGGGAGCGGGCGGGCTCGATGCCGCCGATGACCTCGACGACTACGTCGATGTCGCCCCGTTTGACCAGCGCGGTCGCGTCCGTGGTGACGAGCGCGGGGTCGATGCCCTCGCGCACCTTCGACGGACGGCGGACGGCGACCCCGGCCAGTTCCACAGGGGCGCCGATCCGGGCCGCGAGGTCGTCGGCGTGCGTCGTCATGATGCGCGCCACCTCTGAGCCGACTACCCCACAGCCAAGGAGCGCCACCTTCAGCGGACGCGTACGCATCATCGACCTACGCCTTTCGTTCAACCCAGCTCTTCCGAGCTCAGCCTGCTGGACAACTAGATACTGCTTCAGTGGACCAGTCTCACCCACCGGACCGGGGTTTCTGTCCCCGGTCCGAATCCTGAGACGTGTATTTCATTTATCCGACGTCGAGACGCAGGAGATCTTCCTCCGTCTCACGCCTGACGATCACCCGCGCCTCACCGTCGCGCACGGCGACGACGGGCGGGCGAAGTGCGTGGTTGTAGTTGCTGGCCATGGACCTGCAGTAGGCGCCGGTCGCCGGTACGGCGATCAGGTCACCGGGCGCGAGGTCGGCGGGCAGGAACGCGTCCTTCACCACGATGTCCCCACTCTCGCAGTGCTTGCCCACGACGCGGACCAGCATCGGCTCGGCGTCCGAGCGCCGAGACACCATCGCGACGGTGTACTCGGCGTCGTACAGCGCGGTGCGGATGTTGTCGGACATGCCGCCGTCCACGGAGACGTACGTACGGAGCGTCTCGAGGGGCTTGATGGTGCCGACCGTGTACAGCGTGAACGCGGTCGGGCCGACGATGGCGCGGCCCGGCTCGACGGAGATGCGCGGCGTCCGCAGCCCGGCCGCCTCGCACTCGCGCGTCACGATCTCGCCGAGAGCCTTGGCGATCTCGTGCGGCTCACGGGGGTCGTCGTCGGAGGTGTACGCGATGCCGAGACCGCCGCCGAGGTCGATCTCGGGCAGTTCGACGCCGTGCTCGTCCCGCACCTCGGCCAGCAGCGACACGACGCGCCGCGCGGCGACCTCGAAGCCGGCCATGTCGAAGATCTGCGAGCCGATGTGGCTGTGGATGCCGATCAGCTCGATGCCGTCGAGCTTCAGCGCCCGGCGTACGGCCTCGGCGGCCTGGCCGCCCGCGAGCGCGATGCCGAACTTCTGGTCCTCGTGTGCGGTGGCGATGAACTCGTGCGTGTGGGCCTCGACGCCGACGGTGACGCGGATCTGCACGGGCTGGCGCTTGCCGAGCCGCTCGGCGATGTGCGACACCCGCACGATCTCCTGGAACGAGTCGAGCACGATCCGCCCGACGCCGACCTCGACGGCCCGCTCGATCTCTTCCTCGGACTTGTTGTTGCCGTGGAACGCGATGCGCCCGGCGGGCATACCCGCCGACAGGGCGGTGGCCAGCTCGCCGCCCGAGCACACGTCCAGATTCAGCCCCTCCTCGTGCAGCCAGCGCACGACGGCACGGGAGAGGAACGCCTTGCCGGCGTAGAAGACGTCGGCGTCGGGCCCGAAGGCGTCACGCCAGGCGCGGCAGCGCGCGCGGAAGTCGTCCTCGTCGAGGAAGTACGCGGGGGTGCCGAACTCCTCGGCGAGCCGGGCGACTTCGATGCCGCCGACGCTGACCGCGCCGTCCGCGCCGCGGGTGACGGTACGGGACCACACCTTGGCGTCGAGTGCGTTCAGGTCGGCGGGCGGGGCGGTGTAGTGACCCTCGGGCAGGACGTCGGCGTGGCGGGGCCCTGCGGGGTGTGCGGAACGGCTCATGACTGCTTCTGCGCTCTCTCAGAGATGTTCGGGTGCGTCGATACCGAGCAGGGACAGGCCACCGGCGAGCACCGCCCCGGCGGCTTCGGCGAGCGCGAGCCGGGCACGGTGGGCGGCCGAGGGTTTCTCCTCCCCCTGCGGCAGCACGGTGTGCTGGAACCCGAGAAACGCGTCGGCGACGAGGACGAGGTGCCGGGCTAGCCGGTCGGGGGCGTGGTGCCGGGCGGCGGCGGCGAGGGCTTGGGGGTACGCGGCCAGGGTGGTTGCGAGGGTTTCCCCGGGGGTGGTGTCGCGTACGTCGCCGGGTTCGGCGGTGAAACCGAGGGCGGCGGCGTTGCGGGTGAGGGCACGGGTACGGGCGTACGCGTACCGGACACGGAAGAGGGGGTTGCTCTCGCGCTGGGCGAGGTGCCGGCCGTCGTCGAGGTGGGGCCGGTCGTGCGCGGCGGGCAGGAGCAGGGCCCAGCGGGCGGCGTCACGGCCGAGGACGGCGGGGTCGGAGGGGGCGGGGACGGGGCGCAGGTGCACGACCTGTGCGGTGGCGGTGGCGTCACCGTCATGAGTCACGTACGAGTCGGCGCCTTGGGTGGCGAGGATCCGACTGACCGAGTCGGCGACGACCTCGGCCCGAACCTCGTGCGGCACACGCAGCTCGATGCGCTGACCTGCGAGAACGTCACTGTTCCCATACCCCTTGCCCCGGGCGAGGATCTCGCGGGCGAGGGTGCCGGGGTCGTCGGTGGTGAGGGTGACGTTGAGGAATCCGGGGCCGGTGACTTCGACGCCGGCGATGCCAGGGCTGTCGGCGAGGCGCCGGGAGAGGAGCTCGGCCACGTGCCGGGGCGCCCGCCGGGCGGGACCGGCGAGCTGCAGCGCGACGTTGGTGGCGTAGTCCCCGCACCCGCCGGGCCTGGGCCGCTCGACCACGACACGTTCCGGAACGGCCACGCTCAGCTCACCCTCGTCGACCGCGCGGCGCACGGCGCGCAGGACGGTACGGGAGAGCTCGACGGGGGTCACGGGACAAGCGTATGGGAGGAAGGGGGTGGGTAAGCGACCTGGATTACGCGATGGTCCGGCATACGGACACGTACCGCGGCACCCTCGGAGGGTCAGCCGCCGATGCGCCCGGCACGCTCAGCGCCTTCGGCGCCACGGCCCCCGCCCTGCTTGCTTTCAATCAACTGGCTTACGATCCGCACGAGTTCGGCGGGCTCGAAGGGCTTGGCGAGGAAGGATTCGACGCCGACATCAAGGCCGGTCTCGACCTCGTGCTGCGTGCACGCACTCACGATGACGATGGGGACACTGCGCGTATGAATGTCGGAACGCAGCCGCGCGGCGGTGCCGAGACCGCCGAGCCGGGGCATCACAACATCGAGGGTGATCACATCAGGGCGGACCTGATGCACCACGTCCAGACATTCGGCACCATCGGCCGCGGTCACGACCTCGAAGCCCTCCAGCTCGAGATTGACCCTGATCAGCTGCCGAATCACCTTGTTGTCATCGACGACAAGGACTCGGCCGGACGCGCCTGGCACAACTCGAGAGTAGGTCGACCGGGACCACCGCGTCCGGGTTTTCCCCACTTCCGCCCCGTACAGGGGACCCCCGCCCCCTCACGTTGCCTCCCCCGCCCCACCAGCCCCGCCCCACCAGCGAAATAACCGTTCATGAGGACCCGGTAGGAGCTGGTAGGGTTCTACCCGTCACCACGCCAGCGCGGTGATCACGCCCCCGTAGCTCAGGGGATAGAGCAACGGCCTCCGGAGCCGTGTGCGCAGGTTCGAATCCTGCCGGGGGCACTTCGCAGTAACCAGGACGATCAAGTCTCTGACCTGCAAAGTGCCAAGCATGAAGAGCCGGACCCAGTCCCACTGGGTCCGGCTCTTTGTCGTTCTCAATCGCTGATCGCGAGTGAGCGGCGAGTGAGAAATCAGGAGGCCTCCTCGCCCCATCCCATCGCCTCCTCAATCTTCTTGTTGTTCACCTCCTCATGGCCGTCGATGCAGCCTTCGTACCGACGGTGGATGACCTCAGGCGAGTTGCCCGCGCGGCGAGCGACTTCGGCCACCGGCACTCCAGCGTTCAGCCAGTTGGTAATGCAGGTGTGCCGCAGGTCGTAGGGCCGCTGTGCAAGCGGCGACTCCACCTTGTCCGGCGGGAGTGCGATGGGGCGCGCTTCCTGCCACACGCGCCAGTAGCTCGACGTGCCCAGCACCTCGCCACGCTCGTTGGCGAAGACCCGGCCGTCCGCCGCCACCCCGAATTCCCTGATGTGCTCACGCAGCATCGCGACCAGCGGGGGCGGGATGGGCACAGGCCGATCCGCCTTGACCTCCCTGGACTTGAGTCCGCGCTTGTCATGCCGCTTGCCCGAGTCGGTCCACTTCTTGCCTGAGACCGGGCGGGTCTCTTGGAGCGTGAGGGTCCCCCAGCCCTTCTCTGGCAGGTAGCAATCCTTCTCACGGAGACCAACCACCTCGGCCGGCCGCATCGCCGCGTAGAGCTGACAGGCGAAGAACGCGACCAGTCGACGGCCTCGGTTGCGGTGCACTGAACCGACGTACGAGACAGCCGTGAGGAGTTGGGCACCCTGGACCGCGTTCACCAAGACGCGGGGGTCCACGACGTCTCCACGGCTGGAACCAGCGCGCTTCACTCCTGCGAGAGGGTTGGCGTCCAAGTACCCGCACTCAATCGCGTACTCCATTGCGGTGTTGAACCCCCGGCGCCGGCGCTTGTAGGTCTCCCCCGCCGCTGGACTGTCGTCCAACTTGAACGACAGCCTGTATTGGATGTCCCGGACCACCTTGGGGTCCGTGAGAGCCGAAAGAGGAAGCGACCTGTGCTGAAGCCAGGCATAGGCTGCCGCGAGGTCCTCTGGAGGGTCTTCTTCTTCATGTGCCGGGACGACGGCCCACCGGACCGCCAAGCGTGCTTCTTCAAGCGAAGGCGCCTTATTCCCGTCCTCCATCATCGCCAACGCCACTGTCGCGAGGCTGTCCGCCAAACCCTCGCGCGTCTTTGCCGCTGATGTACGCCACCGGCTCGCCATATATTCGCGACTGAAGTCCCACCAGGACGGATCGGGCCGGGCGTTTGCCTTGGCAGCAGCCGCTCGGAGTTCAGACTCGGGCAGCCCAGTCTCGACGTCGAAAGCTTCGCCCTTGCGCATCGCCTTTACGAGTTCCGAGCGACGGTGGTCAGCCAGGGTGAAAGTGGCGAAGCTGGCCGTATTGACCTTGCCCGCCACCAGCCACCGAATCTGATACGGAGCCCTTTTACTCCGTACCTGGTTGATCTTCCATAGCCGCACATCCGTGGAGAGGGTCGGCTCTTCCGCAGCAGGCGGGCGCCCGCTTTCGCGGGCGCCCTGGTGCTTAGAGGTCTTGCCGTAGGTCACGCGGCCTCCTCCAACGTCCCGATCCAGCGCTCCAGTTCCGATCGCCGGATTCGAACGGCACCGTTGGGAAGCTTGATTGACTTAGGTCCCTTCCTGAGCTGCCGCCAGCGATAGAACGTCGCTCGCGGAACACCGATCTCTTCAATGACCTCGGGGATGGTCAACATTTCGTCGCGAATCTTGACTGCCATGGAAGTTGCTCTCCGTTCACGGAGCGAAGCTTTGAGAGGCGGGGACCGCCTCTGGGGAATCCGCCATGCGGCGCTGCATCGCCCACCGCCGTCCAGGGCGGAAGCCAGGGAATCGCTGACAGAACTGACAGAACCTCGGTGTATGGCCTCTGACCTGCATGTATGGGCCGGTCGGAGTCTTTGACAGAACTGAATTAAAACCTGACAGAACCTCTTGGGAAGAGGTTCTGTCACAGCTCCCCCGGCACAGGGTCGGGGGTTCTGTCAGCATTAAATTCGGTTCTGTCACAACCTCGACTGTGGCTGTTTGTGCAGGTCAGGGGTGGTGTCGGGGAGTTCTGTCAGTTCTGTCAGCGGGTTGGGGGTTGTGTCAGGCGCCCCGGCCGATGCGGGGGTGGGTCTCGTAGCGGGGCGAGGGTGGCCGGCCGCCGCGTCCGGTGCGTGGGGGCGGGGGCTGCTGGCGGATCCAGCCGTGTTCTTCGAGCAGGGACAGGGCGGGGTCGAGGTCGCCGATGGCGGGGAAGTCGGCCCGCCGCAGGGCCCGGAACAGCTCCCGTTTGGTGAACTGCGCGGGGTTGCTGGAGACGAGCTGCGCGAGGACGGTCACCGCGGATTCGTGGGCGGGGTCTGCGCTCATGACGCTGAACACGTCCAGGGCGTGCGCGGTGAAGTAGACGCCCAATTCGGTAGCGGCGGCCATGGTGGACGCTTCGATGGGCTTGTGCCACCCGTCCTCGGGATGGGAGGCGAGGTGGAGGAGGCCGGCGATGCGGGCCACGGCACCGTCCCGCTTGGAGGCCCATTTCACGATCGGCGCGAAACTTCCGTCCGGACCGAGGCGCGATTCGGTGACCTTCTGAAAGGCCAGGAGGACCGCGTCGGCTTCCGGGGTGAGCTGGATGAGGGCGGGGTCAGTCCAGTCCGCCAGGGCGAGCGTCAGACCCGCCAGATGCTTGGCGTAGGTGGCAGCCACCTGCTCGTCCAGCAGGGCGGGGGTCAGGCTGCGGGAGCCGACCAGGGACAGGGGTTTGGAGTAGAGGAACCGGGCGAGGAGCCCGCGCCCGTCGGCTCCGTCGATGCGGCTGAGCGCGTCCAGGACTTCCGGCTGCACTGCCAGACCGATCGTGACCGCTGGCGAGTCGACGTGCTGGGCACTGCGGCCCTGCCGGTTGACCCGAAGCATGTCCCCGGCGTGGCCCTTGAGGAACATGCCCATGTTGGGCTTGCCCGTGTAGCGCCCGGCGATGATGTCGAACAGCTCCCCTTCAGCGCTCAGGCAGGAGATGCGTCCGCCCTGCTCGTCCAGGAGCGTCCCGACGTTTTCCGGAGTCACGTCGTCCGCGACGAGCTGCGGTTCGGCGGGAACCCTCATCTTGTCGGCCTCTTGGGCGAGTTGGACGGCTTCGGCGGTCAGGGTGTCGCGGTGTTCGGGCTCCGCGTTGGCCGCCTTGCCTGCCGCCTTCTCGGCTGCGGACTTGGCCAGCCTCGCCAGGGTCTCCGCTTCCGCCCTCACGGGCCCGGACAGTTCGATGAGAGCCTTCTCCGCATCGAGCAGCGGTTGAACCATGAGGTCAAACACGGCGGACTTGCGGTTGCCGGGGGGCAGGGCGATGGCGGTGTAGATGTTCACGGGCTCACGCCAGTGACCGCGTACGCACACCTTCACCCGCCCGCCGGCGGCCGTGGCCAGGACCGCCAGGGCCAGGCACCCGGCGAGGTCCGCCGGGGTCTGGGTCTCCTCGGCCACACCGCGCACCATGCTGCCCAACCAAGCGGGGAGGACATCCACAGGGAAGTCAGGAAGGGGCGGGCGGACTCGGAGGGCGACGGGTTCGTCCCAGGCGGGGCCGGTGATCTGCTCAGGGTCGATGTGGTCGAACCCCTCCCACAGGTCGGGGCTCATGTCGTTGGGGATGCTCATACGGCCTTGCCTCCTTCCTTGGCGTTGACGAGCTGCGGGCAGGTGTCCCGGTGTTCGTTGTGCGCGGCCACGAGGCTCAGTACGGCGGCGCGGCCGACGGCCTGCCGGTCACGGCCGCAGGAGCACCACGAGTGGGCGGTGGGGGTCACGCGCCAGTCCGGGGGCGCCACGACGTGCAGAACGGCCCGGGGCTGATATCCGTCGTTCGGCTGCGGGTCAGGGCGAACAGCAATGGGGACGCCTTCGGCGACGCCCTCTCGGTCGCCCACGACCAGCCGCAGGTGCCGTCGTTCGGCGGCACGCGGGGAGCGGGGGTGAGGGCTCATGCGGCCCTCCCCGCTTCGGTGTTGAGGCCGTTGCCGACCGCGCGTGCCGCGTACGGCTCGGGGACTCCCACGGAGACCGCCGCTGCGATGACCTCTTGCCCGAGACCTTCCAGACCACAGGGACCGGGGCACTGTGCGTGCTGCTGGGCGAGGAACTGGGCCACACCGAAGGCCTGCGACGCGGCGCCGGATTCAGTACGGGACCTGACCAGGGCCAGGCCGCGTTCGAGGCCGGTGCGGACGTACTTCTCCGTGTGGCGGCAGCCGGTGGCCACGGCCGCATCCCACCTGGCGCGCCCGGAGAGGGAAGAGACCACCTCCCCCCGGGCGGGGGTGGTCTCTTCCCTCCCGACCAGGGCCAGAACGGCCGCTGGCAGGGGCGCCATCGCGCTGGTGCCGGGACCGAGCCAACGCGTGTACTGCATGAGTGACTTGACGTCCACGCCGGGGCGTACGGCGTTGGCCGACCGCATAGCCCCTAGGTAGATCCAGTGTTCCCCGCGCGTGGTGGTCACGGTCCGGGTCGGCGGCAGAGTCTCGTGGGCCCAGGCGACCGCGTGTATGTCGTCGAGGTCGACGACGGTGAGGCGGGCCCCGCCGGGGTGGTAGGCCACTGCGGCGGCCTGCCACCAAGCGGCGGCCCACGGGGTCGAAGTGAGGACGTCCGGGTTCGCGGTCGCGGCAGCCCATGCGTGGCACGGCTCAGGGCATCGGCACGTACCCGCGCTCTTCATGTTCGGCCGGCCACCGCATGCGTTCCGCGCGCACGTTCGGCAGTTCCCGAACGGCACCTTCCCCGCCCGCAGCGGCAGGACCGGTACGCCAGAGGACGCGAGCCTGAGCGCGGTGCGCAGGTGCTCACTCATGCCGCCACCCCCAGCAGCACGCGGGAGACGCGGAAGGCGCGGCCGATGTACTCGCTGTAGGTGGGCGGGATGGCCTCGGTCAGCTCTTCACGCACGTCGGTCCAGGTGATGCCGAGCGCGGCCTGAAGCTCGGGCACCGTGGGCTTGCCGCCGCCGTTGCCGTACGCGGCGACGTAGGGGCCGTCGTAGAACTTGCCGTGTCGGTAACCGCGAACGCGCCCCCGGTGCGGGACGTGCTTGGGCTGAGGGATGGTCCAGCCGCTCACCTCGAAGTTGCGGTGGCGGATGACGCTGAGCCCGAACATCTCGCCGCACAGAGTGAGGTCCTTGCGGATCTCGGCCTGTCCGTTGGGCTGCTCGATGACGTAAGGCAGGCCAGTGCGGTCGAGCAGAGCGCGGGTGGGGGCCACGAGGTCGATGTGGGTGCCGCCCCAGCCTCGGGAGCGGTTGGTGCCCACGGTCAACGTGTTCTTGGCCTGGCAGGGCGGGGAGGCGTGCACCCCCGCGAACCGCTCGATCTCACCCGTGTCG
The DNA here is from genome assembly GCF_040645335.1 of Streptomyces sp. NPDC046821. Classification (NCBI taxonomy): domain Bacteria; kingdom Bacillati; phylum Actinomycetota; class Actinomycetes; order Kitasatosporales; family Streptomycetaceae; genus Streptomyces; species Streptomyces sp. NPDC046821. Next base: position 54,682 of record NZ_JBEYYB010000005.1, on the reverse strand, counting down.
ATGAGGTGGGCCAGGTACTCCAGGGCGTCACCCCGATGCCACGTGAAGGGGTAGTTGGTCCGGTCGGCGAGGTCGCACCCGTGGACGCGGAAGCCGGCGCGGGCGTAGCCCATGGCTGCCCCGCCGGCGCACGAAAACAGGTCCAGCAGTAACGGCCGGTGGCCGCCTCGCCGGATGTCGGTGGGTTGCGTCATGCTGGAGACCTCCACTGGTCTGTTGTGGGCAGGTGGACAGAGGCGGCCCCGGTTCTTTGGCGAGATGCGGGGGCCGCCTTTTGCGTGTCCGGCTGATGTCAGGATCCGGAGAATCGCGGGTTGGGCTCGGACGGGGTTTCGGTGATAGAGGCCCGTCGGCCACGGCCTGCAGAGCGGAGCAAGCTATCGCGTACGACGGTCCTACGGCCCGTCGTACGCACTCGCCCCGGGGGTGGCGAGGATGGCCGTCGGCTAGTGGTCGGTGCCGGTGGCGTGGGCGGCGTAGCCGGGGCACATCTGCTCGTCGCAGTCGCACCCGCCGCACTCGTTGCAGATCTCGCCGCCGCACTGCTCGCAGTCCCGGTGGCCACCGCAGCCGTAGTCGGCGCACTCGTCGCAGTAGGTCTCGTCGTCCATGGGGCTCCTGTCAGAGGCTGGGGATGGCGTGGATGAGGGCGTTGGCGAGGTTGTTGATGGGCCCGGCCGCGCCGGTGGAGGCGAGGAAGAACCCGAACATGGCGGCGGTGAACGCGGCGCCGGGCGTGAGGCTGCCGGAGCGCAGGAGGAAGAACAGGACGAGTCCGAAGAGGAAGACGAGCGAGAGGGTCACTGCCATGGGGTGGACTCCCTGTCAGAGGCGTGGTGGTGGCGTCGGGTGCCGTCGCGGCGGACCTGGCGTCCGGTGTTGAGGAGGCGGCGGCCGGTGCGGAGCCGGTGGCGCTGCCCGCGGCAGCGGCGGCACAGCTTGACCTTCCGGCGGACCTGTCGGATGCCGGTGCCGGAGCACTTCCGGCACGGGGCGAACGGCTGGACCGCACATAGCACTGCGTAACCAGCGGCGACCAGTAGGGCGGCGAGGCTAGCGAGAGCCACGGGGGCTCACATCCCTTCCCAGAGCGGTTTCGGGGTGTTTTCGCAGGTGGGCCGCTAGACGCTAGTGAGCTGATCAGCGGCCCTACGGGTTGCTAGTGGGCGTGCTAGACCTAGCAAGCGCGGCTGCTAGGTCTAGCAGTGCTGCTGGGGCTAGGCGGCGGCCCGATCGGCGTTACGGCGTGTAATCGCGGCGGTGATGTCGGCGCGCTTGATGCCGCGCCGGTTGGCGCCCTCGCCGTCGTCGGTCTGCCCCCAGATCTGGCTGGGCTTGATGCCCCAGGGCTTGAGTGCGGCGGTGACGTTCTCGCCCTGCCAACCGGTGTAGGTGTCGGGGTGGGCGGCGGTGAGCCGGGCGGCGATGCGCTCGCACCACACGGCCTTCTCGTCGTCGGCGATGGTGTCGAGGACGTCGGCGAGGATGTCGGATCCGGTGCCGGCGTTCTCCGGGCCCTTGCCGATGGCGTGGCCGGTGACGTTGCCGTATGCCTCGCGGGCCTGGCGGGCGCGGGCGACGATGCGTTCGGCGGCGACCGCGTCCACGAACGCGGACGCGACGATGCGGGGGTCGTCGCCCTCGCCGGCCATCCAGCAGATGCCGCGGTCGGAGCGGGAGAACATCGTGGCCCGGTACCCCGACTTGTACATAGAGGTGCCCAGCACCATGTCGTTGGCGGGCTGGCCCATGACCTTGAGGCAGAACCGCAGGACGGCGTTGGCGCTGATGCCGGTGGGCAGCGATTTGGCGTCGGGGCGCTGGGTGCCGAACATGGCCACGATGCCCAGGGCGGGGCCGCGCTTGACCAGGTCGGTGCAGATCGCCTCGATCTCCTTGCCGTACTCCTCGTGCTCGAACGGCACCTGGCACTCGTCGAACCCGACCACGATCGGGTGCAGACCCAGGCTCTGGTCACCGGCGAGTTCGGGGGTGACCTTGGACTCCGGGCAGCGCGTGCGGGGCAGCGACTTGATGACCTTCGCGCGGCGGCGCAGTTCCTCCTTCAGCTCCCGCAGCGCCTGGACGACGTACTCGATGTCCTCGTCTTCCTCGCCGGCGCGGTAGCGGTGGCAGACCGATTCCAGGGCGCCGAAGTCGCCGGTGCCCTTGAAGTCGAACGCGTGGACCTCCGCGCGCGGGTCGAGGGCGGCGATGAGCAGGAACAGCCGCATCAGGAACGTCTTGCCCATACGCGGGATGGAGCCGACGACGACGGAGGCGAACATGAGGGTGACGGCGACGTCGCGCATCCGCTGGTCGTTGCCGAACACCACCGGCTTGAACAGGTCCACCGTGCCCGTCTTGGCCAGCGGCCAGGCGGGCTTGGTGGTCTCGTTCATCGGCTTGTCCCCCACCCACAGCACCAGACGGCCTTCGTGCTGCTCGGGGTCCGGGGAGGGCCACACGCAGCCGGTCTTGCGGCGCAGACCGGAGGCGAGCGGCTTGCGGGCCTCCATGATGTCCTCGGGCGTGACGCCGTAGGGAAGGTCCAGGTCGGCGCGGTAGCCGGGCCCGTCGCGGACGATCTCCGAGACGAACCGCAGGCCGTTCATGTCGCCGCCCTTCTTGATGGCGGCGGTGACCTTCGTGTTCCCGATGGAGTCGAGACCGCGCAGGACGATGGAGCCGGTGAGCTTCTGTACCTCGGTCTTCAGCACCGCCGGACCCACCACCGGGGCGTCGGGCTGCTGCCCGCCCAGACCGAGCAGCAGCACCCCGCCGGCGGCGAACGCGTACAGGTAGGCGGGGGCCAGGACGTACAGCCAGAGGGCGAACCCGACGCCGAACACGGCGGCGACCAGGGAGACCAGGCCGCGCAGGCGGATCCGGCCCGCCCGCAGCCGGGCCAGGCGCATGTACTCCTCGACGTCCTCGGTGCGCACGGCGAAGTCCCGCAGGGGCGCGGCCTCGCGGTCCCACACCCACCGGTTCGTCGTCGCGACGAACCGGCACGCGCCGCGCGGTGCCATGAGGGCGAGGCGTCCGGCATACACCGGGATCCGAACGCCGTGGTAGAGGGCGGCGTATCCGGCGTTCGCGCCGGCGTGACGGGCGGTGGCGGCGAAGTCCCGCTTGTTGGTGAGCCATCCGGCCAGGACCGGCTTGCGCTTCTCCACACGGACCTTGGGGTCCGGCAAGGCCGGGTTGTCGACCGCGACGGGCGCCGCCGGCGCGTCGTCGTCAGGGGTGAAGTCGGGGACGGGCCGCAGGTGCGGGCCCGACGTGGTGTCAGTCATGCTTAGTGCTCCCTGCTGCTCAAACGGGTGGTGGGTGGCCCGGGGGCGGCTGTGTTTCCTTGGCCGGGACGAGTCGCCCCCGGGGCGTTGCTACTTGCCCTTACGGCCGCGCTCCTCGCGCTCGCGGGCACCGTCGATCACGCGGTCGACCTTGCGCTGAAGGTCGCTCTGGTCGACCCGGCCGCCGTACTGGCGGTCGTCGGCGATCCCGCGCTTGGCCATCCGGGCGACGTACCAGGCGACCTTGGTCTTCTCACCGGTGGTCAGGCGGGGCTGGTTGCTGCTCATGGCGGTGTCTCCCATTCCGGGGCCGGTCTGTCCGGCTCCCCACGGCCCCGGAACGCACGGTGCGTTCGGGGGCCGCAGGCAGCCGTCAGCGTCGGCCGCGGCGCAGGGTGTTCGCGGCGCGCTTGCCGTCGGTGCCGCCCACCGAGCGGACGACGGTGACGACGCCCCACGCGCAGACGGCCGCGATCAGGGCCAGCAGCGCGAGGTTGGCGGCCATCGCGGTGAGCACGCCGACCAGCAGCGGGCCGAAGTAGACCCCGGCCGCGACCGCGCCGGCGCCGACGCCGGATCCCAGCGCGATCCGCTGAACGGTGCGGTCCGGCGGAGCCTGGTGCACGTGCTGGTGCACCACCTGCGGGCCGCTGTGCTGCGGCGGACCGGGCAACTGGTTGGTGTAGGTGTAGGTGCCGTCCGGGAGTTGCACGACCCGGGGCACGTCAGGCAGCGATTCCATCCGTGGATCCTTCGGGGCAGGCGCCGGGCACGCAGGTGCCGAGCGCGGTAGGCGATTCAGGCAGCGGGAGCGCCGACGTGGTGGGCGCGGTCACCACCAGAACGACTCCTTCTTGGGCGTGAGGTACGGGCAGCCGTTTTCCATGTGGTCCACGCACTTCGGGCAGTCCTCGCGGGGACCGAGCCCGCGGTGAACGACGCGGCTGTTGTTGGCGTGCTCCCAGCACTGCGGGCACTCTCCGGGGGGCGTGTTCTGGGCGTCCCTGGCCATGTCAGGCACTCCTTGAGGCGGTGTGCGAGGGGTGGTTGGCAGCGGCTTCCCGCCAGACGCGGTTCTCGCCCGCGTCCGTGTGCTGGAGACGCACCCGGAAGTCGCATCCGGGGGCGGTGCAGCGGTGAGTGGTGGTCGTCCACGCGTCCTCGATGGCCTTCAGCGTGGACATCGCCGAGTTGGCGGTGCCGAGCACGCAGGCGGCCTGTACGAAGAACGGCAGGTCGTAGGGGGCGAGCTTGAGGCCGATGGCCACGCCGACGGCGACAGCGGCGCCGAATTCGAGGAGAGTGATGATCCGGCGGCGGTGTTCCTTGCTCATGGGGAACTCCCAGGTGAGACGGGGTGTCAGGAGGCGTGCTGTTCGTTGGGGTAGGCGCAGGTCACGCACATGCCGAGCGAGGGCGGGATGACGTATCCGGCGTCGAGTCGGCAGGTGCGGCGGGCGAGCATCGCCAGGGCGAGCGCGCCCCACTTGCGCGAGGTCATCGGCCGGACCGGTTTGGCGAGGTCGAGCCGGTAGAGGAACGCCACGCTCACGCCTGCTTTGCGGCGGCGGGAGCGGCGCATGAGCTGGGCCGCTATCGGCTGACCGCCCGGCCGTAACCCCTCCGCCCGAAGCTGCCGGCGGGTGGCCAGTCCTTCGGGGGCGAGGCGCCACGGGTAGGTGGGGATGCCGTAGCGGGCGCCGGACGGGTCGTAGCACTTGCCGAACGCCGCCGACATCAGGCCGCCGCCTCACCAGCGCGCTCGGCCTTCAGGGTGTCCCGCAGGAACCGGGCGTTCTTCGGCGAGGTGCGGAGCGCGAGGCGGAGGCCCTCAGCGGTCAGCTTGGCGTCCGGCCAGTCGGCCGTCATGGTGCGTGCCTCGTCGAGCAGTTGATCGGCGGTTCGCCTGGGTCGACTCGATCGGGCAGCCTCCGGGATGCGGCCGGTCGCTCGACGGGGCCGGGTCGACTCTGCGGGCACGGTGCGCTTCTCGATCGGGCGGACCGGTACCGGCTCGATGGCCGCGACCGGCTTGCTCGGCAGGGTCGACTTCAGGAACCCGACCGGCACCGGTCGGGGCAGGACGATCGGGTGCGTGGTGATCGGCTCGGGGGTCGATTCGTGCAGGTCAGCCGTAGACCGAATCATCATGGTCTCGGTAGATTCCTCCGCATTTGCGTCCAGGGCGGGGAGCGTGTCGGGGGTGAGGTGGAACATGGCTCCGAGGGCGGCGTCCGCGCCGATCGTGACGCGCTGGCGCTGCACATCGAGCAGCCTCGATCCCAACTCCGCGTCACCCGATCCGACCCTGCGAGCCAGTCGCCACGATGCCCGATCCGACCGCTGGCGCACCTTCTTGTCAGGGTGGTTGGCGGCGCGAGCCCGGTGGTAGGCGAGCCGCTGGACGACCTCGACCGCGCGGCGTTCGCCCTCCGCGTCGTGTCCTTCGGTGTGGACGGCGATGCGGCGGGCGAGGAAGGCCATGCCTTCGGCGGAGACGCACATGCCCATCGGGGTGATGGCGTAGATGACGGTGGTGCCGGGGTCGTCGGCGGCCATCGCGGCCATCGCGGACGCGGCGGCCGGCAGGGCCCACAGTCCGAGGCGGATGATGCGCGGGGAGGACTGGCCCAGCATGGTCAGTCCGAGCAGCACGAGCGCGAGGACGGCGGTGGCGCCCTCACCGGCGGCCACGGCCCCGAGGGCGGTGCCCTTGCCGTAGGCGCCGCTGATGTTGGAGTACGTACCGGCCCCACCGAACACGCCGGTGGCGACCATCGGCACAAACGCCGCACCAAGCACGATGATCTGGGTCTTCGTCAGGACCGTGCGGGTCTGCGTGCTCATGCCGCCACCGCCTCGTCGAGCACCGGGTTGACCAGACGGGTCATCTCCGCGATCTCGTCCCCGGTCAGCACACCGACCTCGTCCATGGCGTGGGCCACGGTCCGAATCTCGCGCCACAGGTGACCGATCTTGCGGCGGGCCATCCCGCGCACCATCCCCCACGACTTACCGCCCGCGGGGACGTACTCGCGGCCGATGCGGAAGCCGTGCGGGGCGAGGATGTCGATGGCCTGCTCGCGGTCGTGCTCAGCGGCGCAGGCCGCGGCCCGCCCCGGCGTCCAAAGGCCGTAGGCCATCAGGTAGTTGACCTGGGCAAGCTCACCGGCCGCGCACATAGCGGCGAGCCGCCAGGCGTGGAAGTCGCGCGCGTGCCAGGCCGTGTTGCCCGACACCGCCCAACTACCGTCGGATTCGGTCCACGCGATGATCTCGCTGGTGTCCACACGCAGGCCGTAGGCCATGGCGAGCACGGCGTGTCCGGCCTCGTGAAACGCCAGGCCAAGCCGCCCCTGCTCGTAGGCGAGCGGCATGTTGATGCGCGGCTTGCGCCGGCCCCTGTGGTCCAGGAGGACGTCGGGGTGGGGAGTCGCGGTCGTCATGCCGCACCGCCCGTCACCAGGGTGGCGGCCTGGTTGGTCAGCTTGCGGCGCGCGTCCATCACCCGGCGGCGGGCCCGGCGGATACGGCGCTCGTCCAGCTCGGTCGGGGTGCGGTCCAGGGTGACGATCTGCGCGTCCAGCAGCTCGACGCGGGCCAGAATGAGCGGCATCTCGGTCTCGATGGCGTCCAGCTCGGAGGCCGTCGGCTCGCGGTCGAAATCGTCGACCGTAACGGGGGCCTGAAGTGCAGCGATGATGTGCATGAGTCGGTTTCTCCCTAGCAGGTAAGGCGGCTCGAAAACGGCCCCGGAGTTGCACCTCCGGGGCCGTACGCCGTTCATGGGTGGGTAGTGAGGGGGCTCGGTCCTGAGAGGTCAGGACAGGCCCGCGATGGCGAGCGCGGCGATGGCGAGCGCGGTGAGGTGTGCGGTCTGGTCGACGTGGGCGGCGCCGCCGTGCTGGGCGAACCCGGCCTGCCGGGCGAACGTCATCCAGCGGGCCACCGGCCAGCGCCGGTCGATGACCGAGTGCGTGACGCCGATCCAGACCACGCCCGCCGCAGCGGCGATCGGGTTCACGTCGAGACCGAGGACGGTGATGCCGGCCGCGAGGGCGACCGTGGTCACGACCAGGTGCGTGGCGGCGTGAGCGAGGTTCGCCCGCCACCCGCAGGCCCCGGCGCCGGCCTTGTGCGCGGCCTGGTGGTCCGTCTGCAACGGGTAGTCGGACAGGAGGTGCGCGACATAGAGCAGAACGAACAACGACGCGAACACGGGCTCTCTCCCTGGTCTGTAGCGGGCTGGGGTGGGAAAGGGGCGGCCGGTCGCCTGGCAGCGAGTCGGCCGCCCCGGCCCGGCTAGAACTTGAAGTACATGTCGCCGACGTGGGTGCCCTCGCTGTGGCCGTACTGCTTGCCGCCGATGAAGGGCTTCGAGGAGGAGTTGCGGTCGGCGGCCTCCTTCTCCCGGTTGGCGGCGCAGACGGCGTTGGCGACGGACTCGGCGGCGTCCAGCTCGATCGCCTTGATCTCTTCGGGGGTCTTGGCCATGACGGTCTCCTTAGGCTCGGAGCTGGGCGTTCCGGCTCCCCTCAACCCCGCCCGTACGGTCCGCCCCGTGGGGCGCCCGGACGGACGGAGGAGGCAACCGGCGCGGCGCTAGCGGCCGCGAGGCAGTTGAAGGTGACCGGTTGGCCGTGGCGCACGTTCACGCTCACGGACCTGGGGCGAAGCGGCGCCGCCATGCCGGTCGATCACGGCCGCGCCCATCGCTTTCGTTGGCTCATTGCTGCTCCTTCACATCGCTGAACTGGGGATACGCACTGCAAGGGGACCTGAGTCCCACTCTCCGGCCGTTGCTCGCGGTCACCGGGCCACCTCGCCAGTAGGGCCGAAGCCCCGTTCCCCTGGCCTTTAGCGGGATTGCAGCGTCCCCGCCCTCTGCTCTTCACACAGGTCATGCACTGGCTGCAACGCCGAAGCGATGCATGTATTACATGCCTCTCAAGGTGACAGGTCAAGTCCGCGCCGTCAACCCTCGGGTTTTCGATGTGGGCCCCTGCCGCCCTCGATCAGCGACATGACCAGCTTGGATGCGAAGGGCGGGACGTTGGACTCCGCACATGTACGACTTGAGCCCGACTCGGTAGAGTCAAAGTCGTCCCAGGACGTCCCAGGCGGGGGAGCTTGTATGGCGAACGAGAGGCTTCGCGGCGCGATCGTGGAGAGCGGCCTGAAGTTGGAGCAGGTCGCAGAGCGGTTGGGCGTCTCACCCAAGACTGTTGAACGCTGGATCTCCGACCCAAAGCGCAAGCCCTACAGGCGATTTCAGTACGCAGTCGCCTCACTGCTGCATCGCGAGGTCTCGTACCTCTGGGCAGACGAGCGGACCTCCGAGGAAGTCACAGCATCCAGCGACTCAGAGGTCCTGAAGCTCTACGCCCACCGCTCCGTAGTGCCGCAGGACGCATGGACCAAGCTGTACGCCGGCGCCACAAGGCACTTCGACGTCTTGGTCTACTCGGGCTTTTGGCTGACCGAGGACCCGCGATTCCATCGCCTCGTGCGCGAGAAGTCAGCAGACGGCGTCCCTGTGCGCTTCATGCTGGGAGACCCCAACAGCCCCGCCGTCGCCGTACGGGGAGACGACGAGGGCATCGGATCGGCGATGGCAGCCAAGGTCCGTAATGCACTGCTCAACTACGCCCCGCTCTTCCGGCTCCCCGGAGTGGAGTTCAGGCTTCACGGGACCACGCTCTATAACTCGATTTACCGCGCCGACAATGAACTGTTGGCGAACGGTCATGTCTATGGCGTGGGCGCCTACTTGGCGCCTGTCCTTCACCTTCAGCGCGTCCCTGGCGGCGAACTGTTCGACACCTACTCTGAGAGCGTGGAGCGCGTTTGGGAGAACGCGCGCCCCATCAACTCGCCCACTGATTACGAAGGCGCCCCGTCATGAGCCGGATTGACTACTTTCGCGACCCGAACGCCCCTAAGGCCAACTCAGTTGTGCCGTCAGTGACAGCCGTCGTTCGGGATGAGCAGGGAAACCTTCTCCTCATCCACAAGACCGACAACAACCTGTGGGCACTTCCAGGGGGCGGCCACGACGCCGGGGAGAGCATCGCTCAGACCGTCGTTCGGGAGGTAGACGAAGAGACGGGCATCCAAGTGGCCGTACAGGACATAGTGGGTCTCTACACCGACCCGGAGCACGTTATGAAGTACGACGACGGCGAGGTCCGTCAGCAGTTCTCCATCTGCTTCCACGCCAGGCCAATTGGCGGCGAGCTACGCACCAGCTCGGAATCGAAAGAGGTCCGCTGGGTTGCCCCGGCGGACCTCGACAAGCTGGATATTCACCCGTCTATGCGGCTACGGATCACACACGGCCTCGACGCGTCGCGCACCGCTCCATACATCGGCTAGCCCACACCCTCGGCGACATTAAGCCGCCCCTCCACACGCTTGACCGCGGCGTGGATATCAGGGGCGGCCCGTTGGATGAACCTGCCGACAATGGTGTCGGGGCCATACCGTCCGACGATTTCAGAAACCCGCGCTTCAGAGGTGGTGGGTCCGCCATCGGGCGTCGTCGTCATGTCGCAGAACAGAAGCGCGTCGACAAGCTCCGGCCGCTCCAGCTCGAACTCAGTGGCCAACTCCTCGCGGAGTCCACGCTCCTCGGCCTCCAGGAGGGCACACGAGTGATGAGCGACCAAGCGAACGACGCGTTCATCCATGCCTTCCTGGCCACGCAGGAAACGGGCGCCGTCGAGCGGGTGAAAGCCAGTGGAGGCGATGCTGGGCGAGTACCCGATGTCATGGAGCACGGCCGCTGCTTCCATCAAGGAAGCGTCCTCCCCCAGGATGGGACGCAGGGAGCGCGCCCGTTCGGCAACGCCGAGGGAGTGGCCCCAGCGGCGCGGCAGCGGTTCGGCTAGCAGCGACTCGGAGAGGCTGTAAGCCTGCTCTGTGAGATCCATGATTCCCAAGGCTACGAGTCCCCCCGTCAGGCCGGGAGGGCGCGAACGCGCCGCCGGCGGTTTGGGCCCATCTCGATGAGCCCCTTCCCTTCCATCTGCGCAATGGCCGTTCGCACGGCCGTACGGGACACCCCGAACCGCTCGCACAGCTCACTCTCGGACATGAAGGCGTCACCCACGGCGGTCCCCTCCGCCCGCAGGAGATCCGTCACCTTGTCCACCAGCGGGCGGCGGTCCCCAGTTCCGGCAACGAACCATCCGGCGCCCTGCACCGACTCGACCACGCCGTCGGCCTTGAGCGCCTTGAGCGCTCGCCCGACAGTGGAGCGTCCCACCCCGTACGTGCTCATGAGCTCTGCTTCGGACGGCAGAGCTTCAGTGATCTTGCCCTTTTCGATCTTCAGTCGCAGTGAATCCGAGATCTGCAAGTACGTACCTCGTGGACTGGCCTGCGGCACGTGCCCTTCCCTTCTTCGGCCTCATGAGTCGCTCCCCCGCCATGGGGGCGCGCCATCCAGCTTCCCACGGTGAGGCTTCCCGACCGAGGCCCGGAGCGCCTTGGGGAGCGGCTCCGAAGGCCCCCTCCGAGTGAGTAGCGAGTGAATTTCGCTCGCCTTTGATCACGGAACGCCGTTAGTGCAGGTCAGAGGGCTACAACCCACCCACCGAGTCATGCCCTCCGGAGCCGTGTGCGCAGGTTCGAATCCTGCCGGGGGCACCTTTTAGTAGGTGCCTTAAAGACCCCGTCATCAGCGGTTTCGCTGAGACGGGGTCTTCGTGTATCTGGGCACGTGTGCCGCCCGGAGCCACGTCAGGGCAGTTGGTCGTACGTGCACCAGCTGCGCTGGTCCAGCATGTTTCTCGGGGTGAATTGGTAGCTCGTGGGGAGGGCGAGGATGTCGTCGATCCGTTCGCCCGCGTAGGTAGCCGGGGCCGACATGTCCGGGGTGTACATGCGGCCGTAGCGTTGCAGCCAGCCCTCCCAGGCCCGGTCCACGTTGCAGTGGTGGAGGAAGAACACCGGGTCATTGGGGGAACTCATGGGCACCATGTCGCCGCCCGTCCACAGGTGGACCTGGTTGTGGGTCCAGGGCCGCCCTGTCGGGTTCCAGCCTTCGAGCCGGCTGCGGAAGCCGTCCGAGTTGATGCTGAAGTCGACGACGTCGTACCGGTCTTCCGGCTTGGGGTTGGGGCCCTCCGGCGCGTAGTCGAGAGCCGATTTCACATCCGCGCTGGTCGGCAGAGTGTCCCAGTTCTCGGGACTTGCGAACTCTCGGATCAGACCGCGCCCCTGGCCGTTCCCGGCCTGGGCCGGGCGTCCGTCGCGGCCGCTCTCGATACGGACGGTGAAGTTGTTCGGGTCGTCCGGGTAGAAGCCGAACGGCCCGTCAGAAACGGGGTTGCCCTGCCCGCCCATGTAATCGGGCGTCCAGATCGGGGCGTCGGGCGGCGAGCCGTGGTCTCCGTCGGCCGACCAGTCCCAGTACGGCAGCGCGAAGGTGCTGTCTCCGCCGAGTATCCGTTGGATGTTGTTCTCCACCATCATGAGCATCAAACGGTGCCACGGCAGAAAGACCGGCCCTCGGTGTGCGTAATTACGCAGCATCGGGTCGCCGTTCCGCGGGATGGGGAAGTTTCCCGCCTGAATGTGCCAGATCACAAACAGGTCGTAGGTGTACACCGGGTTTTCCGGGCCGGGGATGCCGAAGTTCTTGGTGGTGCGTCCGGTCGGCTCCTTCTTGAGCATTTCGACGCCGGTGACGTATTTCTTCCGCGCGTTGTCGTCGTTCAGGATGTTTCTCCGGACCAGGGCCATCTCAGGCACCTCCTCCGAAGTGGTCGGGGTAGGCGGACATCAGCGCCCGGACGGCGTCCAGCGCCGAGGTGAACTGGTGATAGGGCAGGCCTGGGCTGTACAGCATTCCGCTGTCGGCCACGTGCAGCCGGGCCGTCACCGGTGTCCCGTCCACCACGACGTCATAGGTGGTGGTGACCGCGATCCGGTGCCCCTCGTGCTCCGTCGTACGGACGGAAGGCGCGGGGTCCGACGCCTGCTCTGCAGCCGACCGGGCCATATCGGCCAGGTAACTTGCGAGTTTGTCGGGCGCGGCGGCAGCAGCGATTTCTTCGGGTTCGATGGCTGTCATGACGGACTCCCTGATGAATGGGGGTTCGCAGGGGCCGGGGAGTATGGACATCCCTCCTTTCCCACCATCCCCGGCCGTGTCCGGGCTGTCCAATCGGCCATCTGGTCATGGGGCTTGTGGGGCTGAGGGCAGGGCGGTGGGGCTGTCGGCGGTCGGGCGGTAGCGGTGGCGCGTTTCTTCCGAATACCCTTCGGGTGCACCGGAGTTCATCAACTGGGGGGTCTCATGGCGCTGTTCGGGAACGCTCATACCGTCGATCCTGGCGGGGCTCAGCAGGAGTACGCGAAGTTGCTCGGGCAGGGGGAGCAGGTGCACGCCGCTTATCTGCTGATTCGGGACACCATCCTCTTCACCGACCGGCGGCTCGTGCTGGTCGACAAGCAGGGGCTCACCGGGAAGAAGGTGGAGTACCACTCGATCCCGTACAAGAGCATCACGCACTTCTCCGTCGAGACGGCGGGGCACTTCGATCTCGACGGTGAGCTGAAGATCTGGATCTCCGGGACCGCCGCTCCCGTCCAGAAGACCTTCAGCAAGGGCGTCGACATCTATGAGGTGCAGGCGATTTTGACGCAGTTCGTGGCTCGTTAGGGGCGGCCAGCGGGAGGGGCCGGCCCGTGTTACGACGCGTGCTTTCGGGGTGAGGTCTTCTTCGCCGTCGGCTTTTTGGCCGCCGTCGTTTTTTTGGCGGCGGTCGTCTTCTTCGACGTGCTTGCCTTGGGCGTGGTCTTGGCGGCCGTCGTCTTCTTCGCCGTGGTCTTCGTCGACGTGGACTTCTTGCCGCCTACGTCCTTCGGGGACGTGCGGGATTTCAGTGAGGTCACCTGGGCCTCGCGGGACGATGGCGTCGCGTCGCCTCGGGCCTCCTTCGCCGCCTTCACGCTGCTCTCCAGTGCCGCCATCAGGTCGATGACCTTGCCGCCGGCGCCCTCCGCCGCGGGCGGCGCCTCCAGTACGCCCTCGCCGGAGGCCTTCGTCTCGATCATCTCTTCTACCGCGGTCCGGTAGTCGTCGTGCAGGGACTCCATGTCGACCTCGCCGAGGGTGTCCATCAGCGCGTCCGCCAGGTCGAGTTCGGCCTCGCGCACGGTCACATGGGTCTCCGGCGCGACCTCGTCCGTGGCGCGTACCTCGTCGGGCCAGAGCAGGCCGTGCATCGCGATCACGTCGTCGACGACCCGCAACATGCCGAGCCGTTCGCGGCCACGTAGCGCGAACTTCGCGATCGCGACCTTTTTGTTGCGCTTGAGCGCCTCGCGCAGGAGGGTGTACGGCTTCGCCGCGGGGACGCCGTTCGCGGAGAGGTAGTACGCGGTGTCCATCTGGAGCGGGTCGATCGTGTCGCCCGGCACGAAGGCCACGATCTCGATGGTCCGGGCTGTCGGGATCGGCAGCGCCGCGAGGTCGTCCTCCGTGATCGGGATCATCGTGCCGTCGGCGGCCTCGTACGCCTTGCCGATCTCCGTGCCCGCGACCTCCTTCTCCTCCAGCTCGCAGAACTTGCGGTAGCGAATGCGGCCGCCGTCCTCCAGATGGATCTGGCGGAAGGAGATCGAGTGGCTCTCGGTGGCGTTGACCAGCTTGATCGGGATGCTGACCAGGCCGAAGGAGATGGCGCCGTTCCAGATGGATCGCACGGGGTCCGTCCCTCTCTGCCGCGACTCGTGACCTTGGGGGTTTTAGGGGTTGAGAGATTTGGGGTGGTTTGTCATGGTTTCGTGGGATTCTCATCGTATGACGCCCATCACCGAGGTGGAGGGGCGGCGGATCGCGCTCAGCAACCTCGACAAGGTGCTGTACCCGGCGACCGGGTTCACCAAGGGCGAGCTGCTGCACTACTACGCGACCGTCGCCGAGGCCCTGCTCGCGCACCTGCGCGACCGGCCCGTGTCCTTCCTGCGCTACCCGGACGGGCCCGACGGCCTGCGGTTCTTCACAAAGAACGTGCCGCCGGGCACGCCTGCCTGGGTGCGCACGGCGGACGCGCCGCGCTCGGCGACCACCGTGTCCCGGCAGGTGGTCGTGCAGGATCTGCCGTCGCTGATGTGGGCGGCCAATCTGGTGACGGAGTTCCACACGCACCAGTGGCGGGCGGACGCGCCCGAACGGGCCGACCGGCTCGTCCTCGACCTCGATCCGGGGCCGCCCGCCGACGTGGTCACGTGCTGCGCGGTCGCGCTGTGGCTACGGGAACGGCTCGCCGCCGACGGGCTGCACGCGTACGTGAAGACGTCCGGGTCGAAGGGGCTGCATCTGCTCGTGCCGCTGGAGCCCACGCCGTCCGAGCAGGTCAGCGCGTACGCGAAGGCTCTCGCGGTGGAAGGGGAAGCCGCGCATCCGGAGCTCGTCCTGCACCGGATGACGCGCAGCCTGCGCCCCGGCAAGGTCTTCGTCGACCACAGTCAGAACGCCGCCGCGAAGACGACGGCGACCCCGTACACCCTCCGCGCCCAACCGGAGCCGACGGTTTCGGCGCCGGTGACCTGGGAGGAGGTCGAGGCGTGCGCGGACGCGCGGGAGCTGACATTTCTGGCGGACGACATCGCTCCGCGCCTGGAGCGGTACGGGGATCTGCTCGGGCCCCTGTTCGACCCGGGGCGCGCGGGGCGGGTGCCGTGACGCTCTCGCCAGGGGCGGGTGCCCTGACAGTGCCGCTCGGGACGGATGTCAGACGTGCAGCCACGTATGGCGGTCGCGGGCCATCGCGTGCAGCGCTTCGATGTCGGCCGGTTTCAGGACGCCGCCGGTCCGCGACAGGGCCTGGAGTTCGGTGTCGGGGATGACGCGTACGTCCGTCGAGGCCGCCCTGACCTCGACGGACGTGGCGCCCGCGACGGCCAGGACCGGGTGGACCTCGGCGGTCAGGGCGAAGGACGCGCGGGACGCCTCCGCGCGGACGCGGCGCAGCAGCGGGGCCGGTTCCGCGCGGCCGGCGGCGACCAGCGGGTCGGCCACGCGGACGCGCTGCTTGCGGGCCGGGAGTGTGTGCAGGGCGTAGAGGCCGCCGGGGCCTATGAGGAGATGGTGGATACGGGCGCCGCCGGGCAGCGGTACGGAGTGCAGGGTGCGCCAGCCGGCGCGCTCAAATGCGTCGAGGACACGGCCCACCGCCTGCTCGGCCTCCAGGGCCCGGCGCCGGGGGTCCGCGCGGAGGCGGCGGGCGGGGCCCGGGTCGCGTTCGACGGCGATCTGGAGGGCCTCGCCGGGGCGGTTCGGGGCGAGGTCGTCGTCCGGGTGCAGGGTGAGCCTGGCGAGCTCGAGGGGTGTGGGGACCGGGGGCGGGCCGACGGTGACGTCGCCGGTGATGAAGGGTGCGAGGACGGCGAGCACGTCGTCCCGGCGGGCCTCGCTGATCAGGTTGACGCGGGCGGTCTCACGGTCGTACCAGGCGACGTTCGCGCCGTCGTCCGCGCAGACGTAGAGCCGCTCCCGACCTTGCCGCCGGCTCGGTACGACGCGCAGACCGCTCATGGATCATCACCCCATGACCATGGGAACAGTGATGACGCCGGCGGGCAAGATGCCGTCCGGCCGGGGCGGGGCCTGCCGGACGGCCCCCCGCCCACCCGTCGTCCGAGGGGTGATCGACGGGCGAGATTCGGGTCGTTGTTACACAGCTGCCGAATTGCCGTGATGCGGAGTCTTTACGTTGGGGGGATCGGCGTTTGCGCCATTCGGCGGAGCGCGGGTCCCGGACCGGGGCCGAGGAGAGGAGACGTTTCGTGAGCTGGACCCGTCGACCCGGGCTGCTGGCCCGTGGCACCTTCGTCGCCGCCGTTCTCGGTGGTGCGCTGCTGGTTCCGACGGCCGCGTTCGCGCACCCGGACCCCGACCTCGGCACGGCGACGGAGCAGGTCGGCGCTGCGCACGACGGGCCCCCGTTGTTCCTGGTCGCGGGCGGTGGGATGGCGGCCGTGGGCGGCGCCGGGCTCGCGTACTCGATGTATCAGCGGGGGCGTACGGACGGGGACGGCTGAAGGCCGGGGTGAGCGCACCCCACCGGGCGACGAGATGCGCACACCCCACCGGGTGAATACAAAGGATTTCTCCACCCATCTCCACCCAAGAGGTGTGCGTGGGGTGATCGGCCGGCACGTGGACAGACAGGAGTGCAGTGAATCTCAGGCGCGCCTGTTCCGTTGCCGTCGCCGTGGGTGCGGCGGCGGTCCTGGTCGGCGGGTGCGGGGACTCGGGCGGGCTGCGCAGCGCGGGGCCCACGCCCACCGCGGTGGGCCCGGCCCGGCTCTGGCCCACGTTGCCGCCCGCCTCCGCCGCCGCCCAGGACTACGACTCCGGCCACACCGAGGTCGTGAAGGGCATCACCGCCCCCGGTGACGACATCCGCCGCGTCGACCCGGTCGCCGTGGTCCGTGCGCAGGAAGCGGCGGCCGCGGCCTCGCCCAGCGCGTCACCGGGCACGTCCAAGGACAAGATCGTGGGGCTGGCGGACTGCGGAGCGAAGGGCACCGGGAAGTCGGGGTGCCCGGTCCTCAATGCGTACTACCAGGATCTCAACGGCGACGGCAAGGACGAACTGGTCGTGGGGATCCGGCTGCCGAAGGGCCAGCTCGCCGTGCGCTGTTACATGTTCGAGCAGCATCGGCTGACGCAGATCATGGGGACGTCGGACGCGATCGTGAGTGTGGAGATCGCGGGCCGGGACGTGATTCTGCGGTCGGTGGCCGACCTGCCCGGCTACGAGTACCGCACGGCGTGGTCCTGGGACTCGCACCAGCGCGCGATGCTGCCCACCCGCGACGAGATCCTGCGTACGGCACCGGCGACCGTGCCGCCCCGGTCCCACCCGTCCCCCACCGCCGTCCCCTACGCGGCCACCCCGACCACGACTCCTTCGGCGCCCGCGCCATGACCCCGGCCCGCCAGAACAGCAGCCGCCGGAGGCTCCGGCTGCCCGCCTGGACTGCCAGCCTCACGTGGAAGGCCGCCCTCTTCATCACGGTCATGTGCTGCGCGCTGGCCGCGCTGCTCGGCGTCCTCGTCCACGTGTCCGTCACCGATCAGACCGTCGGCCAGGCCCGCCAGCGCGCGCTCAGCCGGCTGACCGAGGCCACCGAGGCGTACCAGGACGGGGAGCGGCTCGGGCCGTTCGCCGGGATCGACAATCCGGACGTGCCCGCGTCGCTGCGCGAGCTCGCGACCGACGGGGAGCGCGGCACGATGGTGAGCAGCGACCCGGCGAGCCCCACGATGTGGGCGGCGGGGCCGGTCGACGGGCGACGCGTGATCTCCGTCGAGGTCGACTACTCGCAGGGCGCCCGCACGATCGACGGGCTGGACCGCGCGATCGTCGGCTCGTCCCTGCTGGCGATCGGCGCGACGCTGCTCGTGGGCGCGTTCGCGGTGACGCGCGTGACGCAGCGCCTGCACGCGACGGCGCGGGTGGCCCGGCGGATCAGCGGCGGTGACCTGGACGCCCGGGTCAGCGATTCCCGTACGCGCCATCCGGCCCGGCGCCAGGACGAGGTGGCCGCCGTCGCCGGCGCGCTGGACAGCATGGCGTCGTCGCTGCACCGCAAGCTGCTCAGCGAGCAGCGGTTCACGGCGGACGTGGCGCACGAGCTGCGTACGCCGCTGACCGGGCTGCACGCGGCGGCCGAACTCCTCCCGCCGGGCCGCCCGACCGAGCTGGTACGGGACCGGGTCGCCGCCCTGCGCACGCTCACCGAGGATCTGCTGGAGATCTCGCGGCTCGACGCGCGCAGTGAGCACGTGGACCTCGACGACCACTGGCTCGGCCCGCTCACGGAGCGCGTGGCGCGCGCGTCCGGGACGGGGACGGAGGTGATCGTCGTACGTGACGTCTGTGTCCTGACCGACCGCCGACGGCTCGAACGGGTGCTCGGCAATCTCGTGGCGAACGCGCACCGGCACGGCCGTCCGCCCGTCGTCCTCACCGTGGACGGCCCGGTGATCACCGTGCGGGATCACGGGCGGGGCTACCCGGACTATCTGCTGGAGGACGGGCCGCAGCGGTTCAGGACGGACAACGGCTCGAAGGGGCACGGCCTCGGTCTGACGATCGCGCTGGGGCAGGCGGAGGTGCTGGGCGCGCGGCTGACGTTCGCGAACGTGCCGGGCGCGGGCGCCCCCGACGCGGACGTCTCCGGCTCACCCGACGCGGACGCGCCCGGCGCGGGCACTCCCGGCGAGGACGGCGGCGGCGAGACCGGTGGAGCCGTCGCCACGCTCACGCTGCCGCACGGCGAACACCCTGCGTGACGGGACACCCTCCCCACCGGCGGACCCGCACACGGGCATACAGACACACCGTCAGTCCGAATTGAAGCGACATAGCGGGATTCAGCGCCCCCGCTTGTTACGTTCCCGCCATGACCGGAACGACGGGACCGACAGGCACGAGAGCCGGCGCGAGCCCGCCCGCCGTTCCCGCTGTCCGCCTCCCCCGGCGCCGCGGCACCGAACTCGTCCTGATCGTCCTGGCCGTCCTGCTCAGCGTCTACGGCTACTGCGAGGTCGGCCTCGCCGCGAACGGATCCGTACCGCCCGACGCCGCCGGTTACGGCGCCGGGCTCGGCGTGCTCGCGCTCGTGGCGCACGGCGCGATCCGGTTCCGGGCGCCGTACGCGGACCCGCTGCTGCTGCCCATCGGCGTCCTGCTCAACGGTCTCGGCCTGGTGCTGATCTACCGCCTCGACCTGGAGACGCCGAACGACCAGGCGGCGCCCACCCAGCTCGTGTGGTCGACGTGCGGCGTCGCCCTGTTCATCGCGGTCGTCGTCCTCGTCCGCGACCACCGGGTGTTCCAGCGGTACGCGTATCTGTCGGCCGTGGCGGCGCTGGCCCTGATGATCGTGCCGATCTTCTTCCCCGCAGTGAACGGCGCCCGTATCTGGATCAGGATCCACGGATTCTCCATCCAGCCCGGCGAGTTCGCGAAGGTGCTGCTCGCGATCTTCTTCGCCACCTATCTCGCGGCGAACCGCAACGCGCTCTCGTACACGGGCCGGAAGATCTGGCGGCTGCAGCTGCCCACGATGCGGGTGTTCGCGCCGATCCTCGTGTTCTGGCTGATCAGCGTGGGCGCGCTGGTGCTCGAACGGGACCTCGGGACCTCGCTGCTGTTCTTCGGGATCTTCATCGTGATGCTGTACGTGGCGACGGGCCGGGGCAGCTGGATCGCGATCGGGACGATCCTCGCGGCGGGCGGCGCGGTCGTCGTCGGCGCGCTCGAACCGCATGTGAACAGCCGGGTCCACGACTGGCTGCACCCGTTCGCGTCCATCGACGCCGGCCAGGGCCCCGGACAGCTCGCGCAGTCGCTGTTCGCGTTCGCGGCGGGCGGGATGCTCGGCGCGGGGCTCGGGGCCGGGCACTCGATCCTGATCGGGTTCGCCACCAAGTCGGACTTCATCCTGGCGACAGCGGGCGAGGAGCTGGGGCTCGTCGGCCTGACCGCGATCTTCCTGCTGTACGGGCTGCTGGTCGAGCGCGGCTACCGGGCGGGGCTCGCGCTGCGCGACCCGTTCGGGCGGCTCCTCGCGATCGGGCTCGCGTCGATCGTCGCGCTCCAGGTGTTCGTGATCGCGGGCGGGGTGATGGGCCTGATCCCGCTGACCGGTATGGCGATGCCGTTCCTCGCGCAGGGCGGGTCGTCCGTCGTGACGAACTGGATCATCGTGGCGCTGCTCGTCCGGCTCAGCGACTCCGCCCGCAGCCAACTTGTGCCGGACGACGGCACGGAGGCGCTCCGGTGACCCGCTACATCCGGCGGGCGGCGGCGCTCTGCCTGGTGCTGCTCGTGGCGCTGCTGGTCAACTCGGCCCGCGTGATGGTCTTCCAGGCCTCCTCCCTCGACGACAACCAGGCCAACCGCCGCAACATGATCGCCCGCTACGACCAGCCGCGCGGCAACCTCCTCGTCGGCGGCAAGCCGATCACCGGCTCACGGGACACCGGCCAGCTGTTCCGCTACGAACGGACGTACAAGAACGGCCCGTTGTACGCGCCGGTCACCGGGTACTCGTCCCAGCTGTACGGCACGTCGCTCCTGGAGCACACCGAGGACGGGGTCCTCGCCGGTACGGATTCGACGCTGACGCCGTTCCCGCTGTGGAACGACTTCACGCGCTCGCAGCAGCCCGGCGGCGATGTGGCGACCACGATCAACGCGGACGCTCAGAAGGCGGCGTACGACGGGCTCGCGGGGCGGCGGGGGGCGGTCGCGGCGCTCGATCCGTCGACCGGCGCGATCCTGGCCCTGGTGAGCAGCCCCTCGTACGATCCCGGGAAGTTCTCGGGGACCGGTTCGGCGACGACGTCGGCGTGGAAGGCGCTGAACGGCGCGGCGAATCAGCCGATGCTCAACCGGGCGATCCGGCAGACGTATCCGCCGGGTTCGACGTTCAAGATCGTGACCGCGGCGGCGGCGATGGACGCGGGGGTGGTGTCGGACGTGACCGCGCCGACGAACACCCCGAGCCCCTGGCTCCTGCCCGACACGTCGACGCTGCTGGAGAACGAGGCGACCGGCTGCGAGGACGCCTCGCTCGCGGACGCGATCCGGGTCTCCTGCAACACGGTGATGGCGAAGCTCGGTGTCCAGGTCGGGCTGCGCGGGATGGTGTCGGCGGCCCGGAGGTTCGGTTTCGACGACGCCGGGCTGCGGCTCCCGTCGGGGGTCTCGCGGAGCAACTTCGACACGGACATGGACAGGTCGCAGCTGGCGCTGTCCTCCATCGGCCAGTTCAACACGACGGCCACGCCGCTGCAGATGGCGATGGTGTCGGCGGCGGTCGCCAACGGCGGGGCCCTGATGCAGCCGCACCTCGTGGACCGGACCACGGACGACCGCGGCAACACCCTCGCGCAGACCGGCCCGAAGACGTACCGGCAGGTGATGAGCCCGGGGACCGCGATGGAGCTCCAGGCGATGATGCAGGACGCGGTGGAGGACGGCACGGGCACGAACGCGCGGATCCCCGGCGTCGCCGTGGGCGGCAAGACCGGCACGGCGCAGCACGGTGTGAACAACAAGGGAGTCCCGTACGCGTGGTTCATCTCATGGGCGCAGTCGCCCGATTCGGGCACACCGGCGGTGGCGGTCGCGGTGGTCGTCGAGGACGCGGAGGCGGACCGGGCGGACATCAGCGGGGGCGGCAACGCGGCACCGATCGCGCGGGATGTGATGGAGGCGGTGCTGAACTCGGCTCGCCAGTAAGGGTAGTTGGGGCCCGGCAGTCGGGGCCCACATCCTGAAATGGGCCTACTCGCATCCAATGTCGGCACCTATCGTGCGGATCATGACTGACAACGGGAACCCGACCACCACCGCCACCCGTCACGAACTCGCCCAGGTCAACATCAGCCGCCCGCTCGCCCCGCTCGACTCGGAACAGCTCAGGGACTTCAAGGAAGGGCTCGACCCGGTGAACGCGGTCGCCGACGCGGCCGACGGGTTCGTGTGGCGCCTGAAGGGCGAGAGCGGTGACGCGACGGACGTCCGGATCTTCGACGACGCGTGGCTGCTGGTGAACATGTCGGTGTGGCGGGACACGAACGCGCTCACGGCGTTCATGTACCAGGGTCAGCACCGTGAACTCCTCGCCCGGCGGCGGGAGTTCTTCGAGAAGCTCGACGAGGCGGTGACGGCGCTGTGGTGGGTGCCGGCCGGGCACCGGCCCACCGTCGAGGAGGCGGTCGAGCGCCTGGTCCACCTGCGGACGCACGGCCCGACGCCGTACGCGTTCAACCTGCGTACGTCGTTCCCGGCGGGCGACGCGGAGCCGGAGACCGGGGCCGGCACCGGGGCCGGCGCCCGGACCGAGGCCGTCAGCCGATCGGCTTCCTGATCTCCGAGCGGATCTTCACGGCAGTCGCGGCCTGCGCGTCGAGGTCCACGTCGGAGGGGTTCTGGAGGGCGATCTCCTCGGTGATCTCGGCGACGCTGGCGCCGGTGTTCCCGTCGGCCCAGGCGCACATCGGGATGCTCATCTTGCGGCCCAGCTGCTGCTTGGTGAGGACCTGGCAGGTGATGGTGACGTCGGACCCCGCGGGCTTGAAGTCCCGTGGGGCCACGGCGACTTCGGCGCCGTCGCTCTTGGCGGCCCCGGACATCATGTTCTTGCGGGCGAGGTCGGTGTTCTTGAACCGGCCGTACATGCCGGAGATCACCACACCGCCGCCCTTCTCCTTGTCGGTCGCGGTGTACTGGCCGACGGCCGCCTTGGTGTCGCGCGCGTCCCAGGAACCGTTCGCCTCGGACTCGATCGCCTTGCCCTTGGTGGCGGACATGTCGTCGGTGAGGGTGTACTTCCCGCCGAGGAGGGTCTGCGGGATCGTCAGCTTGTACTCGGCCTTGGGGAAGCCGGCGTCGACGCTCAGGCCGATCATGGCGAGGACGACGATCCCGACGACGATGACGCCGGCCACGCCGCCGATGATGCCGAGGACCATCCCGACCCGCCGCTTCTTGGGCGGCGGGCCCATGGGGAAGCCACCGCCCCAGCCGGGGTAGGGGGCACCGCCCGGGTGGGGCTGCTGGGCGTAGGGGCCGGGCTGGGGCTGACCGTAGGGAGCGGGCTGGCCGTACGGGCCCGGCTGAACGTGAGGACCTGGCTGGCCGTACGGCGCGGGGGCCGGCTGGCCGTAAGGGCCGGGCTGACCGTACGGCGGCTGCTGGCCGTAGGGGCCGGGCTGGGGAGGCGGAGGCGTGGACACGTCAGCACGCTACTGCATCCGTGTGACACGCCCACGCCACGGACCCGGGGCCCACGGACTCAGGCCCCCGGGCCTCACGCCCTGATGACAGCTCAGCCTCAGGCCGGCTCAGCCTCAGGCCACCTCCGCCCCCTCCACGATCGTCGACTCGACCTCCGCGACCCGCTCCAGCTCCTCCGCCGCGAAGCGTTCCGCGTCGAGCTTCTCGGCGATCTCCTCGTCCTGGGTCATGAGCAGGTCGAGGTTGGTGTTGCCCATCTCGAAGACGCCCATGTCGACGTACGCCTCCTGGAGGCGCTTGCCCCACAGGCCGATGTCCTTGACGCACGGGACGATGCGGCTGAAGAGGAGCTGGCGGAACAGGGCCAGGAACTCGGACTGCTCGCTGTACTCCTCGGCCTCCGCCTTGGAGATGCCGAAGTTCTCCAGGACCTCGACGCCGCGCAGCCGGTCGCGCATGAGGTAGCAGCCCTCGATGACGAACTCCTCGCGCTCGCGCAGTTCGGCCTCGGTGAGCTGCTTGTAGTAGTCGCGCAGGGCCATGCGCCCGAAGGCCACGTGGCGGGCCTCGTCCTGCATGACGTAGGCGAGGATCTGCTGGGGCAGCGGCTTGTCCGTGGTGTCGCGGATCATGCCGAACGCGGCGAGAGCGAGGCCCTCGATGAGGACCTGCATCCCGAGATAGGGCATGTCCCAGCGCGAGTCGCGCAGGGTGTCGCCGAGGAGCGACTGGAGGTTGTCGTTGATCGGGTAGAGCATCCCGACCTTCTCGTGCAGGAAGCGCCCGAAGATCTCCGCGTGCCGGGCCTCGTCCATCGTCTGCGTGGCCGAGTAGAACTTGGCGTCCATGTCCGGGACGGACTCCACGATGCGGGCGGCGCACACCATGGCGCCCTGCTCACCGTGCAGGAACTGGCTGAACTGCCAGGACGCGTAGTGCTTGCGCAGCTCGCCCTTGTCCCGGTCGGTCATCTTGGCCCAGTGCCGGGTGCCGTAGAGGGTGAGGGCCTCGTCGGGGGTGCCGAGCGGGTTGTGGGGGTCGACCTCCAGGCTCCAGTCGATGCGCTTGGCGCCGTCCCACTGCTTGTCCTTGCCCTTCTGGTAGAGCGCGAGGAGGCGGTCGCGGCCCTCGTCGTACTCCCAGCTGAACCGTGCCGAACCGGTCGCGGGTATCTCCCATTGGGGCTCCCGGGGCACCTTGGTGTACAGCTCATGCGTCGACATAGAGGCAGGCTCACACGGCCGCGGACATCGGGTCAACAAGTCGCGCACAAGGGATTGACGCCCTTACTGACAGGCAGTCTCATAAGTGGTGACCGCCGGTAACTCCCGTGCCGCGGCGCCTGTTTGACGTACGACGAGGTGGGGACAGCCATGACGACCGTGACGGAAGCCGACGCGTTCGAAGGTCTGCGTGACGCGCTCGGGCTGCTCAAGGACCGCGAGCAGGTGGCCGAACGCCTCCTCGACTCCTCCGCCAAGCACTCCTTCGACCCCGACAAGGAACTCGACTGGGACGCCCCCGACGTCGAGGGCCTCTGGTACTGGCCGCCGGAGCTGTGCTCGCTCTACGACACCCCGCTGTGGAAGCGGATGTCCGAGGAGCAGCAGATCGAGCTGTCGAAGTACGAGGCCGCGTCGATGGCGTCCATGGGCGTCTGGTTCGAGATCATCCTGATGCAGCTGCTCGTCCGGCACATCTACGACAAGTCGCTGACCAGCAACCACGTCCGGTACGCGCTGACCGAGATCGCCGACGAGTGCCGGCACTCCATGATGTTCGCGCGCATGATCAAGCGCAGCGTCGGCGAGGGCTTCGAGATGCCGCGCCTGCACCACAACCTGGGGCGCCTGCTCAAGACCATCTCCACGACGCCGGGGTCGTTCTCGGCGACGCTGCTCGGCGAGGAGATCATCGACTGGATGCAGCGGATGACGTTCCCGGACGAGCGCGTCCAGCCTCTCGTACGCGGGATCACCCGCATCCACGTCATCGAGGAGGCCCGGCACGTGCGCTACGCCCGCGAGGAGCTGCGCCGCCAGATGGTGAAGTGCGGGCCGGCCGAGGCGGCGTACACCAGGATCATGTGCGGCGAGGCGGCGCGCGTGATCTACACGGCGTTCCACAACCCGGTGGCGTACGAGCGGGCCGGGCTCGACCCGCGCGAGGCGCTCGCGCAGGTCAAGGCGAGCGGTCACCGCCGCGAGATCATGCAGACCGGCGCCAAGCGTCTGACGGACTTCCTCGACGACATCGGCGTGATGCGCGGTGTCGGGCGCAGGCTGTGGAAGTCGTCGGGACTGCTCGCCTGAGGGCTGTCCGGCGTCCGGGGCAGGGCTGTCTGACGGGTGGACGCCCAGACCTCGGTGCGAAAAGCCGGTTACTCTGCGGGACATGACCTCGGCAGCCGGCACTCGCGCGTACCGACGGCTCAGCGTCGAGGAGCGCCGCAGTCAGCTCCTCGTCGCCGCGCTGTCCCTGTTCGCGCACCGTCCGCCCGAGGAGGTCTCCCTCGACGACGTGGCGGAGGCCGCCGGGGTGTCACGGCCCCTCGTGTACCGGTACTTCCCGGGCGGCAAGCAGCAGTTGTACGAGGCCGCGCTGCGCTCGGCGGCCGACGAGCTGGAGACGTGCTTCGCGGAGCCGCCGGAGGGCCCGCTGACCGGACGCCTCACGCGGGCGCTCGACCGCTACCTCGGGTTCGTGGACGAGCACGACACGGGGTTCGCGGCGCTGCTCCAGGGCGGCAGCGTGGTGGAGACGTCGCGGACGACGTCGATCGTGGACGGCGTACGCAGGGCGGCCGCCGAGCACATCCTGAACCATCTCGCCGTGACGGACCCGGGACCCCGGCTGCGGATGACCGTACGGATGTGGATCACGGCGGTGGAGGCGGCCTCGCTGATCTGGCTCGACGAGGACAAGAAGCCGCCGCTCGACGAGCTGCGCGACGGGCTCGTCGACCAGTTCATGGCCGTCCTCACGGCGTCGGCGGGCCGTGACCCGCAGACCGCGCAGGCGGTCCGGCACGCTCTGTCCCTGGAGTCGGCGGACGGTCCCGTGGGCACGCTGGCGCGTCTGGTCCTGCCTGTGGTGAGCGACGCGGCGCACCTGTTGTGACACCGGTGCGGTCTGTTGTGACACTGGGGCAGTGAAGAGCGAAGAGACGCCGTTCGTGGGCGGCCCGATGGACGGGCGCGTGCTGCCCGTCCTGCTCGGGCCCACCGGTCACCCGCCGAAGGTCTACCGGATCCCGGTACCCGGCACCGACGGCGAACCCGACACGGTCCTCGTCTACCGCAGGGTCCCGGCCGCCCCCGGCAAGGTCCGCCTCACGCACCGCTGGAAGTACGAGTACGACCCCTCAGGGCGGGACGACGGCAAGCTCCGATGGCCCTGGTCCAAACCGCGCGGCTAGCTCCCGCTCCGAGGCGGGTTCCCCCTGCCGGGTGGGCTCGTTGGGCCGAACCGCCCAGCAGCGGGCGCGCGGACGCCCGGTCGCGCGGATGCTCGCGGTGCGAGGCGGACGGGCTGCCCCGCACCGGAGGTGATGACGTGTCAGGAAGCCTTGTGCGGTGGGCCTGTGCGGCCGCCGCGGCCTCGATGCTCGTGGCGCCCTGCCCGGCAGCGGCCGACCCCACTCCGGACCCTGACCCTCCCCCGGCCGGCGCCGACACCTCCGTGGCCACGCTCCTGACGGATCTTCAGCGTCTGTACCGGGAGGCCGAGAAGGCCACCGAGACGTACAACGCGACGGCCGAGAAGCTCAAGGAGCGCCGCAAGACCGCCGACGACCTGGGCCGCAAGCTCACCAAGGCGCGCACCTCGCTGCACGACAGCCGGGGTGAGGCCGGACGCCTCGCCCGCGAGCAGTACCAGGGCAGCAGCAACATCTCCCCGTACGTACGCCTCCTGCTGGCGCGCGATCCGCAGCACGCGCTCGACCAGGGGCATGTGATCCGGCGCGTGGCGCAGGAGCGCGTGGCGACCGTGGACCGGCTCGTCGGCGGCGAGAAGCGGGCCGACGACCTGGCGGCCGAGGCACGCAAGGCGCTTGCCGAGCAGCAGAAGCTGACGGAGAAACAGAAGAAGGAACGGGACGCGGTGCAGGCCCGGCTCAAGGAGGTCGAGGAGCTGCTCGCGTCGCTCAGCACGGACCAGATCGCGGCGCTGACGCGTCTGGAGGACGAGGGCACGGTGAAGGCGCAGGAGTCGTTCATGGCGTCGGGCGCGCTCAGCTCGACACGGCCCCCGTCGCGGGCGGGCGACGCGGCGCTCGCGTACGCGGTGGAGCAGATCGGGAAGCCGTACGTGTGGGGCGCGGAGGGGCCGGACGCGTTCGACTGCTCGGGGCTCACGTCGCAGGCGTGGGGGCGCGCGGGGCAGGAGATTCCGCGGACGTCGCAGGAGCAGTGGGCTCAGCTACCGAAGGTCCCGCTGGGCGAACTGCGGCCCGGTGACCTGGTCGTGTACTTCCCGGAGGCCACGCATGTGGCGATGTACCTGGGCAACGGGATGGTGGTGCAGGCGCCCCGGCCGGGCGCGAAGGTCAAGGTGTCGCCGATCGCGGCCAACCCGCTGCTCGGCGCCGTGCGTCCCGACCCGGACGACGGGCCGATGGCGGGCTACACCCCGCCGAAGCTGCCGCAGGGCGCGACGAGCGGCGACGACACGGGGGTCGACGCCGCGGGGGCGCCCACCGGCTGACCGGTGGGCACCCCGGCCACGGGTCAGGCGGCGGAGGCCACGGACGCCAGGTAGGCGTTCGTCTTCTCGGGCTCGTAGAAGAAGTTCTCGAAGTCGGCCGGGTTGTTGAAGCCGTTCGCGAACCGGTCGGCGACGGGCTGGAACTGGCCGCCGGCGCCGATCAGGTTGAGCACGTGCTCCGGCGGGACGCCCAGCATCGCGTTGGTCCACTTCACCACGTGCTGCGCGGTCTCCCAGTAGCGGTCGAAGGCGGACTGCATCCACGCCTCGTCGAACGGCTTGTCGCCGTGCTCGAGGATCGAGGAGAGGTACGAGGCGGCGCACTTGGACGCCGAATTCGAACCCTGGCCCGTGATCGGGTCGTTGGCGACGACGACGTCGGCCACACCGAGGACCGCGCCGCCGCCGGGCAGCCGGCCGATCGGGTTGCGGACGGTCGGCGCGTAACGGCCGGCGAGCGTGCCGTTGGCGTCGGTCAGCTCGACCTTCGTGGCGCGCGCGTACTCCCAGGGCAGGAACTTCTCCATCAGCTCCAGGGTGAGGGCGAGGTGCTCCGAGGGGTCCTTGATGCCCTTGAAGGCGTCGACGGGGCCGCCGGGGACGCCCTCCCAGAAGAGGATGTCGGCGCGGCCCGACGTGGTGAGGGTCGGCATGACGAACAGCTCGCCGACGCCGGGCACGAGGTTGCAGCGCACCGCGTCGAACTCGGGGTGCTCGGGGCGCGGGCCCATGCCGTGCACGTAGGCGACGGCGAGCGCGCGCTGCGGCTCGGCGTACGGGGAGCGCGAGGCGTCGCGGCCGAACATCGAGACGAGCTCGCCCTTGCCGGCGGAGACCAGCACCAGGTCGTAGGTGCGGGAGAAGTAGTCGAGGTCGGAGACCGCGGCGCCGTGGATGACGAGCTGGCCGCCGCGCTGGGCGAACGTCTCCATCCAGCCGGCCATCTTCACGCGCTGGTCGATCGACTGCGCGTAGCCGTCGAGCCTGCCCACCCAGTCGATGGCGCGCTGAGAGGGGCCCGGGTCGAAGGAGCCGGGGGCGGCGACGGAGACGCCGAGGCCCTCGATCCGCGGAGCCTGGGACTCCCAGAAGTTCACCTGGAGGTCGCGCTCGTGCTGGAGCGCCGTGTGGAACATGCACTGCGTGGACATGACCCGGCCGGACCGGATCTCGTCGGCGGTGCGGTTGGACATCAGGGTGACCTCGTACCCGTTCGACTGGAGGCCGAGGGCGAGCTGGAGACCGGACTGGCCGGCTCCGACGACGAGTATCTTCCGCATCGGGGGTGCCTCTTTGCTGCTGAGGGGTGGTGATTAAACGGGGGTGGCGTCGAGGGCGTGGCCGACGAGGGCCAGCAGGGTCTCTACGACCGAGATGCGCCGCCGGGCGTCCATGATGAGGACGGGGATGTGCGGCGGGACCGTGAGGGCCTCGCGCACGTCATCGGCGGCGAACTCGTCGGAGCCGTCGAAGTGGTTGACGGCCACGACGTAGGGGAGGCCGCAGCTCTCGAAGTAGTCGAGGGCCGGGAAGCAGTCCGGGAGACGGCGGGTGTCGGCGAGCACGACAGCACCGATCGCGCCACGCACCAGGTCGTCCCACATGAACCAGAATCGCTGCTGGCCCGGCGTGCCGAAGAGGTACAGCACCAGGTCGTCGTCGAGCGTGATGCGCCCGAAGTCCATGGCGACCGTGGTCGTGGTCTTGTCCGGCGTGGCGGTGAGGTCGTCGGTGTCCTCGCTCGCCGTCGTCATCAGCGCCTCCGTCTGGAGGGGCTGGATCTCCGAGACGGCGGTCACGAGGGTGGTCTTGCCGACGCCGAAGCCGCCCGCCACGACTATCTTCGTGGCGATCGGCGCGCGGGTGTGGTCCGTCTGCCAGGCCTGGAGCTGCTCCTCGGGTTCGAAGAGCGACGCGGCCGCGGCGGCGGGGCGAGACGGCTGGGAAGGTACGAAGGCGGGGGCGGAGCCCTCCGCCACGCCTTCAGAGACGGCGAAGTCCACTCAGCACCCTTTCAAGCAGTGCGCGGTCCGGCTGCCCAGCGCCGTGACCGGTTCCGTAAACGCGGATCTTTCCCTGGTCGGCGAGGTCGCTGAGGAGTACGCGGACCACGCCGAGCGGCATCTTCAGGAGTGCGGCGATCTCGGCGACCGTGCGCATACGGCGGCACAGCTCCACGATCGCCCGCATCTCGGGCATGATCCGCGTCGACAGCGTCCCCTGCCCTATCTCGAGGCGTTCCTCGGGCGCTTCGAGCGCGGCGACGAACGTCTCGACCAGCAGCACGTGGCCGAAGCGGGTGCGGCCGCCGGTGAGCGAGTAGGGCCGCACCCGGGCGGGCCTGCGGTCGCCGCCGCGGGTGGGCAGTTTCGCACCGCCGGTCCTGATGTTCGGGACTGTACTGCCGTTCACTGGCTCTCCATCGACTGGCGCAGTTCACTGCGGAGTTCGGGCGTGAGGACGTGCCCGGCACGGCCGACGAAGAGCGCCATGTGGTAGGCGACGACGCTCATGTCGCAGTCCGGGGTGGCGTGCACGCCGAGCAGTGAGCCGTCGCTGATGGACATGATGAAGAGGCTGCCCTCCGCCATCGCGACCATGGTCTGCTTGACATTGCCGCCGTCCATCAGCTTGGCGGCGCCGATGGTCAGGCTGCCGACACCGGACACGATCGTGGCCAGGTCGGCGCTGGAACCCTTGGGTCCCCCGCTGTGGTCGGCAGGGCGCTCCGCGTTCCTGCCGGGGTCGGAGGAGAGCAGGAGCAGCCCGTCGGAGGAGACGACCGCGACCGAGAGGAGCCCTGGCACCTCCTCCACCAGATTGGTCAGCAGCCAGTGCAGGTTGCGGGCTTCGACGCTGAGTCCGAATCCCGACGACGCACTTGGCGTACGACTGGGCGCAGTCAACTGCTTGCCTCCTCGACTGTGTCCCCCTTGGCTTGTCCGGTGCGTTCCGTCCCGCCGATCTCGGCCTCGACGTCGCGCCGGCCTTCCTTCGCACCCTGGTGGAAGCCGCCGAGGCGGCGGCGCAGGGCCTCCGCGTCGACCGATCCGGTGCGCGGCGCCGCGGCGGGCGCCGGGGCCGAGATCTTGGGTGTGCGCTTGGGCAGGCCCTTGTCCGTGACGCGGTCCCACTGGGGGGTGCGGGGCGTGGGGAGCTCGGGTTCGCCGGCCGCCGCCTCGGGGGCGGGGGGCGGGTCGGCCTTGGGCCGCGTGGGCAGGCCCGGGGTTCCGGGGGTGTCCGCGGCGCCGAAGCCGGTGCCGGTGCCGTAGCCCGTCTCGTCGGCGACGCGCTCGTGGGCGGGCTCGTCGTCGATGCGGGGGGCCTGCGGCGGTACGGGAGCGGGGTCCTCGGCCGGGATCGGGAAGGCCAGGGTCATGGTCGTCTCGGCCGGGGACTCGGCCGGAATCTGACCGGGCATCCCGGCCGTCGGCTCGGGCGCCGGCTCGAACTCCTCCGTGACCGGCTCCGGTTCGGCCACCGGCTCCGGCTTCGGCTCCGTGTGCGCCTGCGCCTCCGCCTCTCGTACGGTCTGCTCGGCCGCGGCGATCAGCGGGTCCGGGGCCTCGTGGGCACGGCCGCTCAGGACGTTGGAGTTGGCCTCGGCCTCGGAGCCGGGCAGGTGGACGGCGGGCGCGGTGCCCGGCAGGACGCGCGGCGGCGCCGCGACGCTCGGGGCGGCGGCGAGGAGCGCGCGGGGCAGCACGATGACGACGGCGACGCCGCCCTGCTTCTGCTCGCGCAGCTGCACGCGGACGCCGTGCCGCGCGGCGAGGCGGGCCACGACGTACAGGCCGAGTCCGAGGCCGTCGTCCTCCTCGGGGTCGAACATGTCGTCGCCCTCGAAGGAGGCGAGACGGGTGTTCAGCTCCCGCATCCGGTCGTCGGTCATGCCGATGCCCTCGTCCTGGACGGAGAGCATGACCTCGCCGTTCTCCAGGAGCCAGCCGGAGACCTCGACGGAGGCGTCGGGCGGCGAGAACGTGGTGGCGTTCTCCAGGACTTCGGCGACGAGGTGGCTGAGGTCGTCGGCGGCGAACCCGGCGAGGTGCGCGTGCGGCGGCAGCGTGGAGATCCGGACGCGCTCGTAGCGCTCGATCTCGCTGACGGCGGCGCGGACGACGTCGACCAGCGGGACGGCGCCCGGGTTGCCGTGGCCGTGCTCGGCGCCGGCGAGGACCAGGAGGTTCTCGCTGTGGCGCCGCATGACCGTGGCGAAGTGGTCGAGCTTGAAGAGGGTGGCGAGGTTCTCGGGGTCCTGCTCGCGCTCCTCCAGGCCCTCGATGACGCCGAGCTGGCGCTCCACGAGGCCGAGGGTGCGCAGGGCGAGGTTCACGAACGTGCCGTGGATGCTGTTGCGGACGCGGTCCAGGTGGGCGGAGGCCCGGGCGAGTTCGGCGCGCAGGGCCTCGCGCTCGTCGGCCATCGTCTGGCGCTGCCCGACCAGGTGCTTGCGGTCGGCCTCGAGCGTGGTGAGGCGCTCGTGCAGGGCGAGCGCGTGCGCGTGCAGGGCGTTGACGGACCGTACGACCTGGGCGAACTCGTCGTTGCGGCCGGTGAACTTGATCGGCTCCTCGGTCGCCGGGTCGCCGGCGAGCCGGGCCGAGCCGCGACGGAGGACGGAGAGCGGCTGGGTCAGCGTGCGGGCCATGGCCATCGAGACACCGACGGCGACGAGCAGGCACACACCGGCCAGGGCGATGCGGACCTCGAGCGCGGCGACGTCGTCGTCACGCAGCAGCGCGAGTTCCTTTGCGCGCCGGTCGTAGAGCGACGATTCGGCGCCGCGCATCAGGTCGATACGGGCGGACAGGGCGGCGTCGACGTTCTTGCGGTTGTAGCCGAGTTCCACGGTGGAGAGCGTGGGCGCGTCCGTGAAGGCCGTCAGGTACTGGTCGGCCTTGGTGACGTCGGGGCCGGTGACCGTCGCGTCGTAGGAGGCGACGGCTCCGGCGGGACCGGCGTCCTCGAAGTCGGCGAGGGCGGCCTGTTCGCGGATACGGGCCTGCTGGGCGGCGGCGCTGAGTTCGTCGCGGGTCTTCGTGTCGCCGGCGCCCTGCGTCACGGTCGTCGGCAGGCCGGTGGCCGGGTCGATGACGGTGGACGCCCCGGTGCCGCGCGGCACGGAGAGCGCGGCGAGCAGCAGCCCGCGGGCGGCGGAGGCCTGCTCGACGGCGCGGTCGAGGTCGGCGTACGCGTGGGCGCCGGAGCCCGCGCGGGGCGGGGTTTTCTCGGCGAGTTGCTCGGCGGTGCGGTGCAGTTCGGTGATCGCGCCGGAGTACGCCTTGTGGGCGGCGAGGGCGGTGCCCTTGCCGGTGAGCGCGGCGCGGCGGACGGCCGTGATGTCGGCGAGGTCGCGGCGCAGGGCGGGCGGCGCGTCGGTGCGGAGCTCTTCGAGCTGCCGGTCGACGCGGGCGCTGCGGCCCTCGGAGAGGCCCTGGCCCTTGGGCCGGCCTGCGGCGATGTAGGTGGTGACCTCGTCGCGCTCGTCGGCCAGGGAGTGGGACAGCGCGATGGTCTGCTGGGTCCGCGTGGCCAGGTCGACGAGTTCCTGGGAGTCGCCGACCTGCTGGGACGCGGCCATGAGCGCGGGCGCGGCGGCACCGGCGATGGCCGCGGCGACGACCGCGACGGCGACGATGAGCCGGTTGCGCACGCGTGCGGTGCGCCGGCGGGGCTCGGCCGGGGGTGTGGGGGCGGGTACGCCGGCGGTGGCCGTCGGCGTGCCGGGGGCGGGTACGCCGGGAGTTGCCGTCGGCGTGCCGGGGGTGGCTGCCGCCGATGGCGTGCCGGGTCCGGCCGGACCTGCTGACATGCCGGGTCCCGTGGGGACCGGGGTGCGCACCTCGTCCGCTTCGGAGGCCGCTTGCTTGCCCTTGCGTCGAGGCATCTTCCGCACCGGTGCTCGCATTCCTGACTCGTCTACCCATGGGCCCGGGTGACGATCCGTCAACGCGCGCGCCCCCTGGTATGGCTCCAGACCCTTCCAGTGCCAGTGATGAGTGGTCGCTCATCACCTAGCCAGCCACCCGAAGGAGTGAACATCGAGCGGGAGTTGGGGAGCAAGTTCCGGTGGCGTGAGCACGGGGCCGGAACGGGGCGCCGGTTGGACGTCTCCCACGTGCTTTGGCAGTATGCCCCGCCACGCACCTCCGGAGGTGATCATTCCGGTCTAAATCCGGCGTCACGTCAGCCTGCGTGGCCCAACTCGCGTTCCTGTGGGCCAGTTGTGAAGGGTTCGTGCAGACTGACCGGATGCGTATCGAACTCTCCACGGAACCCGGAAATCCCGACAGCCCCAACGAGGACTTCGCCTCCGCGGCCGTGCCCGCCGCCGGGCAAGGGGGATCGCTGGTCGTCCTGGACGGGGTCACGCCGCCCCGCGGCGAGAGCGGCTGCCGACATTCGGTCCCCTGGTTCACGGCCCGGCTCGGCGGCGCACTCGGGGAACTGTCCGTTTCACGCAGGGATATGACGTTGCGCACCGTCCTCGCCGAGGCGATCCGGCGCACAGCGGACACCCATCGTCAAACCTGTGACCTTTCTCACCCTCGTACGCCGCAGTCGACCGTGGTCGTGGCGCGGTGGGACGCGGAGCGGGTCGAGTACCTGGTGCTGTCCGACGCGGTGTTGCTCGTCGAGGACGCCGCCGGCGAGGTCACCGCGGTGCGGGACGACCGGCTCGACCGGCTGCCGCGCTCCGCGCTCGCCACGGACGAGGTGGCCGACGCGACCGTACGCAACAAGGAGGGCGGCTTCTTCACCGCCGCCGCGGATCCGGGGGTCGCCGCCCGCGCGGTCACGGGCATCCTCCCGAGGGCGGGAGCACGCACGGTCGTGGCCCTCACCGACGGGGCCACGCGCTGGGTCGACAAGTTCCACGAGGGCGACTGGACCGACCTGTTCGCCCTCGTACGGAAAGAGGGCCCGGAGGTGCTGATCGCGCGCGTACGGGCCCTGGAGGACGCGGACGAACAGGACCGGGTGTTCCTGCGGCGCAGCAAGACGCACGACGACGCGACGGCGGTGTACGTGGAGCTTTAGCCCTGCGGGAGGGCTCGCGGCCGGTCACCCGGAGCGCCCCGGTCCGGCAGCCCACGCCGCCCGACCGTCGCCCGGCCCACCTGGCCCGACCGCCGCTCAGCCCGCCGCCAGGCGACCCGTCAGCCCTCCGCGCTCTCGTTCAACTGGTGCAGCAGCCGTGCCAGTTCCGCCACCTCATCGCGGTCCCAGCCCGCGAGCTGGCGGACGTACGTGGCCCGGCGGGCGTCGCGGACCTGGCGGAAGTTGGTGCGGCCCTCCTCGGTGAGGTGGATGAGCCAGGCGCGGCCGTCGGCGGGGTCGGGCTCGCGGGCGACGAGGCCGAGCTCCTCCAGGGCGCGCAGCTGCCGGCTCATGGTGGCCTTGCCGACGCCGATGTACGCGGCGAGTTCGGTGGCGCGCAGCCGCCCGCTCTCCTCCAGGCGCGCGAGCAGTCCGTAGGCGGCGGGTTCGAGGTCGGGGTGGACCGCGCGGGCCATCTCGCCCGACGAGGCCCGCGCCCGCCGGAGGAAGACCGTCAACTCCCGCTCGAGGGAAAGGAACTCGCGGTCCACACCACTGTCCTTCGCGCCGGATCCGGCATCCGGCCGCCCGTCGTTCCCGCCCTCGTGCACGTCAGCACCCATGTCACGGTTTCCCGTTCCTGAAAGTTTCCGCCATTCACGGCCATTGCCGCAGCTCCTCCAGTATTTCGCAGGAGTAGACCAACGGCAGCATCCGTGCCCCCTTCCTCGCGGGGGTCTACGTGCGTAGCGTCATTGGTGACATGTGCATACCAGGACACATGTCGAAAGGTCCCCCCACCGAGCTCTCACCCGAGCTCATCGAGGCCTTCGGAGGCACGCAATGCCCGTGCACAGATCCGGAACCGTCCGTCCTCCCCGCTCGAAGCGCCGCCCCCGCCCGCTGAGGCGTCTCCCCGCGGCCGGGGTCATCCTCGCCGCGCTCTCCCTCATCCTCACCCTGCCCACCGCGGCCCAGGCGGCCGACGTCCCCGAGCGCGGCTCCGCCCACATGGGCATGGGCGTCGTCGAGCACGACGGCCAGGGCGGCCGGCCCACCGGCGACCAGGCGACCCAGACCGAGGGCGTCGACACCAGCAGCCACAACGGCAACGTGGCCTGGTCGACCCTGTGGAACAGCGGCGTGAAGTGGGCCTATGTGAAGGCCACGGAAGGCACGTACTACACGAACGCGTACTTCGCGCAGCAGTACGACGACTCCTACAACGTCGGCATGATCCGCGGCTCGTACCACTTCGCCACCCCGGACACGACGAGCGGCGCCACCCAGGCCAACTACTTCGTGGACCACGGCGGCGGCTGGTCGCGCGACGGAAGGACGCTGCCGGGCGCGCTCGACATCGAGTGGAACCCGTACGGCGCGGCCTGCTACGGCAAGACGGCGGCCGGGATGGTCACCTGGATCAGGGACTTCGTCAACCAGTACAAGGCCCGTACCGGCCGCGACGCCGTGATCTACACGGCGACCAGCTGGTGGCAGCAGTGCACCGGCGACTCCGCCGCCTTCGGCGCCACCAACCCGCTCTGGATCGCCCGCTACGACACGGCCCCGGGCACGCTCCCGGCCGGCTGGGGCTACTACACGATGTGGCAGTACACGTCGTCCGGACCGACGGTGGGTGACCACAGCAAGTTCAACGGCGCGTACGACCGGCTCCAGGCGCTGGCCAACGGCTGAGGCCTGAAAAGAAGCGCTCCCCCACACAGCCGGAAGGCCCGGCCCCTCTCGGGGTCGGGCCTTCCTTGTCCGGTCCCCGCAGGCGGAGCCCGCTGAAGGACACAGTCGTCACGCTGCGACCGGAACCTCCACGGCGGCCGGCTCGAGCGCCAGCTCCAGCACCTGTCGCACGTCCGTCACCGGGTGCACCTCCAGCGTCTCCAGGACCTCGGCCGGGACGTCGTCCAGATCGGCCTCGTTCCGCTTCGGGATCACGACCGTCGTGATGCCCGCCCGGTGCGCGGCCAGCAGCTTCTGCTTGACGCCACCGATCGGCAGCACCCGTCCGGTCAGCGACACCTCACCGGTCATCGCCACGTCCGTGCGGACCTGACGCCCGCTCAGCAGCGACGCGAGAGCGGTCGTCATGGTGACACCCGCGCTCGGGCCGTCCTTCGGCACCGCGCCCGCCGGGAAGTGGATGTGCACGCCCCGGTCCTTCAGACCGGTGACGGGCAGCTCCAGTTCCGCGCCGTGCGAGCGCAGGAAGGAGAGCGCGATCTGCGCGGACTCCTTCATGACGTCACCGAGCTGACCGGTCAGGGTCAGGCCCGCCGCGCCCGTCTCCGGGTCGGCGAGGGACGCCTCCACGTAGAGGACGTCGCCGCCCGCGCCGGTGACCGCGAGACCGGTGGCCACGCCCGGCACCGCCGTGCGGCGCTCGGCCGGGTCCTGGGCCGCCTCGGGCACGTGGTGCGGACGCCCGATGAGACCCCGCAGGTCCCCGTCGGTGACGGTGAACGGCAGCTCGCGCTCGCCCAGTTCGTGCTGGGCCGCGACCTTCCTCAGCAGGCGAGCCACGGCCCGCTCCAGGTTGCGTACGCCGGCTTCGCGCGTGTACTCGCCGGCCAGCTTGCGCAGCGCGCTCTCGTCGAGGGTGACCTCGTCCTTCTGCAGTCCGGCCCGCTCCAGCTGGCGCGGGAGCAGGTGGTCACGGGCGATGACGACCTTCTCGTCCTCGGTGTACCCGTCGAGCCTGACCAGCTCCATACGGTCGAGCAGCGCCTCCGGGATCGCTTCGAGGACGTTCGCCGTCGCGAGGAACACGACGTCGCTGAGGTCGAGTTCGACCTCCAGGTAGTGGTCGCGGAACGTGTGGTTCTGCGCCGGGTCGAGCACTTCGAGCAGGGCCGCGGCCGGGTCGCCACGGAAGTCGGAGCCGACCTTGTCGATCTCGTCGAGCAGGACCACCGGGTTCATGGACCCGGCCTCCTTGATGGCCCGCACGATCCGCCCGGGCAGGGCACCCACGTACGTACGACGGTGGCCGCGGATCTCGGCCTCGTCGCGTACGCCGCCGAGGGCGACGCGGACGAACTTGCGGCCCATGGCGTGCGCGACGGACTCGCCCAGCGAGGTCTTGCCGACGCCGGGCGGGCCGACGAGCGCGAGCACCGCGCCGCCGCGCCGTCCGCCGACGACCCCGAGTCCGCGGTCCGCGCGGCGCTTGCGCACGGCCAGGTACTCGGTGATGCGCTCCTTCACGTCCTGGAGGCCGGAGTGCTCGGCGTCCAGGATCTCCTGGGCACCCTTGATGTCGTACTCGTCCTCCGTACGCTCGTTCCACGGCAGTTCGAGGACCGTGTCGAGCCAGGTCCTGATCCAGGAGCCCTCCGGGGACTGGTCGCTGGACCGCTCCAGCTTCTCGACCTCCTTGAGGGCGGCCTCGCGGACCTTCTCCGGGAGGTCGGCGGCCTCGACGCGGGCGCGGTAGTCATCGGACTCCTCGCCCTCCGTCTCACCGTTCAGGTCGCGCAGCTCCTTGCGGACGGCCTCCAGCTGACGCCTCAGCAGGAACTCGCGCTGCTGCTTGTCGACGCCTTCCTGCACGTCCTTGGCGATGGACTCGGCGACGTCCTGCTCGGCGAGGTGCTCACGCAGCTGCTCGGTGGCGAGCTTCAGGCGGGCGATCGGGTCCGCGGTCTCCAGGAGTTCGACCTTCTGCTGGGTGCTCAGGAAGGGCGAGTAGCCGGAGTTGTCGGCCAGCGCGGAGACGTCGTCGATCTGCTGCACGCGGTCCACGACCTGCCAGGCGGCGCGCTTCTTCAGCCAGTTCGTCGCGAGCGCCTTGTACTCCTTGACCAGCTCGGTCACCGAGCCGGGCAGCGGGTCGGGAAGCGTCTCCTCGACCGCGAGGCCCTCGACCCACAGGGCGGCGCCGGGACCGGTCGTGCCCGCGCCGATCCGCACGCGGCTGCGGCCGCGGATCAGCGCGCCGGGGTCACCGTCGGCGAGGCGGCCCACCTGCTCGACCGTGCCGAGGACTCCGGTGTTCGCGTACGTGCCGTCGATCCGGGGAACAAGCAGCACCTTCGGCTTGCTGCCACCGACGGATCCGCTGGATCGTGCCGCCGCCTGGGCGGCCTCCACCGCGGCTCGTACGTCGCTGTCGTTGAGATCCAGGGGCACCACCATTCCGGGCAGTACGACCTCGTCGTCGAGGGGCAGCACGGGCAGGGTGAGCGGTGTGGACGTCGTTGCCATGATCTCCCCTTAAGCAGTCAAGTTGAGCTACAGGGACTCAATGCACGTGAGCCCATGAATGTTCCCCGGGAGCTGTTCGCTCTCGGCGATCACTGTTCGGGCAGGGGAAATGTGCAGCTCAGAGGGGGGTTACGCGGCCTGACGGGGTGACGGGTCAGGGGCTGTTCAGACGACGCGAGATCCCGGCGTACGTCGCCACCGGCGTACCAGCGGCCAGGTCGCGACACCGATGCAGAGCGCCATGATGTGGCCCCAGTCCGTCAACGGGTCCGCGAATTCGACGAGGTCACTGATCAGCATTCCGCCGAAGACCCCGAGGACGGTCCAGCGCAGCCAGGGCGGGAACAGACCCGCGAGCGCGCCCACGCTCGCGGCGACACCGAAGCTGATGCCGTAGTCGAGACGGTGCAGCGAGCTCTCGGGCAGGTGCCCCATGAGTACGGAGAGCCCGACGGGCACCTCGGTGGCGAGCGTCGCCACGGCGTGGCCGAGCAGGAAGACACAGGCGGTGCGCCAGCCGCCGATACGCCGCTCCAGGGCCGTGAGCACGACGAGGAACCCGACCGCGTACGTCGAGGTGATCCCGCCGGCGATCCACAGCGCACTGGCGACCAGCACGAACACGGGCGTCTGCGCGAGGTGCGAGGCGTCGGTGCTGGACTCGTGCAGAGCGGACGACACGAGGTCCGGGTCGGCGTACTGCGCGAACAGGGACGTGCCGATGAGCACGGCGGCGTAGACGAAGGTGAAGGGCGTGCCGGTGGGCGTCGGCAGGATCCGCCAGGGGCGGAAGCGGCGACGGGGAGGGGTGGGAACGGTGACGGGCGCGGACCCGATCGGAACGGCCACGCCCTCATCGACCACCGCCTGCGCGGCCGCCTGCGCGGGAATCGCGCCGAGCAGGGCTCGCTGCGGGGCCGGGGCCGTGCGCTCCGGTTCGCGGAGCTCCGAGGCGGCATCCGGTGGGACACGCAGGGAATCCTCCGCCACCCCACCCTCGACGGTCACGCCTCGCTCCACGTACGGCACCCCTTCCTTTCAGCCCTTCCAGACTTCGCCGCCGTGCCCGTTCTGTCTATGACCGGCGCCACGTGGCGCATGATCCACAGCATTCTCACAGGAGTTCCCCGGCCCGTTCACCGAGCCGACGCGCGCCCTCGCCGGTGGGGCAGGATGGTCGCCATGTCCACCTCGTACCAAGCCCCGTACGACACCGACCAAGCCGCTCCCG
Organism: Streptomyces sp. NPDC046821; assembly: GCF_040645335.1. Lineage (NCBI taxonomy): Bacteria > Bacillati > Actinomycetota > Actinomycetes > Kitasatosporales > Streptomycetaceae > Streptomyces > Streptomyces sp. NPDC046821. The sequence goes on along the minus strand of NZ_JBEYYB010000005.1, from coordinate 14,402 downwards.
TCGTCCTCGACCGGCGCGAAGGGCCCTTCGGAGAGGTCGTACTGCGGCGCCACGGCGCGCTGCTGCAGATCATCGCCAACGGATGCTTCCTGATGGACACGTCCGACGGACGCTCCGAACGGCTGCTCGTCGACGCCGCGCTCGACGCCCTCGACGACCGCCCGGCGCCCAGCGTCCTCATCGGCGGACTGGGTGTCGGATTCTCCCTCGCACACGCGGCAGCGAATCCGCGCTGGGGCCGTATCGCCGTCGTCGAGCGCGAGAGCGCGATCGTCGACTGGCACCGCGAGGGCCCGCTGACCGAGCTGTCACGGTCCGCGCTCGCGGACCCGCGCACCGGGATCGTGGAGGCGGACCTCGTCTCGTACGTCCAGGAATCCGGCGATACGTTCGACGCGCTCTGCCTCGACATCGACAACGGACCGGACTGGACCGTCACGGAAGGTAACGACAGCCTCTACTCACCGGAAGGACTCGCCGCGTGCCGGGCGCGGCTCACCCCCGGCGGCGTACTGGCCGTATGGTCGGCCCAGCCGTCCGCAAATTTCGAAGGAACCTTGCGGAATGCCGGTTTCCGGTCGGTCCGCACCAAAGAGGTCCCGGTTGTCCGGGGCGTCCCGGACGTCGTGCACCTCGCGGTCAGGGCTGCGTAGCCGACGCGCGGTAACTCCCCGTACGCTGACTGCCGAAACCCAGATCATTCAAGCGTCAAGCGCACATAGGTGTGCGCAATTCAGGGGCGGGGCGATGGAGCAGACACACACCTCCCACAACGGCAGCACGGCTTCGCCGGGTGCCCAGCGACGGGTCCTGGTCGTCGAGGACGACCCCACGATCGTCGACGCCATCGCCGCACGGCTGCGGGCCGAGGGATTCCTCGTGCAAACGGCTCATGACGGTCCCGCGGCAGTCGACACGGCGGAGGCCTGGCAGCCGGACCTGCTGATCCTCGACATCATGCTGCCGGGCTTCGACGGGCTCGAGGTCTGCCGCCGTGTGCAGGCGCAGCGCCCGGTGCCGGTGATGATGCTGACGGCACGGGACGACGAGACGGACATGCTGGTCGGACTCGGCGTGGGCGCCGACGACTACATGACGAAGCCGTTCTCGATGCGGGAGCTGGCGGCGCGTGTGCACGTGCTGCTGCGCCGGGTGGAGCGCGCGGCGCTCGCGGCGGCCACTCCCCGGAGCGGCATCCTGCGGCTCGGCGAGCTGGAGATCGACCACGCGCAGCGCCGCGTACGGGTGCGCTCCGAGGACGTGCACCTGACGCCGACGGAGTTCGACCTCCTGGTCTGCCTGGCCAACACGCCCCGCGCCGTCCTCTCCCGTGAGCAGCTGCTCGCCGAGGTGTGGGACTGGGCGGACGCGTCGGGCACCCGAACGGTCGACAGCCACATCAAGGCGCTGCGCCGGAAGATCGGCGCCGAGCGGATCCGTACCGTGCACGGCGTGGGCTACGCGCTGGAGACCCCGACGCCATGACCGGCGGCGGCGCGAGCGGTGACGTCGGACGGGAAGCATAGGGCCGGACAACACCAATATGAGTGACGTATGAGTGATGCGGACACCCCGGAGAGAACGTCCGGGACACCCACGGAGCCGTTCCTGACGCCTCCCGCGGACGGACCCAGGCCGGAGCCGGACCCCCCACCCGCCGGCCGCGTCCCCCCGGGACCCTGTCCCCGGCCCCCCTCACCCAGCTGGGTGCAGGGCGGTCTGCGCCCGTTCTCCATCAAGACCAAGCTCGGCACGCTCGTCGTCGTCTCGGTGTTCATCACCACCGGACTGCTCATGGTCGCCGTCCGCACGCAGACCGAGCTCCGCTTCATCACGGTCTTCTCGGTCATCGCCACCCTGCTGATCACCCAGTTCGTGGCGCACTCGCTGACCTCCCCGCTCGACGAGATGAACACGGTCGCCCGCTCCATCTCGCACGGTGACTACACCCGCCGGGTCCGCGGAGCCGACCGGCGCGACGAGCTCGGCGACCTGGCCGCGACGATCAACCGCATGGCGGACGATCTGGAGGCCCAGGACGAGCAGCGCAAGGAACTCGTGGCGAACGTCTCCCACGAGCTGCGCACCCCGATCGCCGCACTGCGGGCCGTCCTGGAGAACGTCGTCGACGGCGTCTCGGCGGCCGATCCCGAGACCATGCGCACCGCCCTGAAGCAGACCGAGCGCCTGGGCCGGCTCGTCGAGACCCTCCTGGACCTGTCCCGCCTCGACAACGGCGTGGTCCCGCTCAAGGCCCGCCGCTTCGAGGTGTGGCCGTACCTGTCGGGTGTACTGAAGGAGGCCAACATGGTCGCCTCGCAGCGCGCCGGCATCACCTCGGGCTCGGGCACCCACACCCGTACGGACGTGCATCTGCACCTCGACGTGTCACCGCCGGAGCTGACCGCGCACGCGGACCCCGAGCGGATCCACCAGGTGGTGGCCAACCTCATCGACAACGCCGTGAAGCACAGCCCGCCGCACGGCAGGGTCACCGTGTTCGCCCGGCGCGGGCTGTATCCGGAATCCCTGGACCTGGAAGTTCTCGACGAGGGCCCCGGCATCCCCCGTTCGGAGTGGCACCGCGTCTTCGAGCGCTTCAACCGCGGCGGCCATGTGAAGGGCGCGGCGCACGGCCCCGGCAGCGACGGCGGCACGGGTCTCGGCCTCGCCATCGCCCGCTGGGCCGTGGACCTGCACGGCGGCCGGATCTACGTGGCCGAATCGGAGCGGGGCTGCCGGATTCGGGTCACTCTTCCGGGCCTGCCCCGAGGGCAAAGTTGACGTAAGGTTCGAACCGGAAGCGCAAGATCGCCGTGCCATTCGTCATGGGGTGCGGGCCATGGGGCCGTACTCGCAGGAAATTCGTGTGGCGTCAGCCACTCCGGTGGAGCCGACGCTTTCGTCGGGGTACCCAGGGCGAACCGGAACCCCGCTTGTTTCCCGCCATTTCCTGCGCCGAAACACGCTCTCCAATGTGACTTACGCGACGGATGGCCCGCCCGGTCTGCAAGTCCCGGTGTTGGAGGCGTAGCCTTTATTCCCGCTGTCCATCACCTTGTGAGAAGCGGAAGAGGGCGGTTACCGCCGTGTCGCCACAGTCCCCCAGTAACTCGAGCACCTCGACCGACCAAGAGGCGCAGGGCAAGAGCCCCGCAGCCGCTTTCGGTCCCAATGAGTGGCTCGTCGACGAGATCTATCAGCAGTACCTCCAGGACCCGAACTCGGTAGACCGAGCCTGGTGGGACTTCTTCGCCGACTACAAGCCGGGCGCGCCGGCCCAGCCGACGACCGGAGCCCCCGCACAGGGTTCCGGAGCCGGTACCGCCGCCGCACCGGCTGCCCCGGCCCCGGCTCCCGCCGCTCCGCCGGCTCCGGCGCCGGCTCCGGTCCAGGCGGCCCCCGCCGCGCCGGTTGCCCCGGCCGCGCCGGCCGCCCCGGTGGCCAAGCCCGCCGCCGCTGCCCCCGCGAAGCCCGCCGCCGCGCCGGCTCCCGCGAAGGCACAGCCCGCGACCGAGGCCCCTGCCGGCCCCGAGTACGTGACGCTGCGTGGCCCGAGCGCCGCCGTCGCGAAGAACATGAACGCCTCCATCGAGGTCCCCACGGCGACGTCCGTGCGCGCGGTCCCGGTGAAGCTGCTGTTCGACAACCGCATCGTCATCAACAACCACCTGAAGCGTGCCCGGGGCGGGAAGATCTCCTTCACCCACCTCATCGGCTACGCGATGGTGCAGGCCATCAAGGCCATGCCGTCGATGAACCACTCCTTCGCGGAGAAGGACGGCAAGCCGACCCTGGTCAAGCCGGAGCACATCAACTTCGGTCTCGCCATCGACCTGGTGAAGCCGAACGGCGACCGCCAGCTCGTCGTCGCCGGCATCAAGAAGGCCGAGACGCTGAACTTCTTCGAGTTCTGGCAGGCCTACGAGGACATCGTCCGCCGCGCCCGCGACGGCAAGCTCGGCATGGACGACTTCACCGGTGTCACGGTCTCGCTGACCAACCCCGGCGGCCTCGGCACCGTCCACTCCGTGCCGCGTCTGATGCCCGGACAGTCGGTCATCATGGGCGTCGGCTCGATGGACTACCCGGCTGAGTTCCAGGGCACCTCCCAGGACACCCTGAACAAGCTCGGCATCTCGAAGGTCATGACGCTCACGTCGACCTACGACCACCGGGTCATCCAGGGCGCCGCCTCCGGCGAGTTCCTGCGTGTCGTCGCGAACCTGCTGCTCGGCGAGGGCGAGTTCTACGACGAGATCTTCAAGGCGCTGCGCATCCCCTACGAGCCGGTCCGCTGGTTCAAGGACATCGACGCCTCGCACGACGACGACGTCACGAAGGCCGCCCGCGTCTTCGAGCTGATCCACTCCTACCGGGTCCGCGGCCACGTCATGGCCGACACCGACCCGCTGGAGTACAAGCAGCGCAAGCACCCCGACCTCGACATCACCGAGCACGGGCTCACCCTGTGGGACCTGGAGCGCGAGTTCGCAGTCGGCGGCTTCGCCGGCAAGTCGATGATGAAGCTGCGCGACATCCTCGGCGTGCTGCGTGAGTCGTACTGCCGCACCACCGGCATCGAGTACATGCACATCCAGGACCCGAAGCAGCGCAAGTGGCTTCAGGACCGGGTGGAGCGCGCTCACAACAAGCCGGAGCGCGAGGAGCAGCTGCGCATCCTGCGCCGGCTGAACGCCGCCGAGGCGTTCGAGACGTTCCTGCAGACCAAGTACGTCGGCCAGAAGCGCTTCTCCCTGGAGGGCGGCGAGTCCGTCATCCCGCTGCTCGACGCGGTCATCGACTCCGCCGCCGAGTCGCGCCTGGACGAGGTCGTCATCGGCATGGCCCACCGCGGCCGCCTGAACGTCCTGGCGAACATCGTCGGCAAGTCGTACGCGCAGATCTTCCGCGAGTTCGAGGGCAACCTCGACCCGAAGTCGATGCACGGCTCCGGCGACGTGAAGTACCACCTGGGCGCCGAGGGCACCTTCACCGGTCTCGACGGCGAGCAGATCAAGGTCTCGCTGGCCGCGAACCCGTCCCACCTGGAGACGGTCGACCCGGTCATCGAGGGCATCGTCCGCGCCAAGCAGGACATCATCAACAAGGGCGGCACGGACTTCACGGTCCTGCCGGTCGCCCTGCACGGTGACGCGGCCTTCGCGGGCCAGGGTGTGGTCGCCGAGACGCTCAACATGTCGCAGCTGCGCGGCTACCGCACGGGCGGCACGGTCCACATCGTCATCAACAACCAGGTCGGCTTCACCGCCGCCCCGGAGTCGTCGCGCTCCTCCATGTACGCCACCGACGTGGCCCGCATGATCGAGGCGCCGATCTTCCACGTGAACGGCGACGACCCCGAGGCCGTCGTCCGCGTTGCCCGACTGGCCTTCGAGTTCCGCCAGGCGTTCAACAAGGACGTCGTCATCGACCTCATCTGCTACCGCCGCCGCGGTCACAACGAGTCGGACAACCCGGCGTTCACGCAGCCGCTGATGTACGACCTGATCGACAAGAAGCGCTCGGTGCGCAAGCTCTACACCGAGTCCCTCATCGGTCGCGGCGACATCACGCTGGAAGAGGCCGAGCAGGCGCTGCAGGACTTCCAGGGCCAGCTGGAGAAGGTGTTCGCCGAGGTCCGCGAGGCCACGGCGCAGCCCGTCCAGGCTCCGGTGGGCGACCCGCAGGCCGACTTCCCGGTGGCCGTGACCACCGCGATCTCCCAGGAGACCGTGAAGCGGATCGCCGAGTCGCAGGTCAACATCCCCGACCGCGTCACCGTCCACCCGCGTCTGATGCCGCAGCTGCAGCGCCGCGCGGCGATGATCGAGGACGGCACGATCGACTGGGGCATGGGCGAGACGCTCGCCATCGGCTCCCTGCTCCTGGAGGGCACCCCGGTGCGCCTCTCGGGCCAGGACTCGCGCCGCGGCACGTTCGGCCAGCGTCACGCGGTCCTGATCGACCGGGAGACGGGCGAGGACTACACCCCGCTCCTCTACCTCTCGGACGACCAGGCGCGTTACAACGTCTACGACTCCCTGCTCTCCGAGTACGCGGTCATGGGCTTCGAGTACGGCTACTCGCTGGCCCGTCCCGAGTCGCTCGTGATGTGGGAGGCGCAGTTCGGCGACTTCGTCAACGGCGCCCAGTCGGTGGTGGACGAGTACATCTCGGCCGCCGAGCAGAAGTGGGGCCAGACCTCCGGCGTCACGCTGCTCCTGCCGCACGGTTACGAGGGCCAGGGCCCGGACCACTCGTCCGCCCGCCCGGAGCGCTTCCTCCAGCTGTGCGCGCAGAACAACATGACGGTCGCCATGCCGACGCTCCCGTCGAACTACTTCCACCTCCTGCGGTGGCAGGTGCACAACCCGCACCACAAGCCGCTGGTGGTCTTCACGCCGAAGTCGATGCTGCGCCTCAAGGCCGCCGCGTCGTCGGCGGACGAGTTCACGACGGGCGGCTTCCGCCCGGTCATCGGGGACAGCTCGGTGGACCCGGCCGCGGTCCGCAAGGTCGTCTTCTGCGCGGGCAAGGTCTACTACGACCTCGACGCCGAGCGTCAGAAGCGCGGCGTGACGGACACGGCGATCATCCGCATCGAGCGTCTGTACCCGCTGCCGGGTGCCGAGCTCCAGGCGGAGATCGCCAAGTTCCCGAACGCGGAGAAGTACCTGTGGGCGCAGGAGGAGCCGGCGAACCAGGGCGCGTGGCCCTTCATCGCCCTCAACCTGATCGACCACCTGGACCTGGCGGTCGGCGCCGACGTCCCGCACGGTGAGCGCCTGCGCCGCATCTCGCGGCCGCACAGCTCCTCCCCGGCGGTCGGCTCCGCGAAGCGCCACCAGGCCGAGCAGGAGCAGCTGGTCCGCGAGGTCTTCGAGGCCTGATCAGCCTGATCTCGTACGTACGATTGTGGGGCCCGGGACTTCGTTCCGGGCCCCACGCCCGTATCACCCCCCCGTTTTTCACCCCAGGAGCGAACGGCCCATGTACTTCACCGACCGCGGCATCGAGGAGCTGGAGAAGAGGCGCGGCGAGGAGGAGGTCACCTTCGAGTGGCTCGCCGAGCAGCTGCGTACGTTCGTCGATCTGAACCCGGACTTCGAGGTGCCGGTCGAGCGGCTGGCCACGTGGCTGGCCCGGCTCGACGACGAGGACGACGACGAGTAAGCAGCTTTGTTCGGGCAGCCTGGCTGCTCAGTCCCAGGCGCGGAGGCGGTCGTACGCGAGGCCGAGCGCGCCCTGTACGACGAGGAGCGCGCCCGCGACCGCCCAGCCGGTGCCGCGCCGGTGCAGGCCCCAGGCGAAGAGCGGGACACCCACGGTGACCTGGGCCGCCGCGAGGCGCCTCGCTGTGGGGCCGCGCAGCCAGAGGCCGACGGGACCGCCGTCGAGTTCGGCGCGGACCACGTCGCGCCAGCCGGACCATTCGACGGGTGCCGCGCCTGGCTGCACGCGCGCGACCTCGCGCAGCCGGTCGGTGGGTTCGCCGGGGGTCAGGCCGGCCGGGAGCGACAGCCCCGCGCGCGTGAGGACCGCGAGCAGGCCGCGCATACGGGCGTCGGCGTCGGCCCCGGTACCGGGGCGCGTGAGCCGGTCCAGGGACTCCATGTCGCGGACCGGGTCGAGGCCGAGCCGGGCGGCGAACGTGCGCATCGCCTCGTCCTCTCCGGCGGGCGTGCCGTTCGCCAGCCATACGTAGCCGACGGGACGGCGGAAGCCCGAGGCCAGGGTGTAGCCGCTGTGTTCGGCGTCCCACCACAGGGCGAGCACCGGCCACGGTGAGCTGACGGCGAGGGCGGCGGCCCAGCCGGCGAGGACTGTGTCGACGCGTTCGCCGCCTTGCAGCCAGGGCCTGCCCTCGGGGACGAGGACGCTCCACTCGAGTCCCGCCTGGGCCAGCAACATGCGTTCGCGCAGGGGCCGGGCGGCGGGGCCGACGGTCGCGGGAGCGGCACGGCAGAGCAGGAGCGCTCCGGCGGCCCTGGCCTGCGGGGCGTTGGCGTCGGACGGCATGAATCCACGCTAGGACAGTTTGCGGCGTTTGGCCCTGAGATGGGTGACCGGAGATGCGCGGGAGGCGCGACTGCCCGACGGAAGGAAGTCACGACTGTCTTGACTTTCCGTAACCGCGATATATCGTGAATGAAGTGGGACGCGACAGGTCGCGTTCTGCTCCGATCCGTCCCGTCGAGGAGGTCGCACCATGCCCGAGTGGTCCGTGACAGAGCCGCAGAAGCTCACGTTCGACGACCCTGTGACGACACTCCGCGTCCGCGTGGTCAACGGAACGGTGAACGTCGTGGGCACCGACGAAGGTTCCGCCCGCCTGGAGGTGACCGAGATCGACGGTCCCCCGCTCCAGGTGACCCTGAAGCGCGGTGAGCTGTCCGTCGCCTACGACGACCTGCCCTGGAAGGGCTTCCTGAAGAAGTGGCTCGACCGCAAGAGCTGGCGGCGCAGCGCCGTCGTGTCCCTGGCGGTCCCGGCGGGCACGCGCGTCGAGGTCGGCGTCGTCGGCGCGGGCGCGGTCGTCTCCGGGATCGAGGGGCGTACGGAGGTCAAGGGCGTCACCGGTGACACCACCCTGGTCGGCGTCGCGGGTGAGGTGCGCACGGACACGGTCTCGGGGAACGTCGAGGCCCAGGCGGTCACGGGCGACCTGCGCTTCAACTCCGTGTCCGGTGATCTGACCGTCGTCGCGGGCGCGGGCCCGTCGGTGCGGGCGGACTCGGTGGCCGGTTCGATGATCGTGGACCTCGACCCGGCCGACCGTGCGACGGATGTGCACCTGACGAGTGTCTCGGGCGAGATCGCGATCCGCCTCCCCCACCCGGCGGACGCCCGGGTCGAGGCGAACACGGCGAGCGGTTCCGTGTCGAACGCCTTCGAGGACCTGCGGGTGAACGGCCAGTGGGGCGCCAAGAGCATCACGGGCAAGCTCGGCGCGGGCCGGGGCAGACTCAAGGCGACCACGGTCTCGGGTTCGATCGCGCTCCTGCGCAGGCCGCCGGCGGAGGACGAGGCATCGGCCCCCGTCGCGGACTCCCCCACGGATTCGCCGGCCCCCTCCGGTGGCCCGGCCGACAAGAAGGTGCTCTGACATGCCCCCCGTCTTCGCCCACGGCCGCCTGCGCCTGTACCTCCTCAAGCTGCTCGACGAGGCCCCGCGCCACGGTTACGAGGTGATCCGCCTCCTGGAGGAACGCTTCCAGGGCCTGTACGCGCCTTCGGCCGGCACTGTGTACCCACGCCTGGCGAAGCTGGAGGCCGAGGGCCTGGTCACGCACGCCACGGAGGGCGGGCGGAAGGTCTACTCGATCACCGACGCGGGCCGCGCCGAGCTGGCCGGCCGCAGTGGCGAACTGGCCGATCTGGAGCTGGAGATCCGCGAGTCCGTGGCGGAGCTCGCCGCGGAGATCCGGGACGACGTGCGGGGTGCGGCGGGCGATCTGCGGCGCGAGATGCGGGCGGCGGCCTCCGAGGCGCGGAGCGGGCCGGGCGGTCCTGGCAGTCCGGGCGGTCCTGGCACTCCTGGCGGGACGACGGGTACGGGCGAGCGGCCGAGCCCGTTCGGCGACTTCCAGGACTTCGGGGACAAGGAGGCGTGGCGCGCGGCCAAGGAGGAGCTGCGCCGGGCCCGGCAGGAGTGGAAGGAGCAGGCGCGGCGCGCGAAGGACGAGAGCCGCCGGGCCCGCGAGGAGGCCCAGCGTGCGCGCCGGCAGGCCAAGGAAGCGCAGGAACAGGCGCACGAGCAGGCGCAGGAGCAGGTCCAGCGGCTGGCGAGGCGCGTGCAGGACCAGGTCCAGGACCACTTCGCGAAGGGCGACTGGCCGACGGGGGTCAGGGAGGGGCTGTCCGAACTGGCCAGGGAATTCGGCGAGTTCGGCACGTATCTCAGTAAGGAGGCGGAGGGTACGGGGCGGGCCTCGGAGGGTGCGGCGCGCTCTGAGGGCGCGGCCCCATCGGAAGACGTGAAGCCCGAAGTCCGCTTCACGTACGACGACATCCCCGCCGAGTACATCCCGTCATGGAGTCAGGAAGAGTCGACCGGTGACCCGTCCCGTGACCTGGACCGACTTCTCGACCGCTTCCGGGACGACATCCGTGACGCGGCGCGGGATCACGGGGTGACGGAGGATCAATTCCGGGATGCCAGACGCCACTTGTCGGAGGCGGCAGCACACATCGGGGCGTCGCTGCGGGCCCCCGGCGCGACCAGAGGCTGACCCCTCCCGCAGCGATGGTCGAGAGGCGCCGCCCCTCGACCACCGTCAGCCCAGGACCGGGTCAGACCGTCAGACCGTCAGACCGTCAGCACGATCTTGCCGAACTGGTCGCCGGACTCCATCCGCGCGAAGCCCTCGCGGGCGCGGTCCAGCGGAAGGACCTCGTCGATCACGGGACGCACCCCGGTGGCCGCGCAGAAGGAGAGCAGATCCTCCAGCTCGTCCTTCGAGCCCATCGTCGAGCCGACGATCTTCAGCTCCAGGAAGAAGACCCGCGTCAGCTCGGCGTGCGAGGGACGGTCACCGCTGGTGGCACCGGAGATGACGACCGTACCGCCGGGCCGGAGCGACTTGATGGAGTGCGACCAGGTCGCCGCGCCCACGGTCTCGATGACGGCGTCCACCTTCTGCGGCAGCCGCGCACCCGACTCCACGGCCTCGACGGCGCCGAGCTCCAGGGCCCGCTTGCGCTTGGCCTCGTCACGGCTGGTCGCGAAGACGCGAAGCCCGGCCGCCTTGCCGAGGACGATCGCGGCCGTGGCGACGCCGCCGCCCGCGCCCTGCACCAGCACGGAGTCACCGGGCCGCACACCGGCGTTGGTGAACAGCATCCGGTACGCCGTCAGCCACGCGGTGGGCAGGCAGGCGGCCTCCTCGAAGCTGAGCTCCTTCGGCTTGGGCAGCACGTTCCACTCGGGCACGGTGACCTGCTCGGCGAAGGTGCCCTGGTACTTCTCGGTGAGGATGGAGCGGCCCTCGCGGGGGCCGACCCCGTAGCCGGACTGGCCGATGACGGAGTGCAGGACGACCTCGTTGCCGTCCTGGTCGATCCCGGCGGCGTCACAGCCGAGGATCATCGGGAGCTTCTCCTCGCCGAGTCCGACCCCGCGCAGGGACCACAGGTCGTGGTGGTTGAGGGAGGCGGCCTTGACGTTCACGGTCGTCCAGCCGGGGCGGGCCTCGGGGGCCGGGCGCTCCCCCAACTCAAGGCCGTCGAGCGGCTGGTCACGGTCGATTCGGGCGGCGTAGGCAGCGAACATGACCATGACGATAGGTGCGGGCGGGGGCGGCGCGGAACACCGTGGGGCTGTGACGCGCGCCGCGCACCTCCGCCGTCAGGCGGCGCCGTCCACAGCCCGCCACCCGCAGCCCACCCGTGACAACGCGCCGCGCCCCGTGCCCCACGGAGTGATCCGTGGCGCACGGGGCGCGGTCGGGGCCCTTGCGGGGCGGGGTCAGCGTCGGGCGACGCCCTCGGCGCGCGCGGCGGCCGCGACGGCGGCGGTGACCGCGGGGGCGACCCGCTCGTCGAACGGCGAGGGGATGACGTAGCCGGCGGACAGCTCGTCACCGACGACGTCGGCGAGCGCCTCGGCGGCGGCGATCTTCATGCCCTCGGTGATCCGCGACGCCCGCACCTGGAGCGCACCGGCGAAGATGCCGGGGAAGGCGAGGACGTTGTTGATCTGGTTCGGGTAGTCCGAGCGGCCCGTCGCGACGACCGCCGCGTACTTGTGGGCCACGTCGGGGTGAACCTCGGGGTTCGGGTTGGCCATCGCGAAGACGAAGGCGCCGGGAGCCATCGAGGCGACCGCGGGCTCGGGGACCGTACCGCCGGAGACGCCGATGAAGACGTCGGCGCCGGCGAGGGCGGCCTCGAGGGAGCCGGAGATGTTGGCCTTGTTGGTGATCTCGGCCAGCTCGCGCTTGACGTCCGTGAGGTCGTCGCGGTCACGGCTGACGATGCCCTTGCGGTCCGCGACCGACACGTCGCCGAGGCCGGCCTCGAGGAGGAACTTGGCGATGGCGACACCGGCGGCACCGGCACCCGAGATCACGGCGCGCAGCTCGCCGAGCGTGCGCCCGCTGAGCTTGGCGGCGTTCTTCAGGGCGGCCAGCGTGACCACGGCGGTGCCGTGCTGGTCGTCGTGGAAGACCGGGATGTCGAGGCGCTCCTGGAGGCGGCGCTCGATCTCGAAGCAGCGCGGCGCCGAGATGTCCTCGAGGTTCACGCCACCGAAGGAGGGGGCGAGGCGGACGACGGTCTCGATGATCTCGTCCGTGTCCGTGGTGGCGAGCGCGAGCGGCACGGCGTCGACGCCGCCGAACTGCTTGAACAGGATCGCCTTGCCCTCCATCACCGGGAGGGACGCCTCGGGACCGATGTCGCCGAGGCCGAGCACCGCGGTGCCGTCGGTGACGACGGCCACGACGGACGACTTCCACGTGTAGTCGTGGACCAGCTCAGGGTTCTCCGCAATGGCGGAGCACACCTTCGCGACGCCCGGCGTGTACGCCAGGGACAGGTCGTCCTTGTCGCGCACCGGCACGGTGGCCTGGACGGCCATCTTGCCGCCGCGGTGGAGCGCGAAAGCCGGGTCGAAAGGCTCTTCGGCGCTCTCATCGCTGCGAGGGTTGACGATCTCCGCTGCCACTTGCATGACCCCTTAAGTCTTTAAATCAATCAGTTGAGGGTGGGTCCGCCCCTGGTTGAGGAACGGATGGGCACCGCGTATGACCCACTTGTCGGGTTTTTGCACTCGTACGGGTCAGTACGCGAGGGACACGCCGCACGCGCGTCCTGAGCCCCGGATGAGGGGTGTAAAGAACCTTCATACCTGAAGTACACCGCCCCGGACGAGTCCATCTGTGATCGATCACAGTTCGGTGACATGACTCATAGACCAGGACCCGGATATTAAGGACAGGACCTCAAGTGAACCTCAAGGCCGTCCGGGCTCCGCTCACATATTGAGACGCGTCAGGGGTGACCGGAAATCTTCCGGCCTCACGGCGATATCGCCGTAGATCTTATTCCGCCGGGCGGCAGTCATCCTTTGGCATCCCGAACGCCGCAGTTCACCCGTTATCTGATTTTGACATTGCAGGACCCCTGAACGGCCGGGTCCGAATGGCAAGATGCCGTAATCACGCGAGGTCGCGACACTCGAAGATGTGTGCACGATCTCAGTATCGGCGTCTCCCTCACCCTGCCGGAGGAACCTGAAATGACCGCAGGCACCACCCGTCGTTCGACCGCCGCGAAGTCCGCTAAGTCCCGGATTGCCGTGGTCGGAGCGATCGCGGTCGCCGGCTCGCTGCTGCTCTCCGGCTGCGGTGACCAGACCAAGGACAAGAGCTCGGGTTCCACGAACGCCAAGAGCGCTCCGCTGGCGGACAAGCTCCCCAAGGATGTGCGGGACAAGGGCGTCATCATGGTGGGTTCGGACATCGCGTACGCGCCGGTGGAGTTCAAGGACAAGAACGGGAACACGGTCGGTATCGACCCGGACCTGGCGGACGCCATGGGCAAGCAGCTGGGCGTGAAGTTCCAGTTCGAGAACGGCACGTTCGACACGCTGATCACCGGTCTGCGGTCCAAGCGGTACGACATCGCGATGTCGGCGATGACCGACACCAAGGACCGTGAGAACGGTGTCGACCCGGACACGGGCAAGAAGGTCGGCGAGGGCGTCGACTTCGTCGACTACTTCAACGCGGGCGTCTCCAACTACACCCTCAAGGGCAAGACCCAGGGCATCAAGACCTGGGCCGACCTGTGCGGCAAGACGCTGTCCGTGCAGCGCGGCACGGTCTCGGACGACCTGGCGAAGGCCCAGGCGAAGAAGTGCCCCGCCGGCAAGAAGCTCTCCATCGAGGCCTTCGACAACGACCAGCAGGCGCAGACCCGGGTGCGCTCGGGCGGCGCCGACGCCGGTTCGTCGGACTTCCCGGTGGCGGCGTACGCGGTGAAGACCTCCGGTGGCGGCAAGGACTTCGAGATCGTCGGCGACCAGGTCGAGGCGGCGCCGTACGGGATCGCGGTGGCCAAGGGGAACACCCAGCTGCGGGACGCGCTGCAGGCGGCGCTCAACGCGGTGATCAAGAGCGGTGAGTACGACAAGATCGTCGCGAAGTGGGGCGTCGAGGCGGGCGCCGTGAAGGAAGCCGGCATCAACGGCGGCAAGTGACCGCACCCTCTCGTCACCCAGCCGTTTGAAAGGCAAGACCCGTGTCTGTTGACATCGACAAGACCGACGGCCCCGAGGACACCTCGCCGCCCCCCGCCCGCCCCGAGGCCATCAAGGCGATTCCGGTCCGTCACTTCGGCCGTTATGTGGCCGCGGTGGTGGCGATCGGTGTGCTGGTCGCGATCGTGTACGCGTT